>DASZVV010000001.1:0-15930 GCA_035546955.1 Bryobacteraceae bacterium
ACGAGCGCGAGCGGGCGATTCGAGAAAGCAATCAGCAGGCGGCGTTCGCGCGGCAGCAGGCCATGCTCGCGAAAGAGCAGCGCTTCATCGATCGCTTCCGCACGCATGCCGCAAAAGCAGCGCAGGTGCAGAGCAGGATCAAAGCGCTCGACAAAGTGGAGAAGATCGAGCTGCCCAAAAAGCGGACGGTAGTGAAGTTCGAGTTCCTTACGCCCGCGCGCTCGGGCGATCAGGTGGCGGTGATTGAAGATCTGCGGAAGGCGTACGGACCGCGCGTGATCTATGACGGCTTCAGTATGACGATCCGGCGCGGCGAGCGCTGGGCCGTAATGGGCCGCAACGGCGCGGGCAAGACAACGCTGCTTAAAATGATCGCCGGGGCCTCGGAGCCCGATGGCGGCAGCGTGCGGCTCGGCGCGAGCCTGAACATGGGCTACTTCGCGCAACAATCGCTCGACGTGCTCGATCCGGATCTCACGATCATCGGCCAACTCGAGCGCGACTTCCCACATGACGGCGCGGGCTCGCTCCGCACGCTGGCGGGCGCGTTCCAGTTTTCAGGCGATGAGATCGATAAGAAGATCCGCTCGCTCTCGGGCGGCGAGAAATCACGGCTCGCGATGGCGCGGATGCTTTACCATCCGCCGAATTTTCTGGTGCTCGACGAGCCAACAAATCATCTGGACCTCGCCACGCGCGAGATGCTGATCGAAGCGCTGAAAAATTTCGAAGGCACGATGATTTTCGTTTCGCACGACCGCACGTTTCTGCGCGGCCTCGGCACGCGCGTTCTGGAACTCGGCGGCGAATCCGGCAAGGACCGCGCACCGCGAATCTATCCGGGGTCGTACATTGAATATGTGCAGGCTCTGGGGCATGAAGCTCCCGGAATCCACTCGTAAATCCAACAGGAGATCGACCACATGACACGTACAGCGAGCGCCCACTGGGCCGGCGGTTTGAAAGACGGAAAGGGCACGGTTTCGACCGCGAGCGGAGTCCTGAAGGACACACAGTATTCCTTCTCGACGCGCTTTGAGAATGGCGTGGGGACGAACCCCGAAGAGCTTGTCGCCGCGGCGCACGCGGGATGCTTCAGCATGGCGCTTTCCGCCCAGTTGGGGAATGCCGGCATGACCGCGGAATCGATCGACACGAGGGCGTCGCTCACGTTCGAGAAGACCGATGCCGGCTTTACCGTGACGGCGATCCATCTGGACACCACGGCGAAGATTCCGGGCGCGGATAAAGCGAAATTCGACGAAGCGGCTCAGAATGCGAAAAAGGGCTGCCCGATCTCGCGGCTGCTGAATACGAATATCACCCTGGACGCAAAGCTGGTTTAGGAACCCGAGCCTTACTTCATCAGCACATCCTGGTTCGCATTCAGGAATACCCTGGCCGATGCGCGCCTTTTCCAGTCGATAAACACCGGCACATCATACGCCGCAAAGGGCGCGAATGTTACCGGTTCTTCCCAGCGAAAACGGAAAGTCCGCGCGAGAGTTTCTCCCGCGCGGGCTTTCGGTTATTCGGCGGAGTTGGACTTACCGCTTCGGCGCGTAGCCGCCCGTGATCGTCAGCGTTATGCTGCGTCCCGGCAGAATGTTCAGGAAGTCGCCGCCGTTGGGTGAATAGCGTACAGCCGACGTCGCCGCGACTGCCGGTGTGACGCCCACAATGTTCCGGTTATTCGCGAGGTTGTTGATCGCGAGCTGAAACTTCGTTCCCCGCAGGTAAGAAGCGCCCTTCACAGTGTAGTTGAAGAATACGTTGGTCAGATTGAACGGCTGGATCGTGACTGCCTCGTCCACTGGAAATGGAATCTTCTGGCCATTCACCAGGTAGGTCAGCGAGCCATTATCGTTGTAATACTGGCCCACGCGCTTTTCCACAATTCCGACATCCCAGTTCCCATGCTTCCAGAGCAGGTTAGCCCCCTCCATATTGGAAGGCGTGTCGGCAACCCACAGGCCGCCGTTCGGATAATTCGGGCCCGTCTGATATTTCGCGGAGCCCATGGAGGCGTTCAGATACAGGCTGAACCCATGGCCGAGGAATATATTGCTCTCGGTCTCGATTCCCTTCGTATTGGACGGCCCGGTTGGAACGAAGACAGCTTCGAATGACACGGGATCGGTGTAGGAATCGTAGCCATTCTGGAAGTGAACATAGTAGGCGTCCGCATCGAGCGTCCAGCGGCGCCGTTTGAGCACCTCGCCGATCTGATAAGTCTTCGCCAGAGTCGGCTTCGGTGGCGTCAGCACATTGCCGCCCGGGACGTCGAACACCCCGCTCGGCGGAATCACACTGCCTTCTGCCCACTGCGCATAGAAGGACCACGAGCCGGTAAGCGCGTAGCGAGCCGTGAGCGTCGGAAGCCAACTGTTGTAGTTGATGGCATGGGAGACAAACTGCGCGCCTCCGATGCAAATGGGTGCTCCGGTAACAAAATCCGTGCCGGTCTTGCCGCCGAGGCAGCCGACCGTCTTGCCGTTGTCCTGATACTGATTCAGAGCCATCCGGTAATCCGCGGATTTGATGCCGCCGGTAATCGCGAGGCGCGCTGTCGGGCGCCATTCGTATTCGGCGAACGGCTGGAACGATTCCGTGATGAAGTGTTCGTGGAAATTGCCGAGCGGCGTATCGAGCTGCGTGAGCGGATTGGAAGGCACCTGATAACGATCCGTGTATGCCCAGTCATACCAGGCGCCGGTGCGGAAAGTTCCCCAGCGCGAATCTTTGCTGACCACGAGAGTATCGCCGGCGTGCCGGTAACCGTTGAGCTTATCGACGCCGCTCGGCTTCGACGTACTCAGATTCAGAGTCGCGCCGTTCTGATAGAACTGCTTGTTCCAGTAGCGCGTCGTGTAAGCCTTCGTATCGAGCTTCCAGCCGTTGCCGAAGTCCGATGTGTAGGACGCATATTCGAAATCGGTCTGGACGTGATAATGATCGAGACCATACCAGAGCGGATCAGGACTCCCATTCGGAAGATACTGCGTGCCATCGAGCAGGTAATTGATGCCGTAGGTCGCAACCTCATCGCGGGTCGGGTTATTCGATTTCGGCGTGTTGTTCCAGATATCGACCACGCCGCCGTAGAGCGTGAAGCTGGTGCGATCTGAAAAGCGGTGCTGGTACTTGCCGTACCCGGCATCGCGCTGCTGATGATTGAAACTCTGCTGTCCATCGGAAGTCATGGCGTTGATATTAAAGAGGACGGCGTCACGTTTGTGCGGGCCCAGCAGCCCCGAATCCATATCGAGCGAATAGAGCTTCGTGTTGAAAGAACCATATCCGAAAGTTCCCCGGATATCGGGGTCGGCCTGGAGCTCGGGCGACTTCATGTTGATGGAACCGCCAAAGTTCGTCGGGCCGAAATCGTGAGCCTGGCCGGGGCTGCGATCGAAATCCGTGGAACTGATCCACTGCGAGGGGAAGCTGGCCCATGAGTGATGGGTGGGCGTGTTGGTGTCTTCGAAAGGAATGCCGTCAAACGTCATCGTATATTCGCCATCGGAGAAGCCGCGGAAGTAAGAGTCGGCCTGACCTAAACCGATGCCGTTCGGATTCAGACTGAACGCATTCGGGGCCTGCATCATGACTTCGCCGAAGTCCGCAACCGGCGCCATGAAGTTGTGAATCTGCTCATTCGTAATCTCGGTTTTGGCGGAGGTAGCATCGAGCGTATTGCCCATCGGCGCCTGTTCTTCAGCGATCGAAACACTCTCGTGTACCGTGACTGACTGGGAGATCGCATCGACAAAGAGGGTGATCGAGAGATTCTGCGGCGTACCCGCCGTCACCGGCACGCCGCGACGCGTATTCAGCGCAAAACCCGACGCGCTTGTTTCAATCGTGTAACTGGCGGGCGCCAGTCCGCCGGCGGTGAACTTACCTTCGTTATCGGTTGTTGTTGTAGCTGCCGAAGCGCCGGCGTCGTTCTTTACCGTCACGTTCGCGCCCGAAATAGCCTTGCCGGCCTGGTCAATGACGGTACCACTGACTGAACCGCCGGACTGCGCACGGAGACCATGGCCTCCCGCGCAAAGGCACAGGCATACACTTATAGCCGCAAACTGCAATTGAGTTAGTTTTTTCATATTTCAGCGAGTAACTGAATGTTAGCCGCCGCACATTGCAATTCAGTTACCGGCTGATTAAGAGTATGCCCCGGATGGCGCCGTTTTTTCAGGTGTTTTTCAGAATCGGAATCAGTGACGGCTATGGAGTAGTCAGCCTGACCTCATCCTGACTGGAAGGACATCATGATGGAGATTCAAAGCAACCTTCAATGTCTTTTCCGCCGGGTTCTGGCGAAACTCTGCTGAACGCGCGAAAACCGGCACCGGCATCCGCGGGCGATACCCGACTCTCCGTTCCGTAAAGCCCATTCATCGATCCACGCGGGCACCTGGAACTCCCAATCCGGCGGGATCTTTCACGGTCACGGTCAGAGTCCCGGTCAAAACGGTATACGCCTGCCGTCATCATACGTGCCTTCCCCGGTACCCGGTACCTCCGGGCACTTTATAGTCGCCAGAGCTTTGCGCCACGGTGTACCATGGTTTCTTGACCCGATGAGCTTCCTCGACGCCCTGAATCCGAAGGGGAACGACCGGACTCTGGCGCTTGCCATCGACCCTGCGCGCATCCCGGCGCACATCGCCATCATCATGGATGGCAACGGACGATGGGCCAAAGGCCGGGGCCTTCCGCGCTTTGCGGGGCATCGCGCGGGCGTCAACCGGGTCCGTTCCGTCGTCGAAGATTGCTCCCATCTGGGCGTCCGCGCTCTCACCCTCTACGCTTTTTCCGCCGAAAACTGGAAGCGTCCCCTCGCCGAAGTCCAGATGCTGTGGCGGCTCATGCGCATCTACCTCGCCCGGGAAATTGCCGATCTCTGCCGCAACAACATCCGGCTGCAGTCGATCGGCCGCGTGGAAGCCCTCCCCTCAGGCGCCTACGAAGTTCTGCGGGAAGCCGAGCGCGCCACCGCCCACTGCACCGGCATGCGCCTGAATCTCGCGATCAACTACAGCGCCCGCAATGAGCTGGTGGATACGGTCAACACCATCATCGATGAAGCCCGCATCGAAGGCCGTCTTTCGTCGCTCGTCGTGGATGAGTCGCTGATCGAGCGCCGCCTCGGCACGGCAGGGCTGCCCGATCCCGACCTCCTCATCCGCACCTCGGGCGAAATGCGTATCAGCAATTTTCTGCTGTGGCAGATCGCCTACGCCGAGCTCTACGTCACCAACACCTACTGGCCGGATTTCGACCGCGCCGAACTGCTCCGCGCGATTCTCGATTTCCAGCGCCGGGACCGGCGCTTCGGCGGCCTTACCGAGCCTCGCGCCGCAGGCGCGCTGGCGAACGGCATGCCCGAAGGTCATCAGGATGCTGACGAGATCGCCGCTTCACTCACCGCCTCGTCGAAATGAAGCGCGCCCTTACGGCACTTGTCCTGGTGCCTGTTGCCATCTACGCCGTCCTGTTCGCGCCGTCCCAGGTTTTCCTGGCGGTGGACGCCCTTTTCGCCGTTCTTTGCTTTCGCGAATACGCGCGCATCACCAATACCTGGGCGATGCCGGGCTATGTGGCGGGCATCCTGATCCTCATTGCGCCTCTCAATCAGGCGGCGCTGATTCTGTTCCTCACCGCGCTCGCGGCGCTGTGCCTCACGCTCTCCGCCGCGGATTTCGCCAAAGGTGCGGCCCAGTCCGCGGCGCTTGTGATGGGCGTAGTTTACATCTTCGGATCGTGGAAGACCGCTATCCTGCTGCATGAAGTGGATGGCCCGGCCTATCATGGCATCCCCGCGGGCCGCTATTGGCTGCTGTTCGCTCTGGTGGTGAACTGGATCGGCGATACCGGGGCCTATTACGTTGGCCGCAGCATCGGACGCCACAAGCTCGCACCGCAGGTCAGCCCCGGCAAATCCTGGGAAGGCGCGATTGCCTCCGCCGTCACCGGCGTGATTTTCGGGGCCATCTTTCTGCCGCTCACCATCGCCGATATGCCGGTTTGGGTTGCCGGCCTCGTCGCCGTCATCGCCAACGCCGCCGGACAGATCGGCGACCTCGCCGAATCCGCACTCAAACGCGGCGCAGGAGTGAAGGACAGCGGCACTCTGCTGCCGGGCCACGGCGGCATGCTCGATCGCCTCGACAGCTCACTGTTCTCGATGCCGGTCGTCTACACGCTCGTGATGGCGCTCGCCGCAATCAGCCGCTGAAGTGAATCCGCGGCTCTTCTGATTCCTTACGGGATCATCATGACCGGCGCCTGCCAGAACGCGGCCTTCTTCGTAGTCGGATCGAGCACTGTCACTTCGCAGTTATACTCGCCCGGCTTCAGGCGGTCGAGCCCGAACGCCAGCTTGATCGGAATCATGCCGGATTTCGGATCGAGACCGTCCGCCGTCTTCACAGCCGGCGTCTCCATCACCTTCACGCCGTTGCGGAAGAAGCTGACATAAGCAACCAGTGGCCGTGCCGCCGTCGCATAAAGAGGCCGGCCGCTCTGGTCTCTCTGATACTTCTCGTCAGCGGTGAGCTGCCACTCCGCCGCCTCCAGATAGACGTACATGTCATTGCTCGTGTGGAACACACGCGTCACGCTCGGAATCAGCTTATAGCCATCCTGCACCAGCGGATCCACCGCCTGCGTCGCGGCAGCCTTCTGACCCTTAACGTTGGCGATCGCGGCCGCCATTGACGCGCGCTGGCTGCTCAGCACCACCGACGAAATCGGCAGTGTGGTGTCGTCCTTATCGAGGTTCGGCACCGTGAAGCTGCCGATGTAAGTCCCCATGCGTCCCGTCGCGCTGTCGCGCGCGAGCACCTTGATCTTGTACGGCCCGGGAAGCAGGTTGTAGCCCGTGTCATAGGCGATGGGCCGCTTCACCCATTCCGCTGCCGTGGCGTCCGTCAGCTTGATGTCCTGATAGTCGCGAATGTTCTGAATCGTCGATCCCTGATCGTCTTTGATTTCGCCGATGAAGTCGATGAGCGTATGCTCTGCCCCGCCCTTCTTCGCCAGCGCCAGTTCGCTGCCCGGAATCTTCAGCATGATCGGCACAAACGATTCTGCGTGATTCTGCCGGAAGTAATTGACTTCGAGCGCCATCGTCAGTTCCGTGATGGGATCGCCCGCCATCAGCGCGTCTTCCAGCTGGCGCTCCTTGTCGGCCGTCGTGAACTTCGCCCAAACTTTGTTTGCGTAATAAACCTGCCGGTATTCGAGTGACGCCTGCACGCCGTTGTTCAGCGTGATCTTCACGCGGCGCTGCTTGCCGTCCGGAGTGTCGTTGGTCGTGTAATAGCCAATGATGTAGTAGCTGCTGATCGCTTTCTCGGCGTTCACGATTCCCTGCTGCAGATCGTTGAAGTCGATCATCGCCTTGCCGCCCGTGTCGGAAGCAAGCGTGTAAAGCGTATCCTGCGACTTCGCGAAATTCATCTGCTGCGCCAGCGCCGCCTGACCGGTGTACATGGCGGCGCCGCCCTGTGCGCGCTGCGTCCCGCTGCCTAGCGGCGATGTAGCCACCAGACCGCGCGCATCGATCGGCCAGAAAGAAACGCCGGACCGGATTGCGTCGTTCACCGTCGAGGTCAACTGCGCCTGGTTGTCCGTACCGTTCAGGTTCATCCCGCTCGCGAAGTAGATGAGCGATTTCTTTTCGTTGAGAGAACCCAGCATCTTGGTCGCGGTCTGCAGCGCCGCAAGCTGACGGTCGGTATTGAAAACGTTAAACTCGGAATCGTCCTGGCCGAATGCGGCGCCGGTATCGGCGGCTGCCGCGCTCGTATCCGTCTCGCCGGTATTATCGGCTTCGCCCGCCACCAGCGTTGCAATGATCGTGAGAACTTTGTCCTTATCGCCCGTGAAATCCTGAAGGACCTCAACGCCCGCGCCGTTGTACTGCATGATGGCGACGAGATCCGCCGGGCTCATGTTCTTCTTGACGAAAGCCGAGGCTGCGTCGAGCGCGTGAAGCTGGTCCAGAATCTGCATCGACGCCATATCGAAGTAGATCGCAAGCAGGCGGCGGTTCTTGTATTGCACGGTGCCCTTCGGCTCCGGCGCAATCTGGGTGCGCGTCAGCTTGGCGAGCGGCGCCGGATCCGGCGTGCGCTCGGTTTTCAGCGCGGGCTCCGGCGCGGCCACCACGTCATCCAGCTTTTCGTACTCGAAAAATTTGATCTCCTGCGGCTTGTTGTCTTCGGTGACCGTGAAATTTTCTTTCTTGAGCCCCTCAACCGAATTGCCGTCCTTGCCCTTCACCGTGACCTGCTCCACCACCAGTTGCGTGTTAGCGGTGAAGGTGGCGGTACCGGTCGATTCCTGCACCTGAGACTGCACGCCCTTCGCCGGCGGCGCGGGCTGCTGCGCCGGCATCTGCGAGGCGAAGAGCGAAACAATCACGAAGGCGCGCAACAGCCGCGTCTTCAGAGAAACAGAATCTGCCAAAGATGGATGTCTCATATCAGAACGTTAACCTCATGAACGTGGTGATGTTGCGCATGGCGTTGGCCGCGGTCGGCAGTCCAAACTGCGGGCTCGTAATCACTGTGCCGTAGCTTGTGTAAACGACATGGTTAAGCGGATTGGTGGCCTGGATATTCAGACTCAGATTGAGACGGTCGCTCAGCTTAAAATTGCGCTGCATCGACGCGGTCATATCGAACTGCGCCGGTCCGCGCATCGAGTTCTTGCCGGCATTGCCCCATTCGCCATATGCCGGCGCGGTAAGCGCTTGTGGATTGAGAAAGAGACCGTTGGAAGCGGCGTAGAGATCCTGCCCGGTATAGCTGGGACGAATCGGCACGGAAACGGCGCCAATAATCTGCGAGTAGACCGGGTTCAACGGCAGACCGGAACCGACGTCGACCGTATCGACAAACGTCCACCCTTTGATAATCTTGCCGCGCCATCCGGTCATCAATGCGCCGCCGCCGACGCCCATACCCGTAGTGTATTGCAGCTGAATGTTGGCCAGATGCCGTTGATCGAATGAAGAGGGTCCGCGCTCAGCGCGGAGATCGAGCCAGTTCTGAGCCGTCGATCCCATGCTGCTGCCAACCGCCGACGCGTCATCAATCGACTTCGAATACGTGTAGAGCACGGAGGCTGTAAAACCGTTATGCAGTCTGCGGCGCAGCTGCATCGAGCCCGCTTCCCGTTCCGAGTTTGCGCCCGATGTGTAATACGTGAAGCCGGAGGGACAGCTCGGGCAGGGGCTCACCACGCCCGTCGGATACGTGTTCGGCACAAACGATTGCGCCTGATGCGTGCCCTTGGTTCCCGTATAGGTGGCCAGCATCACAAGCGATGCCGGAAGATCGCGCTGCACCGATGCATTCCACACCTGCGCATACCCGATCTGGAAGTTGGGATCGACCGCGAAGGTATTCGTCAGAACATTTGCCGGAGAGTAGAACCCGTTGGCCAGCGTCAGCGGATTCGCGGCGCTGTTCAGCACGTTCAGGCTCTTCGAAAGGGGCGACTGCTGCGCCATATTATTCGCGAACCCCATATAGGGGTTCGTGTTATACGAAATGCCGTAGCCGGCGCGCACCACCATGGAGGACGCCGGGAAAGGACGCCACGCCAGCCCGATCTTCGGCGTCACTTCACGTTTATCCGGGCGCATCAGCGATGCCGGATATGTCGTATTCGTAATCGATCCGGTGGGAGAGTTCGCCACCACCGGCGCAGCGGCTGCGAAACCCGGGGCGATGTCCAGATTGACGAGGCGCCCATAGAGTTCCGTAATCGGCGAACTGTAGTCCCATCGCGCCGTCAGGCTCAGAGAGAACCCAGGGGTGACCTTCCAGTCATCCACGATGAACAGGTCCGGGCTGACGGACCGGAAGTATTTATCGGCATTGCCGAAGGCGATCTGGCTCTGGTCGGGCACGCCCAGCAGGAAATCCGCAAAATCGTAACCGCCCGCAGGTGTTCCGCTCGCGGCCGCAGGTTGCTGGGTCAGTGCGCCCGTAAAGGTGAAGGTTCCGCGCGGCGATTGTTGTGAATATGTATTGAACTGCTGCCAGCGGAAGTCGCCCCCAAACTGGATGTTGTGGCGGCCATGGTTCCACGCGCCGAGGTAACTGTAAATGCTGGCCTGGTTACGATTGATCGCCGCATTACCGTCAGTCAGGCCGGAAATGTTGCTTTGATTGAAGCTGAGCGACGGCGGCCCCCAGTTGAGCGGCGTCTGATCGTTGCCGGTGATGCCGTCGATTCCCGAAATGTTCTCCTTGTTTGAGAAGAACGGGAAGGTCTGAATCGACTGCCGGCTGAACTGGTAAGTCACGGTGCCATAGAATCGCGGCGTGAAGCTCCGCCGGTAAGATATGGTGGCCTGCTGCCCGAACACGCGCCTCAGATCGAGGAAGTTGAATGCGTTCGGCGCGTCGCTCCGGATATCCTGCATCCCGTAATTCACATTGATGAAGTTCTTGCGCTTAAAGGCTTTACTGACCCGGATGTTTCCGCTATCCGTGTGCGTGTTGCTGATGATCGGCACCTGATAGTTGTAAGCGGAATTCCCGGTGAAATTCGGTTCCGGATAAAGCTTCATCAGCGCCAGTGCCTGCGGGCTCATGCGGCTTACCGGCACCTGGTTATTCACGAAGGGCTGGTTCGTGAAAGGATCGAACACCTGCACCGGTGCGCCATCGGGTTCCGTGAGACCGGAGAAATCGCCCGCCTTCATCGCGTCGGTCGGCATCAGGCCGGATGAGATACTCTCTGACCGGTTGACCTGCCGCGTGTAGCCAACGAAGAGATTCACGTTGTCACGCTGGGAAACCAGCTTGGGGATTTTGACCGGACCGCCGAAGGTAAAGCCAGTGGTCAGATTGTTGGTGGGCAGCTTCGGCGTTGCGTCGCCATTCAGCGAATACTGGTTCGCATTGAGCGCCGAGTTGCTTTCGTTCACCAGGATGCCGTAGTTATAGAGGCGCGGGCCGCCGCGCCGGTTATTGCCGAACGCCGGGCTCTGCGCGAACGGAGACGACGCGCCATTCTGCGCGCTGCCGTTGATCAGCATTCCATCCGCCGCGCGCTGATTCATCTCGCTCGTCACTTCGGCGGGCGGCGTGTTCGCGGCCTGCTGCTGCGGCGCGTTATTCGCGCCCTTCAGATCCGTGCGCTGGAAGGAAGAAGTCTGCCCCGGCGTCGGGCCGGGAATCTTGCCGTTCTTCTTTCCGCTGCTCTTCGAATTGGCATTGGCGTTCGAATTTGCCGCTATCAGACTCGGCGTCGCCGGTTCAGCTGGCTTGTTTGACGTCGTCTCTTCGGCTGGAGGGCCGGAACCTCCTGCCGCCGGTGCCGCGGGAGCGGAAGGCGCCGCCGAAACGGTCTGGATCTGATCGAGCGACATCATCTGCATGTCGAAAACCGGACCTGGCAGCCCCGACCCGACCGTCACCTCTTTTTTGACGGCCGTGAAACCTTCTTTTTGCACATCGAACTGCCACGTACCGTCCGGCAAATCCGCAAAATCATAGACACCGTTCGCATCCGTGACCGCACTCAGCTTCTTATCCGCCTGCGTCGCCACAACCGTGACACCCGGCAGCGGCAGGGACGGATCTCCGAATTTCACCTGCCCGCGATACTCTCCCCCGATCAGCGGCAAAAGCGCCACGCAGGCCAGCCCCGCATAACGTACGAATCTCTTGATATGCATGCACTCCCTTATGCCCGCGCGATGGTCAATCCGCCGGGAGACCTCTGTTCACTGAAACCCAGCTCCCCAACCGATTTACAGGGCCGGTGAGAGCTTACCCATACTACGCTCGGCGATACTGATATGTTCCCACTTCAACTACAGCGTCTTCACCGGCTGCGCCGGTTCGGACCTTGATCTTTTGACGCCGTTTCTCCCGCTTTGTGTAGTCGCTCCCGGCGATTTTTCTGATTTTCCCGATTTCAGCGTTTTTTCAGCATCGAACCGCTCTCCACTAAAGACCGCCGCACCGGGTTTTTGTTACCGATCTCCCCGAGCAATTGAACATCTTTTTATTACGCCCGCCGTCTCCGTAAGTTAACGGAGGCGATGAGCCGGATGGTGATGCAGCCCAGCCACATCAGTGACGTCGGCGGTCACCCGATTGGACGAAACGGCCCGATTGGCCGCCTGCGCTTTGGCTCCAGAGGACCGGCCGGGGACAATGATCATATTAAAAAATTAGTACTATTATAAGGAAGAACGGCGGCTGGGATCAATCCGGGGTCGACCACATTCTGCTTCACGCTTATTGACACCTCCCCGGCCAAAAGGTTCCACAAAAACCTGCGGAATTGTTCGGGGCTCGCCCGCCGGACTCTTCAGAGACCCGGAGGCCGAACTACTATCACCGTAGAATCAAATAATTGCGTTCCTGCTTCCAACCGGGGAAGCACAGCAGGGCGCTGAGCGGAAATACCTCAGATCAATTCGACGAAGGCCTTTCGATGTGATCGATCACCATGAAATCGCGGGGACCTCTGGAAGATACGAGCTTCAGCCCGAGTTGCTCCTCGATCGCCGTCACCAGCCCTGGCATGTCGGATGGGGCGCCGGAGAGGGAAGGAGCGGCGGCTTCCGAAGTGGTGTCGTCCGGGGCAAATTCCAGTACGACGTCAAATTTCCCCGTAAGCCCGGTCTTATCGGCAACCGGACGGTCCGTGGCGCGGGTCAGATAGGAGGTTAGTTCGGCCAGGGGAAGCGCCTTGCCGACCAGGAAGGCGTTTCGTCCGTGCATCAGGGTCACCATGAAATGGCACGGTTGCCCGGCTGGCGGAAGCGGCGTCTTAAAGCGCCCATCAGGCCCAAAACCAGGAAGGGGCTTGCCATCGCGTCCTTTAAGATTGGCTCCCGGAGGCAGGACGATATCGCATTTTCCGGGCTCGACGACGGTCGGCACCAGTTTTGAGCCGCTTTTTGCCACCGTCAGATCCCAGCTCGGAACAATCCTGGTTTCGTAGTGAAGCTTCAGTCCGAACCGGTCCCGCAGCAACGACTGCAGCATGGGCCCGAACATGCTCGGCTTGCTGGCGCTCCCCTCCGCTTTTGCCTCGAGAGTGTAGAGGTCCGAGTTAACCCAGGAGGGCGCTCCGTTGACGGGAGGCACCCGCATGGCGAATGTCGGTTCGGTCTTGCCGTCGGCATAGCGGACGTAAGCGTCCTGGATCAGCGTCATCGTCGTCACGCACGTTCTGGTAATCCGGCCGGGCGTCCAGGCATTGCCCAGTCCGCCTCCTTCCCCACGGCTGCTGCCCCGGCCGCCTCGTTCGGCCGCACCGGCATCGCAGGGACGAATGGACGCAGCTTCGAATTTCTGTTTGGGGGCGGCGGGCTCCGCGTTGCCTGCACTGGTCAGCAATCCGGCGAGGATCGGAACAGTCAGCGCCGCGGCTCCCGCCCCTGCGAGCAGAAATTTCTTCGCGCGGTTCAATTCCGCCAGCCGGCGGTTCAGCATAATGGCTTCGATTCTTCCGCGGATGCCCGCGCCGGATACTCCCGATACGCACGCGAGCGGCGATTCGACGTAGAGCTTGCAGACGCTCAGGATGGCATCGGCGTAGGTATCCGGCTCATTACCCTGACCCAGCACTTCTTCGTCGCAGGTTCGCTCACGCTCCTCCACCAGGCGCGCGCCCATCCACCAGATGAGGGGATGGAACCAGAAAACTGTTTCCACTGCCATGTGAAGCGCAGCGAAAAGATTGTCGCGGCGGCGAACGTGGCAGAGTTCGTGGGCGAGAACCGCGCTCAGCTCGGATGAGGTCAGGCGTTCGGTGATCCCCTCCGGTAAGAGAACAATCGGGTGCAGGATTCCCACCACGCCCGGTTCCAGCATGGCGGAAGATGAGCGAACTTCCACGCTGGCCGCGATTTCGAGACGAGTGCTGGTACGAACGGCTTTGCGAACGCGAAGCCAGCTTTGAAATCTCACGAGCGCAAGCGTGAGAAATCCGCACAGCCATATAACGGAGAGGGTGAATGGAATCCAATCGGGCGCGGCAGGCGTCGCTGCTTCGAACGGAGCTGAGTACGTGAACGGTGCGCTGGTAAATTGCTGCAGCGTGTACGAGACCTGGGGCGTCGCGATCTGGCTGGCAATTTGATGAGCGGCGGGCATGCGCGTTTCCAGATAACTTCCGAGGCTCATCAACAGCGTGAAAGGAACAACAAATTTAAGCGATGCGCTCAGCCACAGCCAGTAGCGCACCTGAGCGCGGTTTCTCCGGAACGCCAGTGTGAGCAGCCCGGCCGCGGCGGCGAAGATCGTCGATTGCAGAAGATGGGCGGTGAGTGTCTGAATCATTGGGCTTCTTCTCCCTTCCCGGCTTTTCCCTGGGCCTTCAGCTTCTTAATCGTTTTCTCCAGCTCCCGAACGTCTTCAGGCGTCAGCTTACCGGCATCCGCGAGTTGCGCCACCATCGGCGCGGCTTGTCCTCCGAAGAAGCTCAGAATTTCGTCGAGCACATGATTTCTCGTCGCATCGCGCGCCACGAGCGGCTCGAAGATATCGGCGTTACCGATCCTGCCCGTGCGGCGCAAAGCGTGTTTGTCTTCCATGCGGTAGACGATCGTCTGGACCGTGGTGTACGCAGGACGGGGAGGAGGAAACGCTTCGTGGATTTCGCGGATGGAGGCTTTGCCGCGTGACCAGAGAGCTTCCAGAATTCTAAGTTCGAGTTTGCTGAGTTTGGGCTGGAACATGAGTCTCTACTACTCTGTAGTTCCATGCTACTACTGTGTAGGTAGACAGGGCAAGTAATTTTTTTCGTGCCGCCCGAAGCGGGGTACCGGTTCTATCGAACGCTTCTTTACCCCAGGCTCCCAACAGTATCTTCTGGCGACATCCAACCGGAAGCGTGCGCAAGCCGCAGCTCCGTATCGGTACTACGCGAAAAGGAACGCCGCGCCCAGTGCGGCAAGTGAAAAGATTTTCCAGCGGGATTTGGACTGCGCCCACCCGAAGGGCGGCGGACCGTCCGTGGTCAAAGAAAGGAAGTGACTACTAAAGATGGAAATGAAATGCGCGTGCCAGAACTTCCTGCGGCTCGGCCGACCGCTGCTTCCGCGGTATCCGGCGCACCGGAGACGCGGCCAGTTCCGCCGAACGCATCACAGCCTGCTCCACATCGTAAGGATGGAAGACCGCCCGCTCTCGCGCCTGTAACGGAAGCCCCCACCAGGCAGCGGTAGACGGAGCAACCGACACTCTTGCCTCCGAGAGTTTTTTCTTTGATAGCGCGACGAGTCGGGTAATACTCATACTGGCTCCTCCGAGAGCTCTTGTACTGTCTAAGGTTTAATACTAGGAGTTATAGACTAAGGGTTCAACTATACCAGTACCAGTACATTTGGTTATCAGTAAATCCCCTGGATCAGGTACGAAATTCGTATCCGAGGCCAGTTAAACCCGATACGATTCGATCATAAATATCGGAAATTTCCGATGATGATAGTGTCCGATCAGACGCTCCGGCCACAATCCGGAAAGTGACGCTCTTTTTTCCTTCCGGCAGAGGAGTACCACGGAACTCCCGGACATACTCCACCGATTCGGCCAGTTCACCCGCGAACTCCCGTACCCGGTCTTCCAGATTCCCCGCCAGTTCACGCTCGCTCGCCAGAATGGAGAGATCGAATGCGCTCGTCGGGAAGCGGTGCACGGGATTATACGCAACGCGTGCCGGTCTGAGCTCCCGAATGGCCGCGAGATTGAGATCGAGCACCGCGGCGCGGCCGGTCTCCACCAGATTCGGATGGAATTCGCTCAGCCGCCCGATCGCGCGGCCCTGCCACCACAATTCCGCGCACCGCGCCGGATGCTCCCACACCTGAGGTTCAGTTGACCGCGCCCGAACTTCCGGTGCGAGCAATTCGGCGGCCCGCTTCAGCTCCTGCAGTCCGGT
>DASZVV010000002.1:0-12874 GCA_035546955.1 Bryobacteraceae bacterium
CGGCGAGCGGGGGTGCGTCCCTGCCGTCTCCGATCTCGCGCAGCGCGGCGGCGATTTCTCCCAACGCGGACAACGGGCCGGCGCCGGCCAGCTTCTCGCAGAGATCCGCGGCGTGCTCCGCCGCCTCGTCCACAATGACACGCCGGTCCACCACGAAGAAGATTCTTCGGGCCGCGCCGGGGGCCTTTTTCGCCAGCGCGTAGACGGCGATATCGATCAGCGTGGTCTTACCGGCCGCGGTGGGCAGCGCAATGGACGAAGGCCACTGACCGGCGATCGCCATCGCCGCGAGACGTTCCTGCCACGGGAAAGGGTCCATCCCATGCAGTGCACGGAAGAATGCCGCGAATGTCATCGGCCGCCTCCAGCGGCCGGGAGAGGCAGGAACAAGCCATAGCCGTAGTAGCGCCCCGCTCCGGCGACCACCGGACCGCGGATGCTGTCCGAAAAAACCGCCCGGACATGGCAGTGATAACGCCGCGGCTTTCCAGGGCGCGCCGGCGCGGGCGGATAGGCGGACGCCTTAAATCCCCCGATGTGCCAGGGATTATAGTGCAGATCCAGCTCCGCAGGCGCCGGAAATCCGACGCGAACGAATGCTTCGCGGACGATTTGCTCCGCTTCCGGACCGAACGGGTCTTTCGGGTAGCGATCGAATACGAACGGAGTCACCGTGGACCATAGCTTTGAGGTTCCGGACCATCGCTCCGGACGCAGCGTTCTCCGCCGCTCTTCGGCGTCGGCCAAAGAGACGCCCCAGGCGCCCCACGGCATGTCCAATTGTTGAACTTCCCCAAAGATTTGCCAGCACAACCTTTGTTCTTCCCGGCTGAAGGACCGGGGCATCAGGGCGGCAACACCTAGCACGGACCCGTCGGAATGGCGGGCGCCGACGTTCGCCAGCGGAATTAGCGCGACGTGCGGCCTTTCGCTTCGGACGGGCGCGTTCTCTGTGCTTGCGGGCGAATGCCCGCTGAGAAATTCCGGCGGCGGCTGCGGCGAATGCTTCATCATGGCACCGCGCAGCGCGGCGGTGAGCGAGAGCGCCGAGCGCAGCGACGCCGGCGGCCCAAAATCCCGCCGGAGTACAATCATCGAACCGAACACTCCCTCCACCGGTCTGCCGGCGGCGGCCTTTGCCCGCTCATAGAGAGTTGTCTCACCGGCGGAGGGCCGAAATACCTTGTCGGGAGACTTCTCGAATCGCGCGTAGCTCGTGACAAGCTCGCCGAGCCGGCCGCGATAGGGAATGCGCATCCGGGTTCCGGATCCGGCGCCGGGCTGCCACACCTCCCGGTCCGCTGTTTCCACGGTGTCTACGATCTCCGCTTCCACCAGGCTGGCGGAATGGCCCAGCGAACTGGTCCGGCTCAAGATTTCCCGCAGCGCGGGAATCACATGGGCGGGCGGGGAATCGGGCCAGACAAATAGCACCTGCGGATGATCGAGCGTCGCGGAAGGGAAGGTGCGCCCTTTGCGGGAGCGATCTTCGGGCAGGGTCTTCTCGTCGTTCACCGGCACGTACGCCTGCACTAGTTTGCGGACGGAGCAGCCGCCGGCGTGGATGGAAGGAGGAGGCTGCTGTTCCAGCCACTCCAGGGCGGTTCGCAAACTCGGGTCCGCGCCGCTTTCTCCCCAAGCGGAGACAAGCGCAGAGAAGAGTCTGGAAGGATGAGGGGGCCACTCGGGGACGGCTTTTACATCGCCATCGTCAAAAACCGCCGAGTAGACCCGCCCGGTCAAATACGTCAGGCGGATAATGAACACGGTTAACCCTCGACAGGTTCACTCAGCATCGAGCGCCGGCGGCTTTCGGACACCAGCTTGGCGAGGTTGGCGGACGGTTGCAGCGTGACGGGAGTCTCCGGCCAGGGAAGTCCCACGGATCTGGCGCCCTCCACGGCTTTGCCGAGCAGCGCCGCCGCTTCCTTCGCGTTCAGAGCGAAAGGACGATGCTCGCCGTGGCCGACAAATTCGAAGTCTCCCGGCTTGCCGTCGAGGAGGCAGCGCGAACGGAGGTCGTACCCGTCTTCATCGAGAAAGCAAATGGCGGCCAGCCCCAGGGCGGCCAGTACCGTCCGCGCCACGTTGTCGATTTCAGCGCTGGTCTCGCCATTTATGGGGAAGCGCAGCCGGCGGAGCGCGGCGAGCGAGAGGACCACGTGCTGAACGGCGTAATCGAGTGTAACCCCGCCGTGATTGAGTTTCCGCTTCTTGGTCTTTTTGTCTTCATGATAGAAGGACGGAGGGATATTTCCGAGATTGATTTCAGAAGGCCGTATCTTTTTAAGGGAGTCGCCCTTATCGAGGGTCCAGCCACCATCCTGAGTTCGATATATATCGACGTTGTCTTCGATCTCGATGGGTCCGATGCGGCTCGCCGGCCGTTTCCCCTCCAGCCTCTCCTTGCCTTGATACCCGACGATCTCCGAGACGAGGGCACGCTGCATCCGGGGCCCCAGGCCTCCGCGCGGCCCGGTGGAATCCCAGAACCCGAAGAGCAGCGCGGTTGGGCAAAGGGAGAATACCGGCGTCGCGTTGGCGGATCGCGCGCTGTTCAGACTGGCCCCGGCGCCGGCGTCGCGAAACGGCTTCCCGTCGAGCACGGAATTGCGGAAAATCGCGTCGCACATCCGGTGCGGCGTCTCGAGCGCGGTCAACCGGCCAATATCCCGCAGAATCGGATCTTCGGTGTTTGCGCCGAAGTCCACTTGCAGCATGGGCATGCGGATTCGCCCGTTGTCGTAGGCATGAAGCAGCGCCAGCTCCAGCCGGTTGGCCTGGGACTGTACGGAATCGAGGAGGACGGTCTCGACAACCTCGGTCCTATCGTTCCCGCTTTCATCCTTGGTATGAACCAATCGTTGCTCGTCGGCATAGTCGCCGCCTTCATAAGTGGGCGGGAATATCTTTTCGCCCTGAGGCTCCAGCCGTGTAGTACGCCGAATGCCAGCGTACTCCCCACTCACTGCCTTATCTAGAAGCTCAAGATTCAGAATTGTCATGTTGCCCCTTCCCCGGGTTTGCGGGAACAATGTTACTACAGATTTTCCCTAGTATGGTGGGAAGATTCTGCCGATGGGGCTGCGGAAGCTGGTCCTGCTTCGGTTAAGAGACTGTGGTCCTATTCAAGCCGGAAGACCAGGTCAGGTCCATCACGGGCGCCAGAATTCCCTGGATGCCGGCCAGTAACTCCGCGTCCGGGGGCTGGCTGGCCCACTCGGCGTTCCGGCGTATCTCTTCCGGGTTAGCCGTTCCGACGATCGTGGTGTGAACCGCCGGGTTCGCCAGGGCGAACTGGAGGGCTACCCGGGGAAGACTTGCGCCGCGTTTCTCGCAGAATTCGTATGCCCTCCGGCAAGCCTCTCGAAGCACGGCCGGCGCGGGATGCCACTGGGGCAATGGCTTCCCGGTGAGCAGTCCCATGGCCAAGGGGGCCGCATTGACGATCCCGACGCCCCGGGCCTCCAGAAAAGGAAGGATCCCGGCGAGGCTCGTGTCGTTCAGGCAATAGTGGCAGTAGGAAAGCACGCAATCGACCTCGATCCTCCCGGCCACGGCGCGAAGCACGGAGAGCGGAAGCCCGGTGATCCCGACAAAGCGAACCTTGCCCTGCTGCTGGACCTGGCGCAGGGCCGGGATGGTTTCCCCGGCAATCTGTTCCGCGCTGCCAAACTCGATGTCGTGGCACTGAATTAAATCCACATATTCGAGTCCCAGCCTGACCAGGCTCTCCTCGACACTGCGGGCCACGCGGGCCGCCGAAAAGTCGAATTCGGCGTCGCCATACCGCCCCACCTTGGTCGCAAGAAAATAGCGATCGCGCGGAATCCCCCGCAGCGCTTCCCCGAGCACTCTTTCGGCTTCCGTCAGGCCGTAATAAGGAGAGGTGTCCACGTAGTTGATGCCAAGATCGAAGGCCGTGCGCACCGTGCGGTTCGCCTCCGATTGCGCCACCGGACCGAACCCTCCCCCCATCTGCGACCCGCCAAGCGAGAGCGCGGAAACCCGCATGCCGGTTTTTCCCAGGATTCGATATTGCATTTCGGAGTCAGCGAAGATTGAATAGTACAACATGCGGCAGATAATTTTGGAACAACCCGGCTCGTTCGCCGAGCGCAGCGTGGAGCCGCCGCTGGCGGCGCCGGGAGAAGCGCTGGTGAGCATCCGCCGGATCGGGATTTGCGGGACCGATCTCCACGCCTTCGCGGGACGCCAGCCTTTCTTTGAATATCCGCGCGTCCTCGGCCACGAGTTGGGCGTCGAAGTCCTGGAAGCGCCCCCCAACGACCGGGGAATCTCCGCCGGGGACCGCTGCGCCGTGGAGCCCTACGTCAATTGCGGGGAATGCCGCGCCTGCCGCCGGGGGCTCTCCAACTGCTGCGAGCGCATCCAGGTTTTAGGCGTCCATCGCGATGGCGGCATGCAGGAGATATTTTCCGTCCCGGTGCGCCTGCTGCATAAATCCGAAAAACTGACCCTCGATCAACTGGCGCTGGTGGAAACCCTGGGGATCGGTGCGCACGCCGTCGCTCGCGCGCGTCTTGGCGCGGACGATGAAGCGCTCATCGTCGGCGCCGGCCCCATCGGACTCGCCGTGTTCTCTTTCGCGCGGCTTACCGGGGCGAAGGTCCGCCTGCTCGATGTCAGCGCCGAACGGCGCGGTTTCGCCCAGCGGTTCGGCGCAGAGACGGTTGCGTCGGCCGGCGGCCAGCTCGCCGATGTCGTCTTCGACGCCACCGGCAACCGTTCCTCGATGGAAGCCTGCTTCCAGCTTGTCGCGCATGGCGGCCGCATTGTGTTCGTCGGCCTCGTCCAGGGAGCCATCACGTTCGACGACCCGAATTTTCACCGCCGCGAAACCACCCTGCTCGCCACGCGAAACAGTTGCGGCGATTTCCCGCGCATCATCCGGCTCATTGAGGAGGGAGGCGTGGACACCGGTCCTTGGATCACGCACCATCTTTCGCTGGCGGACGTTCCGCGCCGTTTCGAGGAAGTGAAGTCGAGTCCCGATCTCATCAAAGCCGTTATCGAGGTGAATGCCAATGCCTGAGCTGCCGATTGTCGACGCGCACCATCATTTCTGGCAATACAACGCCGAGGAATATGGATGGATCTCGGACTCCATGTCCGGTTTGCGGCGGAATTTTCTTCCGGCGGACCTGAAAAAGGAAATATCGGCGAGCGGCGTCTCCCAGGTGGTCTCCGTGCAGGCCCGCCAGACGCTGGTGGAAACGGAGTGGCTGCTGTCGCTCGCCGAAGCGAACCCCTGGATTGCGGGTGTCGTGGGCTGGATTCCGCTCACTTCCAGCAACGCCGCGGCTCACCTGGAGCATCTGTCGCCTCACGCCAAGCTTAAGGCAATCCGCCATATCGTACAGGATGAATCCGACGATAACTATATCCTGCGGCCCGATTTTCAGGCCGGAATCGGGCAGCTTGAGCGCTTCCGGCTCGCCTATGACATTCTGATCTTCGAACGGCACTTGCCGCAGACGATCCAGTTTGTGGACCGCTTCCCCCACCAGACTTTTGTGCTCGATCACATCGCCAAGCCGAAGATCAAGGCGCACGAGATTGAGCCGTGGCGCAAGAATCTGCGGGAACTGGCCCGCCGCCCCAACGTCTACTGCAAGATCTCCGGCATGGTCACTGAGGCGGATTGGAAATCCTGGACTTTCGAAAGCCTGCGCCCCTATTTTGAAACCGTGCTCGGCGCATTCGGCCCGAAGCGATTGATGTTCGGCTCGGACTGGCCGGTTCTGCTGGCGGCGGGGGACTATCATTCGTGGTTGCAGACGGTGATGCACGTGATCGAACCGCTTTCCGAGCCGGAGCGCGCCCGCATCCTGGCGGGAACGGCTCGCGAAGCCTATCGCCTCTGAAACGCCGGGCCGTCGGGAATCACTGTTTCGGCGAAGGAGCTTTCTCATGTCCGACCCGGCGAATTCCAGGCCTCGTGTCTTCGATCCGCGCTTGCGCGATATCCCTAACAGCGTACTTCGCAACCGGAAGGATTCCTGGGTGAGTGTTTCATCCCCGGTCCTCGAATGGTCCGCGATCCAGTTGTCGGCGGCCACGAACATCGGCCGGGGCCTCTATCAGTGGGAGATCGATGAGGTGCAGGACATGTTCCGCGGGGCGCTCGACACCGGCCGAATCCGGGTTGTCGAGACCACCATTCTGAATGCCCCCACTACTCTCGGCAGCCAGATCCGGGTGCCGCACGGGTGGAGCTTCGATCAGGGGAACAAACCGGTCCTGGTGCACGAGTGCACGCACGTCTGGCAGTACCAGACGCGCGGGACGTCGTATATCACCGACTCGGTGTACCACAACGCGAGCGGCCAGATCGCGACCGGCGACCGGAATGTCGCCTATATGAATTACCAGCTCAGCGCGAAGTCGACGATGTGGGATTTTTCCGCCGAAGAGCAGGCGACCATTGTCGGCGATTACTACGAGCTGACGAAGATCTATCAAAATACGCAGACACCGCCCGCGTGGGTGGTGGCCCGGCGCCCCGACCTACCGACTTACGAACGCCTCATCGAGCAGGTTCGCTCCACCACGCCGCTGCCCGACGTCACAATCTACCAGCGCAGCCTGATGAATCAGCCGTCGCCCGGCTTTGACTTCAACACGCCCGGGAGCCAGGGTTTCGCGCCGGTGATGCCTCTGCTGGAATTTCGCTTCGGCAAGTAAGGGCCGCTGCCGCGGGAGCGCCCCGATTGCTCCCGGGCGCGGCCTGCATTATGATACTGGCCGGAGAGCAGCGAGCCATGATTCGCATCATTACCATCGAGCGCGAGTACGGAAGCGGCGGCGCGGCGATCGCGCGCAAGCTCGCGAACAAGCTGAACTGGAAGCTCTGGGACCAGATGCTCACCGGGGAGATCGCGCGCATCGCGCAGGCCGACCTCTCCGCCGTCGAGCGCAAAGAAGAGCGCTGTGACACGCTGTTCTTTCGCCTGATGAAGGTATTCCTGCGCGGCAGCTTCGAAAGAAGCCTGCCGGTAAGCAACCTGAACATGCTCGACGCCGATCGCATGGCCGAGCTGATGCATCAGGTCATCAACGATGCCGCGTCCGACGGGGATTGCGTAATCGTGGGGCGCGGGTCGCCTTATTTCCTGCGCGGCCGCCCGGACGCGTTCCACGTCTTTATCTATGCGCCCTACGAGGAAAAAATCCGCCGTGTCCGCGAGATCGGGCATAGCGCCAAGGAGGCGGCGGAACTGGTGGGCACGATTGACCGCGAGCGCGCCGCTTTCATCAAGAGATACTTCGGCAAGGAATGGCCCAGCCGGCATCTCTATCACATGATGCTGAATTCGAGCGTCGGCGACGACGCGGTCATCGAGATGATTCTGAACGAGGTGGCGATCCTGAACCGCCAGCCGGTCACGGCGTAGGCGCGGCTACTTGGCGGGAACCGGCACCAGATTGCGGCTGGAGATCACCCGGTCGATCATCCCATAATTCAGCGCTTGTTCCGGCTCCATGATGTAATCGCGGTCCACGTCGCGCGCGACTTTGTCGATCTCCTGGCCGGTCGCCTTGGACAGAATATCGTTCAGGCTCTGGCGCATGCGCAGAATTTCGCGGGCGTAGATGTCGATGTCCGCGGCTTGTCCGGCGAGGCCGCTCATGGAAGGCTGGTGAATCAGGATGCGGGAATTCGGCAGGCTGTAGCGTTTTCCCTTGGTTCCGCAGGCAAGCAGAACCGCCGCCATGGACGCAGCCTGGCCCACGCAGTAGGTAACGATATCCGGCTCGACGAGATTCATGGTGTCGAGAATCGCCAACCCCGCGGTGATCGATCCACCCGGCGAATTAATATAGAGGGAAATATCCTTCTCGGGGTCTTCCGCGGCCAGAAACAGGATCTGCGCAATGATCAGGTTCGCCACGTTGTCGTCAATCGGCGTCCCCAGGAAAATGATGTTTTCCTTCAGCAGACGCGAATAGATGTCGAACGCCCGCTCCCCCCGCGAGGTCTGTTCCACCACCATTGGCACCAGAACGGAATTGTTCATGAATATCTCCTTCTAAAGACCATCATACGCGGTCTAGCAATCTTTCCTGTTGATGGTGCCCCGGCACTGTTGCGCGCCGCAGGAGCACCGCACGGTCTCGTCTTTTTTCGAGAAATGATAATCCACGGTCAATTCCTCGTTTTTTCGGATCGCCCGCTTGCTGAAATAGAGGATATGGCCCTTTACGATGCGCGCTTCGATGTTGGGCTCGCAGGAGTGATTAATGAATTCGGCGCCGCTGCCGCCGACCAGCCCGTCGAGGGCCCAGTAGGGGTCCAGAGTAAAGACGTAGTTCAGCGGGCCGGCGCAGCGCTTCTTGATCTCGCGGCGGCTGATGCGCTCGCCGGTGTATTCGATCACTTTGCGGCGGGCGGGTATTTCCTCGCCCGCGAAAACGCCCCAGCGATGGATCTTCGACGGCTTTACGATTAGCCGGAACGCCGCCAGTTTAGGGTTGACGGCGGGCGTTGAGATACGGGAAGGAGCGCTCACAAACGATCAGTTTCCGTGCTTCTTTGAAAGCACGTCGACAAGTTCCTTCACCGCGGCCGCGCTCTTTTCGAGCGCCGCCTGCTCGTCCGCTTCCAGCCGTACTTCGTAGATCTTTTCGACGCCGCTCGCGCCCAGTTTCACCGGCACGCCGACATACAGATCCTGGATGCCGTATTCGCCCTGGAGATAAGCGGCGCACGGCAGCACTTTTTTCTGGTCCTTGAGAATCGACTCCACCATCTCCACGGCTGCCGACGAAGGAGCGTAATAGGCGCTTCCGGTTTTGAGATATTTCACGATCTCCGCGCCACCCGTGCGTGCGCGGTCCACCAGACGGTCCAGAGTGGCTTTATCCAAAAGCTCGGTCAACGGAATCCCGGATACGCTGCTCAGGCGCACCAGCGGGACCATGGTATCGCCGTGGCCGCCGAGCACCACCGCCTGCACGTTGGTCACGGAGACGTTGAGTTCCTGCGCGATGAAAGTGCGGAAGCGCGCCGTGTCCAGCACGCCGGCCATGCCCACCACGCGCTCGCGGGGGAACCCGGAGGTCTTCAGCGCAGTCCAGCACATGGCATCGAGCGGATTGGTCACCAGAACCAGGATGGCGTTGGGGGACTGGCGCGCGGCCTGCTCGGTGGCACTCTTCACCACTTCGTAGTTGGCCAGCAGAAGGTCGTCGCGGCTCATGCCGGGTTTGCGCGCCAGTCCGGCGGTGATCACCACGATGTCGGAGTTCGCCGTAGGGCCGTAATCATTGGCTCCGGTAACATTTACGTCGAAGCCTTCCACGGGCCCCGACTCCAGCAGGTCGAGCCCTTTCCCCTGAGGAACACCCTCGACCACGTCCACCAGAACTACATCCGCAAGCTCTTTGCCGGCAATGCGCATGGCGCAATTGGCGCCGACGTTGCCTGCGCCGATGACCGTAACTTTTTTTCGCATAGAAACTCCAAGGTAGGACACGTCCCGGCGGGGAGTCAAGGTAAGTCAGCCGGCGAGGTTTTGCAAGCGCCGCTGCAGGAATCGCCGCGCCGGCTCCTGCCGGGCGAGCGTGAGCGCCCGCTGGTAGGCCGCGACAGCTTTCCCGGTTTTCCCCATCCGCTCGTACAAGCCGCCGCGGGCCGAGTGCGCGAGATAGTAATCCTGTAGCTCGCCGCGCTCGAGTATCGCATCGATCAGTGCAAGCCCCGCCGCCGGACCGTCGCGCATGGCAACCGCAACGGCGCGGTTCAATTCCACTACCGGCGATGGGCTGCTTTGCAGGAGGAGGTCGTAGAGTTGGGTAATTCGCGTCCAGTCGGTGGAGCCGGCCGTGGGCGCGCCCGCGTGCACGGCCGCGATGGCCGCCTGCAGGGTATAGGGCTCCAGCCGGTGCGCCCGGAGCGCCCGCTCCAGCAGAGCTTTCCCCTCGTGGATCAGCTGGCGGTTCCACAAGGAACGGTCCTGCTGCTCCAACAGGATGACTTCACCCTCGGGGGATGTGCGGGCCGCGCTGCGCGATTCCTGCAGCAGCATCAGCGCCAGTAAACCAAGCACCTCCGGTTCGGGCATCAGGCCAGCGAGCAGCCTGCCGAGACGAATCGCTTCCCCTGTCAGGGCCGCTCGCGTGAGCAACGCGCCGGAGGAAGCCGAGTAGCCCTCGGTAAAAATGAGGTAGACGACCTGGAGAACCGGACCCAGCCGGCCGGGCAGTTCGGCGATGGTGGGCACTTCGTAAGGGATGCCCGCGTCGCGAATTTTCGTCTTGGCCCGGACGATCCGCTTGGCGATGGCCGGAGCCCGAGTAAGAAAGGCGCGCGCGATCTCCTCGGTCCTCAACCCGCATACCTCGCGCAGCGTGAGAGCGATCTGCGCCTCCCGAGGCAGCGCCGGATGGCAGCAGGTGAAGATCAAACGCAGGCGGTCGTCTTCCATGGGATCGTCCCACTGCGTGGGGTCGAACGGTTCCGCCGGCAATTGCTCCGCAGCGGCGTCGAGCGGCGCATCGAAACGGCTTCGCCGGCGGATCCGGTCGATGCCCTTGAATCGTCCGGCGGCGATCAGCCAGGCGCGGGGGTTGGCGGGAATGCCGTCCCGCGGCCACTGTTCCATGGCCGCGATCACGGCGTCGTGCAGCCCTTCTTCCGCCAGATCGAAATCTCCCAAAAGGCGAATCAACGTGGCGAGAACGCGCCGCGACTCGCTCTCGTAGATCGCCTCAATCGCAGCGCGCGCCTGTTCGAAGGAATCCGGATGCATCAGCCAGTCCGCCATTGGAGCGGTACCGGCAGTTTACACTCCCGCGGGGCCGCCGGGCGATGCATGGCTGCAGCACCCGGCGCCGGAAGACGACCCCACCCTGAAGCCGCCCGTCCCATCCACGGTCCCGGACGAGCCGTACTGATCGTGCGGCCGCACCCAGTCGCCGAGGGAATGGTAGGGACCGTTCTCATTGCGCCCTTTCGGCGTGAGGTCGAGGTACATGTATGCCCCCAGCACCTCTTCATTCCCGCGCGCATAGCTCGAATAGGTGTGAAAGATCGCGCCATCGCCTTGTTTGTAGAAGACGCTAATCCCGGGCAGTTCTTCCAGAGGAACTTTCGTCCGCCGGTAGTTGTAATAGACCTCGCCGTTGGCCACGTCTTCCGGAGTGAACGATACGTGATAGTCGAAGTTGAAATCGCTTTCGAGCGAGGACACCCAGAGAAAGCGCCATCCCATCCGCTGCCGGTAGGCTGCCAGATCGGCGAGCGGCGCGCGGGATACCACCACAAAGCTGATGTCGTGATGGGACAGGTGCAGATTGGCGCCGTCGATGTGGTCGGCAAGAAAAGAGCAGCCGGTGCAGCCGTTTCCCAAATCGCGCCGCCACATGAAATGGTACACAATGAGCTGGCTGTTGCCGCCAAAAAGCTCCGCCAGCGTTCTCTTGCCCCGGGGAGTGTCGAACACGTATTCCTTCTCCACTCTGACCCAGGGCAATGCCCGGCGCGCCGCGCTCAGGGCGTCCCTCTGGCGGGTCAGTTGCTTCTCCTGCGCGAGCAGGTCCTGCCGGGCGGCAAGCCATTCCTCTCGCGGAACGACCACCGGATTGTTGACAGTGTCCGTAGTCATACGGTTTTCACCTCCGCTCGCTGTTCGCCGCGGGTCAACTCCATCACCGGCCGCACTTCGATCGCCCCCATCCGCGCGACCGGGATTTTCGAGGCCAGGCGGATCGCTTCATTGAGATCCCTTGCCTCGACCAGGATGAATCCGCCGATCTGCTCATTCGTCTCGGCGAACGGGCCATCGGTAATCAGTACTTTCCCGTTCGCAACGCGCACGGTGCTGGCCGCGTGGACCGGTTGGAGCGCCTGGGCAGCGATGAAGTGGCCGCCCGCCCGGAGGACGTCATCGTAATCGAGCGATTCCTCTGTCAAAGCCTGGAACTCGCTCTCCGGTAGCGCATCCAGCTTTTTCTCATCGACGAAGACTAAACACAGATATTTCACGACTCTCCTTTAGGGATATGCCCCTGTTCATTTGGATAGTCGTTTGGAGAAACCGGAATTGGACAATATTTTTTTAATCGTCCGGGAAAATGCCGGGGCCGCCACGGGATTACCGCCGCGGCCCTCCAGACGCTCGATCCGGTGGCTGGCCGCGCGTCAGAAATCGAGCCTCGCTCCCACTTGAAGATTGCGGGGACCGATATTGGTGGTACTGAACACTCGCCCGAAATTCCCGTCGCCGACCGTTGTCACCGCCCCGCCATACTGGGGCGTGTTGGTGATGTTGTAGCCTTCCACGCGGAACTGCAGCCGTAGGCGCTCCATCAGGTCCCAGGACTTGCTGAGCGACATGTCGGCCTGCCGGTTCCCCATCATCCGAACCGCGCCGAAGAAGCGCGGCGCACTCCCGATCGTGTAGGGCGCGGGCGCGGTCACAGCGGATTGATTGAACCACTGCTGCGGTGTCCGGTGGACCGACGTCAGGTCGTCCATCGAAGAGACATTGGGCCGCAGCACCGGGAAGCCATAGGGGGCCAGGCCGTTCGGAGCGGTGAACTGTTCCGGCAGCCCGCTACCGATGCGCACGATGGTCGAGATCTGCCAGCCTCCGGCAATCGCATTCCCCACGCGATTCATATTGCCTCCGAAGCGTTTTCCTTTCCCGACGGGAACTTCCCAAATCGCGGTCGCCACAAAATCGTGCGGAAGGTCGTGCGCGGAGATGGAGCGGTCCACGGCCAGGTTGTAGGAATCGCGGATCCGGTCGTTGACCTCCCACGCCTGCGTTTCGGAGACGTTATCGAGAGCCTTGGACCATTGGTACGTCGCGATCGCGGTCAAGCTGGTTCCGAAGCGGTGGCTGAA
>DASZVV010000003.1:0-41047 GCA_035546955.1 Bryobacteraceae bacterium
AATAGCGGAACTTCCGTGTTGGTTACTTACACAACTCCTCAATTGATTCCCATTCCTGGTCTTTTGCCCGGACAAATCACGATCAATCGCACGGTGAAGATGCCCCTCCGGGGTTGAGTATGGCGAAACTGGCCAATCGACGCGGCAATGCTCTGATCGAGTTCACACTCGTCGGAATTCCGGTCCTCTTCCTGACCATCTCGGTGTTCTCCATCTCGATCGACATGTGGGAGTTCCATGAACTTCCTTACGCGGTGGAAATGACGGCTCGGTATGCAGCGACGCACGGTCAGGGATGCACTCAGAGCGGAAACACGTGCACGATCACGGTGAGCAATATGGTCACTTATTTCGAGGGGCAAAATATTTCCCTGCTGCCTTCACTCGTGAATGTGACGTTCACCGACGGAAGCGGATCGACGAATTGCGCTCCGGTCACCAACTGCGCTTCGAGTTCAGCCACCTTCCCGAACACCAGTTATAACGCCCCCGGACAGGATATTAAGGTGTACGCGACCTACACGCTGAAGAATCCAATCGCGATGTTCTGGCCACAGACCCAAAGCTCGGTATGGCAGGATTTCACCGTGAGCGCCACGTCACGGCAAGGGATTACGTTTTGATGAGCAGGCACTCAGGCATTCGGGATTCGCGCGCCGGCCAGATTCTCATTCTCTCGGGCCTGAGTATTTTTCTGCTGTTCGGTGTAATGGGTCTGGCGGTGGATCTGGGATATGCGTTCTATGTGAAGCAGGACGCGCAGTCGGCCGCCGATGCAGCGGCGGTGGGAGCGGTGAATTATGCCTACAAAAGCAGCCACTATACGTGTGGAAGCAATGGCGTTGTTTGCGGAACCGCGTTGAGCTGCCCGAGTACGATTAGTTCCGTAACAACGGCGCTGCTCGCCGGCTGCGCTTACGCGAATTCCAATGGCTTCGTGAATACCGGCGCGCAGACAGTCTCGGTCATCGCCAACAACACCGCAGTCAGCGGAGCGTCAACGGTGTATTGGGTGCAGGCAACGGTTACACAGAGCGTCAATAACTTTTTCGGCTTTCCGGCAGGCATTCCCATTCAGACAGTGCGGGCCTCATCCACCGCAGCTCTCGCCTCGGTTCAGCCCGCAAGCGCATCCTGCATCTACGCGCTCACTTCCTTTTCGGACACGGCGTCCGGAAACGTAGCGACGAATTCGTGCGGTATCAATATTGGCGGCAACTTCTCCTATTCCGGATCGGGAAACATCACCACCACGCAGATTAACGCCTACGGAAATTTCAGCGACAGCGGATCGGGAAGCATCCGCGCCAGCGGGCACGTTCTCTATCATGGAACATATTCGAAGACCGGAAGCGGAAGCATTTCGCCGGCGGCCACCACGGGCGCTACTGCCGTGACGGATCCATTCTCAAGCCTGACGCCGCCAGGTGTGGGCGGCTGCGATCACACGAACTATAGCTATAGCGGGTCGAGCAGCACATCCATCTCGCCGGGTGTGTATTGCGGAGGAATTTCCATCAGCGGGTCCGGCGGCGTTACATTTGGCAACGGCACTTACATCCTTCTGGGGGGTGGATTCAACTATAGCGGCTCCGGCAATATCTCCGGAACCAGCGTCATGTTTTATAACACCGGGAACACTACCTACACGATTGCTCCCGTGAAGATGACCGGCTCCGGCAATATGAACTTTTCCGCGCCTTCGTCAGGGACCTACCAGGGAATCCTGTTTTATCAGGATCGATCAAAAACCTACGCCAGCCCCAACCAGATCACCGGATCGGGCAATGTTTCCAGTGGGACGTTCTATTTTCCGACAACGGAAATTGATTACTCAGGATCCGGTAATTCCGTATATCAGGCTCTTGTTGCAAACGTTGTCAAAATTACGGGCAGCGGCAACCTCACCAACGATACGACCGGACAGTACACGGGATTCGTCAGGACTTCTCTGGCACTGATCCAATAACCTGGCGCCGCGCAATTCGCCCTCGTAAATGTCCCCATCTCCGTCAGACGATTTCAGACGATCCGGTGATTGATTTTGGTGATATGATTCCACTCCGAAGGAGCAATCATGATCGTCGTCCGAAACAGCTTCGTCGCGAAACCCGGCAAAGCCGGTAAGCTGGCCACGCACCTCAAGGAAATGGCCGCGCTGGGCGGGCTCAGGAATGCTCGCGTTCTGACCGACCTCGTGGGTAATTTCAACACGGTTGTGATGGAGCACGAGGTCGAATCCGTGAGCGATTTCGAGGCGCTGATCACGCGGTATGGCAGCGACCCGCAGATGCGTGAGAAGGCGGGCGCTTACCTGGATTTCTGGGAGACCGGTAAACGCGAGATGTTTCGGATCGTCTGACCGCAGGAACTCGGCCGCCCTCATTCATCAGTCCAGCGGAAACGCGATGAGGGCACAGAGCCGGTCCGATCCGGTGATCTCACGGCGGGGCCGCGGGCTGCGCCAGAGCCCGCAATGTGCGCGCAATGCACACAAGACTACCCGCAATAAGATAACCTCAGGTCCGGAAATGAAAACACTACGATTGCTTATTCTCGCGCTGGCCACCGCGATTGCCTGCGCGCTGTGCCAGCAGAGCGGCGCGCAGAAGACACCGCCCACCGATTTCGCCGAAAGCTTCCGCCTGGTGGAAGTCGCCTCGGTTTCCGATGCCATCGAACAACTCTACGGCCGGCGCGCCTATCTCTCGCATGATATGCGGCCTTTGTTCAAGACCAAATTTGCCGGCCCCGCTGTCACGGTCCTTCTGAAAAAAGAGGAACACACCGAAGGCTCGAAGGCTTCGCAGGGTATGCTCGATGCCATCGACAATGCCGCGCCGGGTTCGGTTTACGTGATGGTTCTCCAGGGCGATAAAGATGGCGACGGACTCGACTTCGCGGGTATCGGCGGACTTATGGCGACTGCTATGAAATACCGCGGCTTCGCCGGCGCGGTGATCGACGGCTCGGTGCGCGACGTTCCGCAGATTACGAAACTCCAGTTCCCGGTGTACAGCCGCGGCATCGTTCCTTCCACCACCATCAACCACTTTCGCGTGACCGGCGTCAATGTCTCCGTCAAGTGCGCCGGCGTAACCGTCAATGCAGGTGATATTATTTCCGCCGATGAGGATGGAGTGGTTGTCGTGCCGCACGATCATGCGGCTGAGGTTCTCAAAAAAGCGCAGGATCTCGACGATACCGAACACCGCATGATTCCCTACATCGAAAAATACAAATCCATCCGGGATGCAGTCGACCATTTCGGCAGAATTTAGCAGGAGATTCTTTCATGACGATTCCACGAACAGCAGTACTCGCGGCCTGTGCGTTAACGATGGCCGTGCTTGCTCCGGCGTTTGCCCATGCCCAGCTATTCACGCTGACCAAAGACGAGATGGTCTCCCTGACCCAGCAGAATCCGTTCGATCGCTTTCCGGATGGGCGTCCGAAGGTGCCGGATTCGATTCTGGACCGTGCGCGCGAGATGTCCTCGGAGGAGGCGTGGGCGGTCCTGGGCAACGGCGGTGGACCGGGGCGCGGCTACCGGAACCAGTACGCCGGCGACTTTGAAGTCCTGCATCCGGGAAAGACGATGGTGGGCCGTGCGTTTACGGTTCAGTTCATGCCGGCACGGCCGGATCTCGACCTCTTCAATAATTCGCAGGCTCAGAAAAACGGCCTTCCCGCGCGTATGAACAATCAGGTTGCGATCGATATGCTGCAGCCGGGGGACGTGCTCGTAGTGGATCTCTTTGGAAAAGTCGACGGCGGGACGATTGTGGGCGACAACCTTTTTTACTACATCATGAAGACGACAAAAAGCGCCGGCCTCGTAGTTGATGGTGCGATTCGCGATCTGCAGGGCGATTCCGAAATGGATATGCCGGCGTACTTCCGCAAGGCGCATCCGAGCGCTATTGCCGATGTCACGCTCACCGGGATCAACGTGCCCATCCGCATTGGAAACGTCACCGTTCTGCCGGGGGATATGGTGGTCGGTGACCGCGAAGGGGTTTACTTCGTGCCGCCCGCGCTCGCACAGGCCGCGGTCGATAACGCCGATACGCTCCACATCCATGATGAATGGACCAGGATGAAGTTCGACGAAGGCAAGTACAAGTCAAGCGATATCTATGGCAGCCCGCGCGACCCGGCGCTCCGGCAGGAGTATCAGGAATACCTGAAAAAGCGGCTTGATGAAATTCACGCCAAACGGGCGCAGCAAAACACCGGAAAGTAAACGCTACAGCGAAGACATTGCAGCCTGAAGCATGGCGCGGGCATAGCCCACGTTATAAGCGATAGCGGTGTATCCGCCGCCGCCCGGATACTGCGGACGAATACCCCGGGCGGCATCGTCGTCGAGCCGGCGCGGATGCTCGGGATAGATCTGGAGCTTGTACTTGTTTTTCACGAGCTCCCGCATGACGGCAAACATGTTGTTCATTCCCTCGTCGATCCAGACTTCCTGATAGCGCTCGTGGGGAATTTCCACCTTCACGTTGCGGAAGTGCACATGGTTAATGCGGTCGCGCGAGGCGAAATAGCGGCAGACTTCCACGGGGTCTTCGCCCATTTCGCGGGTGACGCCGCAATCGAACGTGATGCCGTTCGCCGGGCTGTTCACGATGGAGATGAGCTTCTTCCATCCATCGAGCGAGCCCATAATCTGCTGTGACCCGCGGCTGATCGGGGCCGGAGGATCATTCGGATGTAGTGCCATCCGCACATTGGCCTTTTCCGCAACGGGTACCACGGCTTTCAGGTAATAGGTGATGTTCGCCCACATTTCGTTGAGCGTGTGCGCGCCTTCGTTCGGCAGCGGCTTCAAGTCTTTAATCTTCGTTCCGCGCTCGTCTTCGGCGGTGCGGAACCAGTCGTCAGGACCCTGTACGGCGCGCTGGTAATCGAACCCGGTCCATCCGGAGTTGCCGCGGGCGGCGTCGATTTCTTCGAAGTAGCCCTCCGTAATCCGGTGAGCGTAGAAATTGTATTCGATCACCGGCAACCCGGCCTTGCCAGCGGCCTGAATCGTTGCGTTGATGCGCTCGATATCCTCGTCGCGTCCGGGCCTGCCATAGATGATGTTGTTCGAAACGTTCATCATCATGTTGCCGTACATAATGCCTTCGGCTTTGTAGCGGTCCATCAGCGCACGGATGCGTTCCTCGGTCCACGGCATACCGCCGGGTCCGCCGCCGAGCACATTATTGACGCCGAGTTGCTTGATGCGCCGCGGACCCGCCGAGGGATCCGGATTCGCATTCGCGGCCGTTTCGCCGGCGGCGCCGCGGCCCGCGCGTCCGCCTCCACCACCAGGAAGGCCGGTATCACCGGTGGAAATCGCGATCTTCGGGGTGTCTTTTCCCTCAGGGGGCGGCGCGGGAACCTGCGCAGCCTCGATCTCCCTCTCCATCATGGGAGCGAGCGCCCCCACGCCGATTGCCTGCACGGCCCGCCGCCGCGAAAATTTCAGTGAAAACTCCATAGATTTCCTCCTGCCCTGGTTGCGTCAGAGAGTCTATCATTTCCGCGCGCGATAAGGAGCGGAATTATTTCCTCTCGAGGATGGTTTGCGCCGCACCGCGGATGCCCGGATCATCGCTGGCGGCGGCATTTTTCAGAAAAAGCAGAGCTTCATCCCTGCGGCCCGCATTGTATAGCGTGATGCCAAGGTTGAGTTGCGCGATCGCCGATTGCGGATCGCCCGCGACGGCGAGCCGGTATTCCCGGATGGCATCTTCCGTGCGCTGTTGCGAGGCGGCGATTGTTCCGAGATTGGCGTGAGCCCCGGCGACCTGCTGGCCGAAGGAAGATCTCCACGCCTTTTCCGCCGTGGCCGGATCGTTCGACGCTATAAACGCAGCGAACCAGGCGGCTTCCGCTGTTTCCGCGCGCCCCCCGATGCGGGCGGCCTCCTCGAGTTGCTCGCGCGCTTCGGCCAGTTTTTTCCCGCGGATGAGAACGCCGGCGAGATTCATTCGAATGGAAGAGAATTCGGGCTGGAGGCGGACGGCTTCGCGGAGTACCGATTCGGCTTCCGCCAGGGATGACCGCGCGCTGAGGAGGGCGGCGCCGAGATCGTTGCACGCGGCGGCGCTCTCCGGATTACGCGCGACGGCGTCGCGCAGAGTGGAGATCGCCTCCTGCAGCCGGTCAGCTTTCGCATAAGCTTCGCCGAGAAGCAGCAGAATGTCCGTCTTCTCGGGCGCGAGTCTGATGGCCTGCCGGAACGATTCGATCGCAGGTTCGTACTGGCCGGCAGCTTGTTGGGCGTTGCCCAGTTCGATCCATGAGGGTGCGTCCTGAGGAGGCGCGTTGAGCAGAGAGATGGCTTTGGCCGGTTGTCCAAGGGTGAGGAAAGCACGCCCGATTTCTGGCGCGCGGCCGCCGGGTAACAGGCGATTGAGCAGTTGAAGCGCCTCCCGGGGATTCGATTGCACCTGCGCGAGTGCCTGATCGAGGGGACTTTCGAAGGCGGCCGGATAGTAAGAGACCACCGGCCCCGCATAAGGGGGATTGCTTCGCGCATTCAGTTCGTACTCCGGCGCGGTCGCGGACCCTGGCTTTGAGATCCAGTGGTCTGTGACCGAGGCATGGATGACGTCCGCTGCTTTGACGCTGGGCATATGACAGGAGACGCAATCGTTGCGGGCGTTATGAGGCGCATGACATGAGACACAGAGACCGACTGTGCGCCGGAGCGTCTCGTCCCGCGAGGCTGCGCGGTGCGGATCGTGGCAGGCGATGCATTCGAGGGGCTGCCCGTTTGCCGTGCGGCATGCAGATCGTGCGAGGCGATAGGGTGCGCTGACGAACTCGACGGAATCGTTTGATGCCGCGGCGCGGTCCAGTTCGGACACGAAGTCTCCGAGGGATTCGCCTGGGCGATAAGAAAAGACGCTGCGTCCGGGACGGAAAAGAAGTGCAGGAAGGCGGCTGCTGGTTGTTTCAAGATGGCATTGCAGGCAAACTTCCCCGCGCCGCTGTGGATTTAATCTGGCGGGATTGACGATGGCGGCCCGAATCTTTTCGGCCGGCTCGCCTGCGGTGGCCGCCTGCACATGATTCCTGCCCGGGCCGTGGCAGCGCTGGCAATCGACCGCCTTCGGCGATTGAGCTGGAAAAATGGTCTCTCCTGGCATGCCGTCTGTTTCTGCTGCCGGATAAGCGGTATGGCACACGGTACAGGCAAAATTCACTTCGCGGCTGAAGCCGGGATGATCCGGGCGGTCATAGGCCGGGCTCATTCCCCAATGACCTCCGTTTTCGCGATACCAGCTGACCGGCAGCTCGACCAGCTTGTTATCGCGCGTTCGGTGCAGGTAGCTGACAGCCCGGTCGCCTGCGCCGATGACATAGTCCACGCGTTCTTCGAGGATGTTGGTTTCGCCGCCAGCGGGCGTGGACTGCCACCGGCGCACCCAGGGAGAGCCGTCGCGCTGGAACATGCGGAACCATTCGCGAGAGGGCTCGTGAAAGAAAGTCGCTCCATTAAATTCGTCAGGAGCAGGTTGGGCCGGCCGGAAGGAACGAGCCATTCCGGTTTGGGAATAAGCGCGCGCTATTCCGGCATGGCATTGAGTGCAAAGCGAAGGGTCGACGTCGCCGGGCTCACCAAATAACGCTACAGGGGTAACTACCAGGATAAATGCGAGTGTCGAAAAAATAGCCATTAGTTGATCGCTTTTTCCATTGACTTTTGGCTCGACCATGAACTAAACTCTACCTCAATTGACATATCAGTCGGCGTGTAAGTATCGCCGGGGGAGTCAATTTATTTCAGGAGGGGTCTATGTTCCGGAAGCTCTGTGGCTTCACGATCGCTGTAGCTATCGCCTTCGCAGTGCCTGCATTCGGTCAGCTCGATTCAGGTACATTTTCAGGCAGGGTTACCGACCCGAGCGCCGCTACGGTTCCCAACGCGGCAGTCAGCGTGGTCAACACGTCGACGAATTTCGTCAGCGACACGAAGACGAATGGCGAAGGCCTCTATGAGATTCCCTCGCTGCGGCCGGGTACCTACCGGATGAGTGTTACGGCGCAGGGATTCAAACAGGCTGTTCATGACGGACTGGAACTGCACGTTGGCGAGAAGCAGGAAGTCAATGTGACGGTGGAGATTGGCGTTGCATCGGAATCGGTGCATGTAACCGGCGAAGTGGCGCAGTTGCAGACCGAGAACAGTGCGGGCGGGCAGACCCTGGAAGGCGCTTACCTGGAACAATTGCCGCTTTACCAGCGCTATGTGGCATCGGTTTACTATCTGACGCCGAATGTGAGCACGCAGGGAATCGCTTACTCGGGCAATCTGAATGGATTCCACATCGATGGCTTGTCGGACACAAAGGTCGGATTTTTCCAGGATGGCGTTTACGCATCGGCCAGCGATAACGGAACGGTTTATACGGCGCAGACGATCCAGAGCACCGTCGAAGAAGTCAAAGTTCTCTCGACCATTTTGCCTGCGGAGTATGGGCATTCCGGCGGCGGCGCGTTGACGTCAGTCCAGCGTACCGGCACGAACAGTCTGCACGGCGAAATCTCTGAATTTGGCCGCGTCAGCGCAATGCAGGAGCGCAAGTACTTTGATGAATACCGGTTCGGCCAGCCGCAGCCGGGATTGACCAACGCGCCTTCGGAACTCTTCCAGCAGCCCAATGCGACCCTGAGCGGCCCGGTCTATATCCCGAAGATTTATCACGGGAAAAATAAGACTTTCTTCCTGTTCGCGGTGGAACGGGTCATTGAGAAACAGGGCAAGCAGCAGGCCTATACGGTTCCGGATGCCAACGAGCTTGCCGGGAACTTCAGCTTTGCGGGCAATGGCGGTCCAGCGGCGAATCAACTCTACGATCCGCTCAGCACGGCTTTAGTGGGCGGGAAGTATCAGCGGACGCCGATTCCGGGCAACATTATTCCGCAGTCCAGGATCGATCCGGTCGCGCTGAAATTCCTGAGCCTCAATCCCTGGGCGCCGCCGAATACCGCGGGCACTTATGGCAATACAGGTCCGTCGAATAACTTCAACGGGACATACCTGAAGAAGTATTTCTCGGAGAACTATACGGGCCGGCTCGACCAGCAATTTACCCCGACATTCAAAATGTACGGCAACTGGCTGTACAAGTCGATTTATCAAAGAAGCCCGAATCCGCAGATTTCGCAGCCGCTTTTTGACAGCAGCCTTGTGCAGTCGCACGATTACAACAACACGGCGACTCTGGGCGCAACCAAGATCCTCTCGCCGACCATCGTCAATGAACTCAAGATCGGATACAACCGCTTCATCGACGAGGTCACGAGTCCGGACGAGAACATGAACACGGCGCAGTTGCTCGGCATCCCGAACGTTTTGGGGGCCGAACTGCCGGGCGGACTTCCGCTGAGCGTGGGCGGACCGAGCAAGAATGTAGTCGAGAATTTCACCTTCAAGGACGATGTGAGCTGGGTCAAAAACAAGCATAGTTTCAAATTTGGTTATGACTGGCTGCACATGCGGCAGGATCAGTGGAGCGTGGGATCGCCAAGCGGAACTTTCAGTTTCGATGGCGCGGCCGGTCTGACCGGCAGCGGTACGACGACGATTCCCAACACCGGCGGCATCAGCCTGGCGTCATTCATGCTTGGTTCCGTCACCTCGTACGGTGCGACGATACCCACGGCGAGCTGGCTGCCGCGTGAGAACATCAGCAGCGTGTACTTCCAGGACGACTGGAAAATCACGCCAAAACTGACCCTGAATATCGGCACCCGGTGGGTGATGGAAAGCCCGTGGCACACCAAATACGGGCAGTTTGCGGTATTCAACCCGACGGCCTCCGATGATGTGGTGAAGGGCGATACGGGATCAACCGTGCATCCGGGCGGCAATATGACCAACCGTGAGTGGCAGCGGCCGGAACCGAGGTTCGGCCTTTCCTGGCATCCGGAGAGCAAGCTGGTTGTGCGCACCGGCTTCGCGCTGATGCACATCGATCGCGGTCTGGCGCCCAGTGAACTTTCGGAGTACAGCATTTCGGCCAGTCAGAACGAGCCGTCCGGCAATCCGACGCCCTTCTTCCAGATTCACAACGGACCACAACCGCTGAACTTCCCGGCGCTGACGGGCAACGGTTATCTGCCGTACGTGGGTTGCACAACAGGAACTCTCAATGGCGTCACCTTCCCGACCTGCGCCTCGCGCAGCGCGGTTTACATCGATCCGAACCTGAAAAATCCGTATTCGATGACCTGGACGTTCGCGATTCAGTATCAGCTTATGCAGAACACGCTGGTGGAGCTTTCCTACGATGGGTCTGCGAGCGTGGGCAATATCGAATCGCCGAACGAAAATGTGTTGCCGATGAATTTCGATGCGGGCAACGCGACAGCGCTTGCGGCGGTTGCCGGAAACGGCCAGGTCTATCGTCCCTGGGTGAATTTCGGGACGATCAGCTACATGACGAATGTCAGCCATTCGACCTATCATGCGGGCACAGTACATGTTCAGAAGCGTCTCGCACACGGATTACTCTACGATTCGTTCTTCACGTACTCGAAGAGCCTCGATGGCAGCGGCGTGGGTGTGACCGATATCGCAAGCATCCTTTATAAGGGACCTTCTTCGTTCGACAGACGCTTCCATTACGCGGGTAACTTCAGCTATAACATCCCGATGGGCAAGGGTCAGAGATTTCTGAACCGCGGCGGAGTGCTGGACGGCGTGCTTGGTGGATATACGCTCGTCTGGCAGTACGATGCATACAGCGGCAATCCGGTCACGCCGGGTTACACGAACAGCCCGAACACCGGGCCGCCTTCCGTGATCGGGGGAATCACCGGACGGCCGAACCTGATTGGCGATCCGTCCATGGCGAATGACTGGCAGAACCTCGGGAACGACCGGTTCAATCAGGCGGGCTATGGAGTAAATTCCTCGGTCTGCTGCCTTTCCGATTTCGCTTACCCGGCGGCTTATACGTTCGGAAATGAAGGAAAAGGAGTTCTCTATGTGCAGCGCACGATTGGCGCAAGTTTCTCACTTCGCAAAGAGTTCACGCTGCACGAAAGGGCGAAGATCCAGATCCGTCTCGATTACCAGAATCCGTTCAAGTGGTACACGCTGGGCAATCCAGGGACAACCGTGGACCTGAAGAACGTGGTGGCGGGAGCACCGCTGACTTCTCCTGCCGCCGAACTGCCCGGCAATGCCTTCGGCAAGCTGTCCTCCGGCAACGAGGGCACTACGGTGGCGGATGGCGGCGTGCCGATGATGAACGGAACGATCAAGTTTACGTTCTGACCAGGGCAGGTCGACCGCGACGAACAGCCAAATCAGGGGTACTAATGACCGTCGTATCCCTGATTCAGCTCAATATAGGTGCCCCGGGGATCTGTCACGAAAGCGAGGCCGGTGAGGAATCCCGCGTGGATCGTCCGATACGGCGTACTCACCGTAACCGCTTCTGCCTGCATCTTCGTCACCAGAGCCGGAAGATCAGTCACATCGAATCCGATATGATCCAGCGCGCGTCCATGCGTTCCGGCGACGGGCGCCGTGGTCTGGACGAAGTGCAGGTTCATGCCAGGAACCTGGGCGATGATGCCATTGCTCTCTTTCGTGATCGAGGCGCCGAACCACTTCTGATACCACGCAGCTGCCTCAGCGGGGTTCGGAACCTTCATTAACCATTCGCTCGTTTTGCAGGGCGTCGCCAGCGACGGATCTTCCGCGAGCAGCACCTTCACGCGTTCGGGGGACATCACGGCGATCATGTGGGTGGTGGCATCGGTTTGCGGTGTGACGCCAAGCGCTTTGAGCTTCGCGAGGGTGTCCTTCAGATTTTTTACTTCGATTCCGATCGCCTCAACCGTGCTGCCGACGCTGCTCTCAGGAATTGGGCTCCCGGCGCGCTTCATCTGGAACAGGATATAGAGGCCGGGCATTCTGACGCCCTTCATGGAGCCGATCTGCGCTTCATCGCCGCCGATCGCCGACCAGAACGCGGTACTCGCAGAGATATCCGTCGTAATGAGGTGGGTATGGGCTGCAAAGACACCCGCGGAATTGGGTGACATTGTCTGAGCCGGCAGCGGGATCGCGGCAGCGACAAGGCAGCTGAGGGCGAGAAATATTTTCTGTTGCATGTTGCGCCACCATTTTAGCGGCCGTCCGGTCCAGGAACGATCGGCGTGCCAGGGATTCCGCGCACCGGACTACGTAGCTGTAATGTAGAGATGCGCATTCGTGAGCAGACTATGACCGGCAAAATCGCAGTTGAGGAACACTTTGCAATTCCCTCGTTCGCGGAATATGCCTCATCCGCTGCGGCGGGCGTCGACCAGACTTTCATGCGCGAGAAGCTTCTCGATTTTTCGCGTATGCGCCTTCCGGAAATGGATCGGCATGGGATTGAGCTGGCAATTCTGTCTCTCACGGCACAGGGTGTGCAGGCCGAGCCCGATACCGGCCGCGCCGTGCGTCGCGCGAGAGAAGCCAACGACATCCTGGCCAATGACATCCTCGCCAAACATCCCGAACATCTGGCTGGGTTCGCGACTATAGCGCTCCAGGATCCGGATGCCGCGGCTCGTGAGCTGGAACGGGCCGTGAAGGATCTCGGATTCAAAGGAGCGACGGTCAACGGCTATTCCAATGTTGGAGATGCGAACACGGGTGAATACTACGATCTCCCGAAGTTCCTTGGATTCTGGGAACACGTGCAGGCTCTCGATGTGCCGGTCTATCTGCATCCGCGCGATCCACTTCCAACGCAACAGGTTATTTATCAGGGACACCCGGGCCTGATGGGTCCGGCGTGGGCCTGGGGCGTTGAGACCGCGACCCATGCGCTGCGTCTGATGCTCAGTGGGCTGTTTGACCGCTTCCCGAAGCTTCAAATCGTGCTCGGACATCTGGGTGAGACGCTGCCGTTCGCTATCTCCCGCGCCGAATCCCGGCTCTCGGCATCGGGCAACAAAAGTTCCCTGAACAAGCCCCTCACGCAATATTTTCGGGAGAATTTTTACATCACGACGAGCGGCAACTTCCGCTCACAGGCATTGACCGATTGCCTGCTGGAAATCGGCGCCGACCGAATTCTGTTCGCGGTTGACTACCCGTACGAGCCGATGGATCGGGCGTGTGAGTGGTTTGATAATTGTCCTATCAGCGAAACCGACCGGGCAAAGATCGGGCGGCTGAATGCCGAGCGTCTCTTCAGGTTGTAGATCATGCGATGGCTGCAGGCCGGTGGTCCATCCAAGGTGCTTTTCGTCACGTGATTCAGCCCCTCCCGCAGAACGCGGAAGGCCTGGCGATACCCTGAAGATTAAGGCTCCGCGCAACATGAGAACAACACTGTACCTGCTGGCCGGCGCTTTGCTTCTGGCGCAGGCGGCGGCAGCGTCCCCGGAAGCACCGGCCGGGCTTGACATGAGCGGTTCAGGCAGACCGGACATCCTGAAGGGCGTTACGATCGAGCAGCGTCTGAATTCCCAACTGCCTCTCGATGCGGTTTTTCGCGACGAAAGCGGAGAGACGGTTCAACTGTCCAAATATTTCCGCAATCGGCCCGTGGTGCTGGCGCTCGTGTACTACGAGTGCCCCATGCTCTGCACGCAGATCCTGAATGGAGTGGTGCGGACCGCGAAAAGCATGACTCTGATGCCGGGCAAAGATTACGACGTCGTGGTGATCAGCTTCGATCCCAATGAAACGCCTGCCATGGCGGCGGCGAAGAAGGCAACCTATATGAAGGAATTCGGCCATCCGGAAACCGCGGGGGGATGGCATTTCCTGACGGGCGCAACGCCCTCCATCGATCGCGTCACGGATGCCGTAGGGTTCCGCTACAAATGGGATCCTTCGCTTAAGATGTACGCGCACGCCAGCGCGGTTTATGTGTTGACGCCGGAAGGGCGACTCTCGAAATATTTCTACGGGATCAACTACTCCGCCACGGACATGCGGTTCGGGCTGGTGGAGGCGTCGCACGACAAGATCGGAACCGCGGTCGATCAACTGCTCCTGTTCTGCTGCCAGTTCGATCCGCATTCCGGCAAATACACGCTGGCGATCGTCGGCGTTCTGCGCCTTGCCGGGGCCGCCACGCTGCTGCTGCTGGGCGGATATGTGGTGATCATGCTGCGAAGAGACAAGACGAAAAAGAGCCAGACGGCCTGAAGTATCCACGCACCGGGCAGAGCGGAATAAAATCGGTCTCGCAGGCGTGTTAATCTGGCCCTGCGATTCATGAGTTTTCTGCAAATTTTCAGTTCTGTTTTTTAGCATTGGAATACCTCCATGCCTCTGCGCCCGGACGCCGGTCATTTCGATCAATGCAAGCGGACCGTACTTGCGTTGATAGGGGCCGCCGCAACTTTCCTGTCCGGCTGCGCGCATTACGCGGCACATCCGATCGATGCCGCTGTCTCCGAACAGCGTTTCCGCGCGCGGTCCCTCGATGATCCTGGTCTGAAGGGGTTTGTCAACCGCCCGAACTGGCCGCCCGCCAAACTGACGCTCAATGATCTCGATGCGATCGCGCTGTATTTCGATCCGGAACTCGACGTCGCGCGCTCGAAACTGAACACGGCTCGCGCCGCGATCGTCACGGCGGGCGCACGTCCCAATCCGTCCTTATCGCTGGCGGGCGGATGGACGAATGCGCCCGAATCGCCGGTTGTGATCGACTTTTTTCCGGCCATCACGATTGAGACGAGGAATAAACGCGGGCTGCGCATTCTTGAGGCCCAGAAGCTCGCAGACGCTGCGCAGGTAAACCTTTACGCCGCAGCGTGGCAAACGCTGAGCCGGGTTCGATCCGCCTGGCTCGATTTTGCCATGAACGTGCGGCTCGAGACGATTCTCGGCGACCAGATGGCTGCACAAGACGCCGCGGTCACTCTTCTGGAAAAACGCCTGACGGCGGGCGAGGTGGCGCGCCCGGAAGTGGATATCGCCCGCGCTGCTTCCATTCAGGACGAACTGGAGGTGGGGGCCGCGCGAAATTCAGGCCCTGCGCTGCGGGCGGCGCTCGCCGGAGCAGTGGGCATTGCTTCCCTGCCCGATATCGACACGACGCTGCCGGAAACGCCGGCTTCCCCCGTTCCGGACAACATCACAAAGGCCGGACTCGTGCACCGCGCGGATATCCGCCAGTCGCTACTGGGATATGCCGCGGCAGAGGCTGCGCTTCAACTTGAAATCGCGAAACAGACGCCGGACATTCAGATCACTCCGGGTTATGCGTTCGATGAGGGCCACCACAAGATCACGTTCGGACCGGGCTTCGACATTCCTCTGCTGAATCGCAATCAGGGTCCGATCGCGGAAGCGGAAGCCCGCCGCGCGCAGGCGGAAGCGGAATTCAACGCGCTGCAGGCGAAGGCAATCGGCGAGATGTCCGAAGCGCTTGCTCGTTACACGGCCGCGCAGCAGGATATGAGCGCCGCGCGCGGCCGTCTGACTTCGCTTCAGCAGACGCGTGAAGCTGCCACCCGGCGTGCCGTGGAGGCGGGGGAAGAAGACCGCCTCGCGCTCGCCAGCGCACATATTGAAACCGTGGCCGCCGCGCGGGCTTCTTTCGACGCGCAACGCCGTTTGCAGGAAGCGCTCGGCGCGCTGGACGATGCCGTTCAGCAACCGCTCGAGCCCGGCCTGCCGCTTCCGGATCCGGAGTCCAAAAAATGAAACGTTTCGCCGTTCCAATCGCTGGCGTCGTCCTCTGTATTCTGATCGCGGGAGGCGTGATCTGGTCGTATCTCGGCCACAAGTCGGACATCGAAGCGGACGCAAAGAGTGACGAACCGATCAAGAATGCATCCATGGTCAAGTCGGCGAACGGCGAGACTGTTGTCACCTTTGATGACGAAACGCAAAAGCGGATGGGGATTCGAACCGCAGCGGTTGCGACCACTTCGAAAGACGCGATGGTGACGGCTTACGGTTTTCTTGCCGAGGACCCGGCATTATCGTTCGTGGTGAAGGCGCCGATATCCGGCATCATCGAGGCCGCAAAATGGCCGGACGTGGGAGAGGCGGTGGCAGACGGCACGCAGCTCGGCACAATTGGACCGCAGATCGCTCCTGCCGACCGTGCTTCGCTCACCGACAGGCTCGCCACAGCTCGCGCCGATGAGGATTCCGCCCGGGCGAATATCGTATCCGCGACGGCGGAACTGAATCGCTTGCGGCGGCTGAATGCGGATGACAAAGGCGCCTCGGACCGCGCGGTGGAAGACGCGCAGAATCGTCTTGCGGGGGAACAGGCGCGCCTGAAAGGCGCTGCGGACAGCATCGCGGCGCTCCAGACGGCGCTTGCCGGCGCCGGCGCCGCCTTCCCGATGAATGTGGCGAAAGGCGGCGTCGTCACTGAAGTGACGGCCCATCCCGGAGAAACAGTGGATCTGGGCCAGCAGGTGCTTCGTGTAACGCGCTTTAACTCGATTTTCGCCCGCGTCACAGTTCCCGCTGGAGTGAGCATCGCGGGAGAACCGCACGCCACCCTCGTGGTGATCGGCCATGAGAAGACGCCGTACGAAGGAGAGCGAGTCGGGATTGCGCCCCAGGCTGACCCAAATCTCCAGGGACAAACGTTCGTGTTCCGTATCCACGATGCGCAGGCATCGCTCCGGCCCGGGCAGTCGGTTACGGCCTATCTGGAGAACCCCGGATCGAGACGCGCGGGCGTCATCGTGCCGCGCGATGCGATCGTCTGGCATCAGGGCCGGTCCTGGGCGTATGTGCAGACTGATGACGATTCGTTTGCCCGCCGCCCGGTTGATCTGGAGGAACCATCGGGCGCCGGATGGTTCACGCGATCGCTCAAGGCCGGAGACAAGGTGGTCACCACCGGCGTTCAGACGCTGCTTTCCGAGGAATTCAAATCTCAGATTCAGGTCGAGGACACCGACTAAGTGATCCGGCGGCTGATTCAGTTCTCCATTCGTTTCCGCGGCGTAATCGTCGCGCTCGCCTGCGTGCTCACCGGGTATGGGATCTACGCCGTTTTAAACGCAAAGTACGACGTCTATCCGGAATTTGCGCCGCCGGAAGTGGTGGTGCAGACCGAAGCTCCGGGCTTGTCGCCGGAGCAGGTGGAAGCACTGGTGACGCAGCCGGTTGAGAACGTACTGAACGGTGTAGCTGGATTGGAGTCGCTGCGGTCGGAGTCGATCCAGGGTCTGTCGGTGATTACCGCCGTGTTTGTAGAAGACACTGACGTGTATCGCGCGCGCCAGATGGTCGGTGAACGGCTCACAGAAGTGAATGGCGATCTCCCGCAGGGTGTGAGCGCGCCGGTCATGGCGCCGCTCACATCCGCCGCGAGCATGGTTCTTGCGATCGGGCTTACTTCCGATACAAAGTCGCTTATGGACATCCGGACGTTCGCGGACTGGGTGGTCCGCCCACGCCTGCTCGGAGTGCCAGGCGTCGCGAAGGCCGTCATCTTCGGCGGTGATTTGCGGCAGCTTCAGATGCAGGTTCTGCCGGAGAAACTGGCTGCCTACGGTCTCACGCTGACTGACGTTCTGAACGCTGCCCGCCAGTCCACGGGTGTACGCGGTGCGGGATTTGTGGAGAATGACGCGCAGCGGATCACGCTGCAGATGTCCGGGCAGGCGAACACGTCTGAGCAGCTTGGGCAGACGGTGGTTTCGGAACATAACGGAATAGCGGTGCGGCTCGGCGATGTAGCGCGCGTTGCGGATGGCGCGGCTCCAGCGATCGGGGCGGCGGCGATCAACGGGAAGACAGGCGTGATGATCATGGTGTCCAGCCAGTACGGCGCCAACACGCTCGAAGTCACCGCGGCGCTCGATCAGGCGATTGCGGAAATGCGGCCGGCAGTGCAGGCCGAAGGAATCGTGCTCAACGATCACCTGTTCCGCCCGGCGAATTTCATCCGGACTTCGGTCCACAACATTACTCAATCGCTGATGCTGGGCGCGGCGCTCGTCGCGATCGTGCTGTTTATCTTCCTCTACAACCTTCGTACGGCGCTGATTTCCCTCACGGCGATTCCGCTGTCGCTGCTGATCGCCGTCGCGGCTCTGGGTTACATGGGGATTTCGCTCAATACGCTGACGCTCGGCGGGCTGGCGATCGCGATCGGCGAAGTGGTGGATGACGCGATCATCGACGTGGAAAATATCTACCGCCGAATGCGTGAGAACGCGGCGCTGGGACATCCCAAACCGGCATTTCGGGTTGTGCTCGACGCCTCGATGGAGGTGCGGGGCGCGGTGGTTTATGCGACCTTCATCGTCGCCATGGTGTTCATTCCGGTGCGCAGCATGAGCGGCGTGCAGGGGCGATTGTTTGCGCCGCTTGCCGTTGCCTACATTCTGGCGATCATGGCGTCACTCGTGGTGGCCCTGACGCTGACGCCGGCGATGTCCGCGCTGCTGCTGACGAAGACTACCTCTCAGGAGGAGCCGCGGCTGATCCGGTGGCTGAAAAATACGTATTCTTCGCTGATGCGCGAACTGACAGAGCACACGGCCGGGGTGATCATCGCGGCGGCGGTGATCTGCGTGGCGGCCTTTTGCGCGCTTCCCTTCTTTGGCGGCGAGTTCCTGCCGGATCTTAAGGAAGGGCATTTCATCATTCATTTTTCCGCTGTGCCGGGAACGTCTGTGCACGAGACAGTACGGATCGGCGATGCACTGAGTGCTGACCTGCGCAGGATGCCGTTCGTCGATAACGTGATGCAGCAGGTAGGCCGTGCGGAGGCGGCCGACGATACGTGGGGCGTCAATTATGAAGAAATGCATGTCGAGCTGAAGCCGCTCGAAGGCGATGCGGCGGAAGACGCCGAGTCAAAGATTCGCGCCACACTGAACAAATTTCCCGGTGTTTATTTCGCGGTCCGCCGCTTTCTGGCCGAGCGGATCGAGGAAACCATTTCCGGCGTAACGGCCGAGGTGGTGGTCAAGATTCATGGCGCCGATCTGGATGTTCTGGACCAGAAGGCCAAAGAAGTTGCGGCTGTGCTGCGCAGCGTGAAGGGCGCCGACTCTGTTCAGCAGGAATCGCCGCCTGCGGGACCTGAGCTGACAATCCAGTTGCGTCCGGATCGTCTGGTTTAGTTTGGCTTCCGTCCTGTTGAGGTGATGGAGGCGGTCGGCACCGCATACCAGGGAACGACGGTGGCGCAGACTTACGAGGGGAACCGCGTTTTCGACGTGGCCGTGATTCTCGATGGAGATATGCGACGGGACCCCTCGGCAGTAGGCAGCCTGATGCTGACCAGCAGCGCCGGACAGCGCGTGCGGCTCGATCAGCTTGCGAACGTCTATGAAGGCTCCGGCCGCGCGCTGATCGCGCATGAAGGCACGCGCCGACTCCAGACCGTAACCTGCGACGTCAACGGGCGCGACCTGACTTCGTTCGTGGATGAAGCGCGTGCCGCGGTCAATTCGAAAGTAAAGTTCCCCGAGGGCACCTACGCTGTTTTCACCGGCGCGACGGAGGCGCGCGAACAGGCGCAGCATCAGATATTGCTGTATTTGCTGGTAGCCGCGGCCGGCATTCTGCTGCTGCTCGCGATTGTCTTCCGCCGCTTCAGCCACATGATGCTCGTGCTGGCTAACCTGCCGTTCGCTCTCGTGGGCGGCGTGCTCGCCGTGTTCTCGACGGGCGGGCTGATGACGATCGGATCGATGGTTGGGTTTGTCACGCTGTTCGGAATCACGATGCGGAACTCGATGATGATGATTTCGCACTTCGAGCACCTGGTCACTCATGAAGGTCTGATCTGGAACCGCGATGCGGCGATACAGGGGGCTTCGGAACGGCTGATCCCGATTCTGATGACTGCGATTGTAACGGCTCTTGGGCTGTTGCCGCTCGCGATGGGGAGTGGCGAACCGGGTCGTGAGATCGAAGGGCCGATGGCCGTGGTGATTTTGGGCGGCCTACTTACGTCGACCGCGCTCAATCTGCTTGTGTTGCCAACTCTTGCGCTTCGTTTCGGTCATTTCAGTAAATCGGAACTCGTAGAGGAGTAAGCCTGTACGAGTGCTGATTGCCGTTGGTTCGGGGCATCAGCCGTCAGATATCGCCGCTGATCTAACCACCCGCATCGTTGTACTAACCATTGTTGGAATGGTACGCGAGTTTCAGAAATCCGAAAATGGTACTGGATGCGACACTCTCCACGCCCGGGAAGGAAACGGCTCTTTGGGCCGGAGCGGGGAACCGCGGCGGTGGAAGTTGCCCTGCTGCTTCCGTGGATGGTGATTGCGTTCATAGCGGTTCTTGATTTCGGATTCTCTTCCTACGCGCTGATCGCAACCCAGAACGCCGCGAGAATCGCCGCCACCTGGGGCGCGGCGAGCACAGCCAATCAGACAGCACTCACGTCTTCGCTTGCCTGCGGAACTTATGCCCTCCCGGAATTCAAGTACGCGCCGACGCCCATCTCCGCCTGCGGGAGTTCGCTGAGTGCGACGCCATCTTCGGGCAACATTGGCGCGGCAGGCACGGGTGCGGGCCAGATTCCTTACGTCCAGGTCGCAGTCGGTTATACAGTCGGGCTCCTCGCGATTCCCGGGATCATGCCGAGCAGCATCACGATTACGCGAACTGTTGCGATGCCGGTACGGTAATAAAAATGTCCAAACCAGACTCCAGGCGCCGCGGATCGACCATGCTGGAATTCACTCTCGTCGGCGTTCCGTTGATGCTCGTTCTCGTGTCGCTCTTCTGGATGTCCATGGGGATGTGGCAGTATCACACGCTCGCTGAAGCGGTAAACGCTACGGCCCGGACTGCTTCCGTTCATGGCGCGGGGTGCGCCGGTAAGACCTGTGCAACAACCGTGAACTCAGTTGCGAGGCAAATCGCAGCCAGCGCGATCGGAATTCCTGACAGCCAGATGAACGTGACTCTGAATTCGACGGCCACCGGTCAGGTTTCCTGTAACCCACTCACGAACTGTTACAACAACAGCAACGCATTTCCATCCTCCGCGGCGAACACGACCTCGACCGTCGTCACCATTTCGGCGACGTATCAGTTCAGCTCGGCGATTTCTTTCTGGAGCCCATGGAGTGGCGGCGTTACTTTCAATCCAATCGTACTCGGAGCCAACTCCACCCAACCGATCGTCTTTTAAGCCGATGAGGATGAAGCCCAAAAACGGAAGAAGCGGCCAGGCGTTGCTCATGGCGACGGTTTCCCTGTTCGCGATGCTCGGGATGATGGGACTCGCGGTCGATCTCGGTTACGGCTACTACCGCCGCGAAGCAGCGCAGACTGCCAGCGATGCGGCAGCTGCCGCCGTGATCCAGGCGGCGATGCAGGCGTCTCCCGGTTCGCAGACCTGCGGAACGAATTCCGTCTGGTGCGGTACGCCCGTGGGCACAGCGGCGAACTGTCCGGCGACCGCGCCAACAACTCTCTCGACCGCGTTCGACTATGGCTGCAAGATGGCGGCGCTCAATGGGTTTCTCACCACCGGCAGCCAGACCGTCTCGATTCAGGCCAACACCACCAGTACTGTGCACACCGTTCCCGGCACTACGGTCAGTTATTGGGCGACAGTCAGAATCACCGAAAACGAGCTCGCTCTTTTCGGCAAAACCGCTTTGAGCAGCAGCACACGCTCCAGCGCCGCAATCGTGGGCAGTTCCAGCTCCGTGAGCAATAACTGCCTTTACCTGCTGAATGGCACCGCGAAAGACGCTCTCAACATGAGCAACGGCGTTTCGGTGACGACTTCATCCTGCGGCGTCTATGTGAATTCCAACAATTCCGAAGCCGCAATCGTGACGGGCGGGGCGGTGCTGCATACAACCACATTCAATTCCGTGGGTGGCGTGGCGCATAACAACGGTGGCTGCATCGATACGCCAACCGGTGGGTGCAACAGTCTTACAGCGACAACAAACGTCACAGCGATCGCAGATCCGTTTCTGAATCTTCCATCGCCCAGTCCGACTACTCCATGTATTAACGGAAATTACACCGCGTGGCAGCCAAGCGCGTACCAGTTAAGTCCCGGGACATACTGCAATTTCAACCTCTCCAACGGCATGTCGGCCGTGATGGCGCCGGGAATCTATATCATCAACGGTTCTTCCGGATTCAATGTGGCGAATGGAGGAGGAACGCTCACTGCGACCGGCGGCGTCATGATCTACCTCACGGGAGGGGCCCAGGTGAATATCGCCAACGGCTCCAGTGTGACGCTGAGCGCTCAGAGTTCCGGCCCCTACGAGGGTGTCCTCTTTTATCAGGATCGAACTCAGACAGCCGGAACAAGCACTTTCGCAGGCGGTGCGAATCAAAGTCTGACGGGCTCTCTTTACTTCCCGAAATCGACCCTCAATATCAATAACGGGAGTAATACTTCGACCCTTGGCATTGTTGCCGGCAGCGTGAATTTCTCCGGCGGGGCGACGCTCAAGCAGGCCACCTCCTTTTCCCAAACCGGTCTCGGCACAGCGGGCTCCAGTTCGGTCGCCATTATCGAATAGGGCGGCGTTCTCAGATCGCAGTCAGTGAGCTGATCGTGACGTGATATCCGTCAGGATCCCGAAGTGAGAATTCCACGGTTCGGGTGTTCGGATTGACGTGCGGCTCCTCCTCGAACTGAGCAGGGAGAGAACGTGCTCTTTGAAGCGCTGCGTCGAAGTCATCGACCCGAAAAAATAACAGCAGACCGTTACCGGGCGTGCCGCGATCAGGGCTCGTCAGGGAAGGATGCTCGTGGGCGCCCCACTGGTGAAGACAGAGCAGGACAGTCCCATCGGAATCGAGGATCTGCCCAAAGTAGTCATGAGCCGGGGTGCCCGCGGGCTGACCGAACAGCGACTGGTACCAGTGGAAGCTGGCCGGTACGTCGCGTACTCCAATGATTGTCCAGATGCGTTTCACGGCTGACCTGAATAACCTAACCTTACAACCAGATGCTGCGTCTATCCGGGGCAGGATGAACCGCCGCGTTCTGCAATGCTTCGCACTAGCCGCGTGGACGGCGGCCAGTCTGAGCCTTGCTCAGGACCCGTCCACGGGAGCCTTGGGCCCGATGCGGAAGGACGCATCCCCGGCGTTTGAGGTCGCGGCGATCCAGCTGAGCGACCCGGCTGAAACCAATTTCGGATTCCAGCAACGCGGCAGCCGCGTCATCGCGGTGCGGGAGAATCTGCGGAACCTGATCACCTTCGCGTATCGACTGCATCCGAGCCAGGTGCTGAACGCTCCAGCCTGGGCCGACACGGATTATTTCGATGTGGACGGGCTGCCGGATGAGCCAGGTGTGCCAACTCTGCAGCAGCAGCGGATCATGTACCAAAAGCTCCTCTCCGATCGGTTTCAGCTCTCGTTTCATCGCACGCAGAAGGAACTGCCGGTCTATATTCTGACCGCTGGAAAGAACGGGCCGAAGCTCGCGACGAGCGCGCGCGCCCCGGATGCAGGGACGGATCAATCCATGATAAGGCCCGGTTACCTGACGGAAACAAACGCAACCATGGGCGATTTGGCGGGCGTGTTGCAGTTTATGGTTCTGGACCGTCCGGTTCTCGACCGAACGGGCCTTGCGGGGCATTTCGATTTCACACTCCGGTGGACACCCGATGATTCTCCGGCGCCCGGGCGGGGCGATGGGCCTCCCGGACTCCCGACAGCGATTCAGGAGCAGTTGGGGCTGAAGCTCGAAGCCACCAAAGCGTCCGCGGACGTGCTCATTATCGACAAAGTGGAGAGGCCGTCGGCGAACTGATGTGCCGCCGGAAAAGGCTATTTCAGGAGATATAGAACCGTCGTCTCGGCATTGGCCGGATCGGGCGTGGGATCTCCGTAAATTTCCCACGAACAGCCGGCGGACTCTCTGTGATTCGCCGCCATCCATTCACCGATTGCCTGATGCGTTTCGTGCAGACGATGATAAGGACCCCGATGGACAGCCACGGCGGCCTCCCCCGCAGGCGTTTCGGCCGCATAAACCTCACCAGCGGTTTCGAACGCGCAGATGACCTCTACGCCGAAGTCGCACAGAATTGGCGCGCCCGGGTACGTCGGCTGGTAATAGACGAAAATGTTGTGGCCGTCCGTGCGGAGGCCGGGATGGCTGCGAAGAAACTGCCAGACCTGATCGAGCGTGGGTTTCCATGCGGCGCCGACGGCGCCGGGCGCGGCTTCGCGGCGCATCGCGGCTATAGTTCGCGGGTGAACGATCTGCACTGTGACTGCGGCGGACATGTCTCGATCCCGGTCAGCCGCGGCGGGCTTTCTCGATGGCGGCGACGTCGATTTTCCTCATCGTCATCATTGCGTCAAACGCCCGCTTTGCCTCGGCGCCCCCGGCCGCGAGGGCATCGGTCAGCGTGCGCGGCGTGATTTGCCAGGAGAGACCCCAGCGATCCTTGCACCAGCCGCAGGCGCTCTCCGCGCCGCCGTTTTCGACGATGGCGTTCCAGTAGCGGTCGGTCTCCTCCTGAGTGTCCGTCGCAATCTGGAAAGAGAAAGCCTCGCTGTGCTGGAACGTGGGGCCGCCGTTAAGACCGAGGCAGGGGATGCCGATGACGGTGAACTCCACGGTGAGCACATCGCCCTTCTTACCCCCCGGATAGTCCCCGGGAGCCTGGTGAACGGCAGTGACTTTGCTGGCGGGGAAGGTGGCAGCGTAAAAGCGCGCCGCGTCCTGCGCGTCATTGTTGAACCAGAGGCAGATGGTGTTCTTTGGCTTCATATTCCTGATCTTATTGCACGTGAATCGACTTATTGTCACGGAACTTGCCACGGGCTGAATTGGTCAAAAATGTGCATGGAGATCAGAGGAGGGACCCTCAGGGGCCGCCGGGAAGGAAATGGCAATATGCGTTTGATCATGATGATTGGAGTCGGAGCCCTCGTCGCAGCAGGCGCGTTTGCGCAGGACTGGTATCACGAGCGGGATCTGCGGTTTAGCGGAGAGGCCGGAAGGTCGCATCTGTTTCTCAATGTGAGAACGGATCTCGAGCATGTGTGGGCTGGGCGGGCGCACGACAAGGAGATGGACCGCCTCGCGAAGACCGAACAGGAATTGACGAAAATGCAGGCTGATCTCGATCAGACCCGTTGGGATAACGGCCTCCTGAATGACGTCATCGATTCGGTTCGAAAATCTTCCAACGATGAACGTCTTTCTCATCGCGATCGCGACATTTTGGCGAACGACGTTGTCCGGCTGAAAGAATTCCAGGATATTCATCACGATCACTGAGCGGCGTGATACGCTATTTTGGATGATTTTCCGCAGGATTCTCATCGTCCTGGCGTTCTGTGCCGCTGCCGGATTATGGGGGCAAAATTTCGAAACGGCCTCTGTGAAGCGCTCGGCTCGCGGGGTGGAAAGCGATGTCCTTGCGCCTCCGCAAAACGGGGGGCGAATCGATTACCGGGGCGTCACCCTGAAATCGGTTCTTGCGTTCGCATACGGTGTGACTCCGGGGCAGATTACCGGCCCGAAATGGCTGGGCGACGAGCGATTCGACATTGAAGCGACGCTCCCGGCGGGATCGAGTCCGGCTCAGATTCCAGTCATGCTGCAGCATCTTCTGGCGGACCGGTTCGCCATGAAGGCACATGAAGAGGACAAGACTATCTCTTTTTTTGCGCTCGTTCCCGCGAAGGGCGGCGTGAAAATGAAGAACGTTGAAAAGCCTGAGATCAGCGCGACGGTGGACCTGATGAGTGACAACATCCAACTCAGGGGCTACACGATGCCGGCATTCGCGAGATTTCTGTCAAATTCCATGGGACATCCGGTTGTGGATGAAACGAATCTCACCGGGACCTATGACATCACGCTTTATCTTTCCATGGCCGATATAAAGACGGCCCGCATACGAGTTGCGATCCAGCAACTCGGCCTTCAGTTCGAAAACCGGAAGGGACCGGTGAAGTCTCTCGTTGTCGACAGCGTGAACCAGGCCCCGACGGGCGATTAGGGCGCAACGCCGCCCTTCAAATGACCTTTTCACGCAAGGGGAGGGGGCATGAAGCCGCTGCTGGGATTTCTTCTTTGCGTTGTGCCGCTCGCCGGTGCCTCAAGGGGCTATCTGGTGGATGCCGGATGCTTTCAGGCCGAAGAAAAAAACGTTAATCCGGACGATATCAATCTGCCGGGAGCTCATGACGTGGGCTTCGAAATCCGAGCGTGCTACCCGCGGGCAAACAAGACGAAGAAGTTTATGGTTGTGCTTTCCAGTGGAGAGTTCTTTGCTTTGGACGCAGCTGGTGACGCTGAGGCATCGAGGGTGGTCAGCGCCGCGGGAAGGCCGAAAAAGGGGCAGGACCGGCTCGCCGTGAACATCTCAGGGACAGTCGCGGGGAAAACCATACACGTGGATTCACTGTCTCCCGCCAGGTGATGGGCAGCCGGCCACCGGAGGCAGCGGCGGGGCGACGATTCCGACATTCCAGTTCCAGGGCGTTTTTCCTTCAGCGCGGCGGCGGCAGACAACGTCTTCCTGAAATTCGTACATGCCAGGTGTCGGATCATTGGCAGGTTGGGGAAGATCGGCGAAATGCATGAACGCCTTTGAGGCGCCGAAGGGTTGCCAGCGCGGTTCGCCGGCGGCGCTCGGAGTTCGGGTCTTGATGAACGAGACCCAGTAATCCCGGATCGCCTCCGCGAAGCGGCTTTCCGCCGGGGTCATTTCCATTTTGGGCCAGTCGGGCGGAGTGCTGCCGGCGGTTCCGAAGATATAGGGAAGCTCGCTGGCATGGAAAGCGTGCAGGCCGGCAGTATCGGCTGCGGGAAAACCGTGATCGAACAGGTAGAGAAACGCCGGTTCACCCGCGGCAGTTTGTTTCACCGCGACGCGTTCAGCTGTCCAGCCATAGAGTGCGTCGCGCGGTTCCTGAAGAATGCTCTCCTTGAGATTCGACGCTGGATAGAGCCGAAGATACTCATCCGCGAGGTCGCCGTAGCGCTGGCGGATCGCGGCCGTATAGGCTGCTTCGGTTGCGGGCACTGGCGGAGCCAGGAATCGCAGCGATCGAATCTCGCCGCTGTTGAACCCAACAAGGACCGGTACATGCGCCTGCTCGCGACGATCGAACACATCGACCAACTGGCGGGTGAGCACGTGACCGTCGATTGTTCCAAAGGGCAGATAGCCGGTGAGCGGGGCCTGCTCGGTGATGGCGCCGGCATCCATCGCGCGCAGAGCTGCGAGATTGTGCGTCTTCAGCTTCGCTTCGAGCTGGGTGCCGATCGACTCGGCGGACTCCTCACCGAAGCGCTTCTCGTGGAGTTCGGGAGTCGAAACCATGTATGAGCTTTCGAGGATCGCCTTATCGAACAGGCCGTGCGCGACCGGTGAGGCCAGCAAATAGAGGATGCTGAGTCCACCGGCGGATTCGCCTGCGATGGTGACGTGGTTCGGATCGCCGCCGAATGCCGCGATATTGCGCTTCACCCATCGGAGCGCTTCAATCTGATCGAGCAGGCCATAGTTGCCGGAGACATGATCGGGCGATTCGGCGCTGAGTTCGGGAAGCGCGAGATAACCGAGAGCACCCAGCCGGTAATTGATGCTGACGAAGACGAGGCCTTGTTTGGCCAGCGCCGCGCCATCATACATCGTTTCGCTGCTGGCGCCGCCGGTGAGCGATCCGCCGTGAATCCAGACCATTACCGGGGTGTCGCGCGCGGCGGCGGGCGTCCAGATGTTGAGGTAAAGACAGTCCTCGCTCATCGCCGGAGGAGGATCGGCATAAATGCTGGCCGCGCGCGGCTTCGGCTGGAAACACGCGGGACCGAATTTCGTGGCGTCGCGGACGCCCTGCCAGACTGCGGCGGAAACCGGAGGCTTCCAGCGCATGGAACCGGCCGGTGGCGCGGCGTATGGCAGGCCGCGGAAAACGTGGAGATTTCCCTCGGCCGTGCCGCGCACGGAGCCCGCCGGGGCTCGCACAACGGGTGAATCGGCGGCGTGCATCGAGAGTGCGGCCAACAGGGTCAGGGCGAGAGCTACACGGAAGCAGGGCATTCTCCGAGGAGTCTATCAGGCTTTTCGACGGAAGATTTTTCCCATAGAATGAAGAGCCGTGTTGTCGAGTATTGTGCTGGGCCTTCGCGTCCTCGGGGCGCGCATTCGCTTCGATCGGTCCTGCCGCTGGTCGCGTGCACAACTGGACGCGCATCAGGCGCGCCGCCTGGAGGAACTGCGGAGCTTTGCATACGAGCGTTCGCCGTTCTACCGCCGATTTCATCGGGGTCTCGAGAACCGGCCCCTGAACGAACTGCCGATACTTACGAAAGCAGAACTGATGGAGAATTTCGACGAACTGGTGACGGATCGTGCGATTCGACTGGCCGACATCGATCAGTGGATGAGAAATGCTCCCGGCGGAAGATTATTTCACGGCAAATATGTGGTGCTCTCTACCTCCGGAAGCACGGGCCGGCGGGGTATCTTTCTTTTCGACAATCGCGAATGGATTTCGGTACTGGCGAACATTTCGCGGCCCATGAGGTGGGCTGGCGCGGTTAAACCCGGCAAGCCGCCTCGAACCGCCACAATTGCGTCGCGGACTCCGTGGCATTACTCGGCCCGGATCAGCACCGCCATTTCGCCTCGGCTATGGCCGATGCTCCTTCTCGATGCGGGCGAACCGATCCCGAATCTGGTGCGGAGTCTTAACGAATGGCAGCCGGACATTCTCGCCGCTTACCCTTCGGTCCTCCGGCAGCTTGTCGACGAACAAATGTCGGGCCGCCTGCAAATTCATCCCGCTGCGATCGCGACCGCTGCAGAGGTACTGACCGATGAGACGCGAGAGCGAGCCCGTGAAGCGTGGGGCGTGCGCGTCTGCGACACATATGGGGCGACGGAATACTCACCCATCGCAGCAGAATGCGCTCACGGTAAAAAGCATCTCCTCGAAGACGGCGCGATTATCGAACTGGTGGATGAGCGGGGCCGCCCCGTTGCACCGGGCGAACGCAGCGATCGTGTGCTTCTCACAGTATTCGGCCGGCGCACTCAACCGCTGATTCGCTACGAGCTGAGCGATGTCCTGCGAGCGGAGACAGGTGATTGCGAATGCGGGCGCAAGTTCCGGCTGATCGGCAGCATCGAAGGACGCATCGAAGACGTTCTGGCATTCCCGCGCCGGGGCGCCGCGGCGGAAACGGTTCGCCTCCACCCGAACCTTTTCCACGAGATTCTGGAAAACCTTCCCGCCAGCGGGTGGCAGGTGATTCAGGAAGGCGGAAACATTACAGTCAACCTCACCGGGCTGAAGGACGCTGCAATTTGCGAGCCTCTGGCAGGCCGGATTGCGGCGATGTTCGTTGCTCAGGATGCCGACGTGAAATCGGTGATTGTACGCCGTGTCGACACCATGGAGCGTGGGGCAACAGGTAAGGCCCCGCTGATCATGGCGCGGGCCGCTGGCCGATGAAGCATCGACGATCGCAAGAGTGGCGATCCGGAGCGCCGCCAGGCAAGTGGCTATTGAGATGCACAAGCGGACTACCGGCAGGTAATTTCGCGCTATTGCGAACCGGAAGACGACTTGCCTTATCGATTGCGAGGAGCCGCTCACTTGTCTCAATTAAAAACTCCCGACGCGATCCGGAAAGCCGCCCGCGAAAACTTCAACTACGCGTCGCTGCGGCCAGGGCAGGAGGAAGCGATCAGAGCCGTCCTCGATGGGCACGATACGCTCGTGGTGCAGCCGACGGGATCGGGCAAGTCGGCGATTTATCAGATTGCGGGATTGCTCATTGATGGTTCCACCCTTATCATTTCGCCGTTGATCGCGCTCCAGAAGGATCAGATGGACGCGATCGATGCTAATAACGTTGCAGCGGCGGCCGTATTGAATTCGACCCAGCCGATATCGGAAATGCGTGAAGATTTGGAGAAGGCACAGCAGGGCGAACTGGAATTCCTCTTTCTTGCGCCGGAGCAACTGCGAAGGCCCGAAACAATAGAAAGCCTTCGGGCTGCGAATATCTCCCTCTTCGTGGTGGACGAAGCGCACTGCATCAGCCAATGGGGCCACGACTTCCGTCCCGATTACATGCGGGTCGGTGTGGTGGCGGAGGCTCTGGGTCATCCGACCGTGCTGGCGCTTACGGCCACAGCGACCCGGCGAGTCCGCGACGAGATCGTGGAGCGGCTTGGAATGCGCAGTCCCCGGGTCTTCGTGCGCGGCTTCGATCGCCCGAACATTTATCTGCGGGTAGACCGGTTCGAGACAGAGGGTGAGAAACGGGATGCGTTGGTGCACCGGGTTCGGTGGTCGGATAAGCCGGGGATCGTTTACACCGGCACGCGCAAGGCAGCCGAAGAGATCATGCAGGCGCTTGCCAGCGAGGAGATCAGCGCGGTGTTCTATCACGGCGGGCTGAGAGCGCGGGAACGGCATTCGATTCAGGAGAAATTCATGGCGGGCGACGCCAGGGTCATGGTGGCGACAAACGCATTCGGGATGGGCGTGGATAAACCCGACATCCGATTTGTCTATCACTACGACCCGCCCGATTCGCTCGACTCCTATTACCAGGAAATTGGACGCAGCGGGCGCGACGGGGGAAAGGCCGATGCAGTTCTGTTCTACCGGAAAGAAGACATCGGCGCGCAGGGGTTCAAGGTGGGCGGGCGGCTTGATCTGCGGATGCTGGAGCGCCTGATGAAACGTCTCGCCGGAGCCGATGGGCCGATAGAACTCACGGAGCTCGCCGCGGCACTCCGGATTTCGACGCGCAAACTGATGAATGCGCTGCAGCACTTGTGCGATGCCGGCGCAGTTGTGATGTTGCCGGAGGGGACAGTGCAGTCAATCGCGGGAGAAGATCCCAGGCAGGCCGTGAAGACAGCAGTGCGGCAGCAGGAGTTGCGGCGCGAAGCGAAACGGGAACGCCTGCGGACCATGCGCGATTATGCGGAGGCCAGCACCTGCCGCCGCGAGATGCTGCTGCAATATCTCGGCGACGATTTCCACGGTCCCTGCGGACGCTGTGACAACTGCGAAGCGGCGGCCGGAACACCGCCGGCGAATCCGAAAATCGGAACCAGGCGCGAGGTCGCGTAGCCGCCACCCGTACAGAAGCTGATTGGAGCCATTTGGCATGCGGCCGGCTATCACTTAGCGCCGGATGGCGCAAGTGTACCGCCTTCGAGCCAACTCTGAACGCGCAACACCTCGTCGTCCCCAGAACGATTTCCCGCTTCAACGGGCAGGTAAACATCGGGCTGAACGCCAACCACATCCACCATAAGGCCGGGGATCCTGGTGGACCGCGTCGTTGCGTACATCAGACGCCGCCGCCCTGACGGCAAATCGTGAGGGCGCACATTGGAATAATCGAGTGAGCCATAAGTGTGCTGGCCGACGAGCCTGACGCTGAAGCTCTGCCGGGCGTCGATCGCGAATTGCTCACAGGTGCTTCCGCAGCCGCCGTCAATGAAAATCGCGACTCGCGAAGGGCGATGCGGCTCCGGCCGGTCCACGCGGTAGTAGGAAGTCCTGGCGCCGTCACCCATGTTTACGTATGTTCCCGGCGCCGCGTTGCGCATGCGCTCGATCCCGCCGGACAGTGACTTCTCGCACTCCGTGTCGCCCGGAGCCAGAAGCGCACAGGCGTGCGTCCATCCCTCAATATTGGCCGGTGTTGCGAGTACTTCGGTGTTCGCGTCGACGATTTCATCCGGCATCAGCCACGGCCGGAGAGGGAAATAACTGCTGTCGCTCCCTCCGGGGTTGCCGCGCACGTCGACGATCCAGTTAGGATGCGATTCCAGATCCGCACGATGAGCGGCGATCAGGGCAGCCAGAGGCTCGCGGTTCCACGGCTGAAAGCTCTTCAGCGTCAGACGGAGAGTCTTTGCAGAAAGAATCTCGATCGCCGGGGCGTCCTCTGGATTTTGGGGCGGAGTCTGCGGCGCCGGTTGCCGAGGTGCTGCGGCCGCGTTCGAGGCCCCCGGAATATCCTCTACGGATAGATGCCCTCGCCTCCACGCTCGAAGATATTTATTGAGCACAGGCGCGCAACTGGCGTTACCGCGAATCTGCGATGCGGCGGTTCTCGCCTCGGCCAGCGCATCGTCGAAATGCTTCTGCCCGAACTGCGCCAGGTGATCGCGGGCACCGGCGTCGTTCTCCAGCAGGAAACCCGGCAGACTTTCGAGATCGGCGATGCACGGCGCCACCGATGGGCCCTGCGCAAAACAGTGCAGTGAAAAGGAGACGGCAAACAGCAGGCTGGCCGGGGTTTTCCTGAGCATGGTGATCAGGATACAACCGGCGTCAAGCCTCGCGCGTTATATACTGGCCCCACTATGAAGATCCTGATTCCCTTCCTTGTGGGCGCGATTTCCGTCTGTGCCCAGACTCCGACGCCGGCTGACAGCATTGAGGCGGCGCGAAAAGGCGCGGATTCGCCAGCGATGAAACAGCGAGTGGCCGGGCTCAAAGCAGCAACGCAGGTGATTGTGTGGGGCCAGGATTATCTGTTCCTCGCGACTTCGCCGTCGCCGGTCACCGTCTCGATCGATCTGGAGCCGCAGAAATCGCTGGCTCAGGTGGACGAGAACCACTGGATGCTGCTCACGAAAATGCGTGTGGGCGTGCTGCACGAATATCAGTTCTATTCGGCGGGGAAACCGCTCGGCGCGCGCGGCGACGCGGTGGGATACAACCCTGATTCCTATCCGAAGCCGGGCGTACCGCACGGCACGCTGAGCGAGAAGCATACGCTGACCAGCAAAATCTACGACGGCATGAAATACGACTACTGGACCTACGCCTCCGCCGGCGTCGATCCGAATGTGCCGGCGGCGCTGATGGTTTGGCAGGACGGACAGGGTCTGGAGAATCCTCTGGGCGGAATCCGCCTGATGACCGTGACGGACAATCTCGTGGCACAAGGGCTGCTGCCGCCGATCGTTCATGTCATGATCGCGCCCGGCACTTCGCCCGAGGGCCACGCGATGCGCTCGATCGAGTACGACACGGTCAGCGATCACTATGCGCGCTTCCTGATGGAAGAAGTGCTGCCGGACGTCGAGAAGACTTACAAGCTCAGGCAGGACGGCTACAGCCGTGCGATTGCGGGCGAATCATCCGGCGGCATCTGCGCATTCAGCGCCGCGTGGTTCATGCCCGATAAGTTTTCACGCGTGCATTCGGCCGTGGGAAGTTTCACTTCCATTCAGTGGCGGTCCAAAGAAAATGTGGACGGCGGCAACGTGTATCCGTTTATGGTGCGCAAGGACCCCAAGCGCAATATCCGGATGTGGATGAGCGACGGTGCGGACGATCTGGAGAACACGCACGGGTCGTGGCCCATGCAGGCCATCCAGATGGCGAATTCTCTGAAGCTGCGCGAATACGACTTCCATTTCCGGTTCGGCACGGCGGCGCATGGCGGCGCTCAGGCCGCGCTCGATTTGCCGGAATCGCTGACGTGGCTTTGGCGGGATTACGATCCGAAAAAGACTTCGCAGGACTTTACCATGGATCCCGCGGAGAAAGATAAGCCTTTCTTTAGGGTAAATACCCTGAACCGGGACGCCTGGTAAGACTGGCGGCGAAACCCAGACCTTTTTTGCCCCGTCAGACAGCCCATAGGGTTGTTCCATAGCTTCACCCGGTCGAATTCCGAGGTATGCGCGGACCTGACGTATTTGTAATTGGCGGCGGCCCGGCGGGACTTGCGGCAGCCATTGCGGCGGCGCGCCGCGGGATGCGCGTCGTAGTGGCAGATGGCCATCGCCCGCCCATCGACAAAGCCTGCGGCGAAGGGCTGATGCCGGATTCGCGCCGTGCGGCGTTGCGGCTGGGAATCGAGTTTCCCGTTTCGCAGGGATTCGAGTTCCGCGGGATCAGGTTTCACGATGGGGCTCATTCCGTGGAGAGTGAGTTCCCCGAAGGCTGCGGGCTCGGCCTGCGCCGCACCGCACTCCATCGCGTGCTGATGGAGAACGCGGAGGCGGCCGGCGTGGAGATGCGGTGGGGTGCGCCGATCAACCGGCTGGACGAAATTCAGGCGCGATGGATCATCGGGGCGGATGGCGTCTCTTCGCAGGTTCGCTCATGGGCTGGGCTCGAGGCGAAGACATGGAATTCCCGCCGGTTCGCTTATCGGATGCATTTGGAGGCCGCACCGTGGTCCCCCTTTATGGAGATTTACTGGGGACCGGGTTGCCAGATGTACATCACGCCCGTGAGCGCGCGCGAAGTGTGCGTCGCGGTGATTTCAGAATCGCCGCGCCTGCGCGTCCGGGAAGCGATGGAGCGGTTTTTCCCTCAACTGCGCGAACGTCTGGGCAACGCGGAGATCACCAGCCGGGAGCGAGGCGCCGCGACGGCTACGGTGCGATTGCGGGCAGTCACACGCGGAAATATCGCTTTAATCGGCGACGCCTCGGGCTCGGTGGACGCCATCACCGGTGAAGGGAATTGCCTGGCTTTCCGGCAGGCGGAACGGCTGGCGGAAGCATTGTGCAGGGGTGATTTGTCGATTTATGGGAAAGCCCATCCGCGTCTTGCTGCCCGCCATCATCTGATGGCGAGAGCGATGCTGTTCATGGGCCGCGTGGCGGCGGCCCGGCGCGCTGCAATGAGCGCGATGGCGCGGGAGCCGCGGATTTTTCGCGCTCTGCTTGGAGTGCATGTCGCATGAAAAGATGCGGCCTGATGCTGCTCCCCGCACTTTGTATCCCGCTATCCGCCGCGCCGTATGCGGTGGATCTCAAGCCCGCTTCCACGACGATCGACTGGACGCTCGACAGTGTTCTTCACACTGTCCATGGGACATTCCAACTCAAACGCGGAAGCATTGTATTCGATCCGGATACCGGGGCGGCATCCGGCGAAATCGTGGTGGATACGGCCAGCGCTGAAAGCGGCAACGGCGCGCGCGACCGGAAAATGCACGATAGCGTGCTCGAATCGGTGAAATACCCGGAGGCTGTTTTCACCCCTTCGCGGATTGAAGGAAAGCTGAACCTCAACGGCTCGTCGGACATAAAACTTCAAGGCACATTCCGAATACACGGAGCGGCGCACGAATTGACACTGGACGTGAAGAGCCAAATCGCCGGCGGGCAGATAAATGCGGATCTCACGTTCGGGATTCCCTACGTTGCGTGGGGGATGAAGGATCCGAGCACGTTCGTGCTGAGGGTGAGTAAGACGGTTCAGCTCACAGCGCACGTGGCTGGCGCGATCACGAGGCGATAGCACGGCCGACGCGTTGCGGGTAAAGTTTATCCCGATAATAGAAAGGTGCGAATCTCGATTTCCCGCAGTCTCTTTTTTTGCTCGGGCGCGGCGGCGTTGATGGGTGTGTGGGCGTTCGCGGCGGTCATCGGCACAAATGTAGCTGCACTGCCGCTTACCGAAGAGCGCATTGCCTCGTTACCGGCCGCGCAGCAGCCGGCATGGCGAAAATATCTGGAACGCTCCGCGGCGCAGATGCGTGCGGATCGCGCGGCGCTCGATGCGGAGATGACGAACGCCGGCCTGAAGACGCCGATTATTCCTCCCAGCGAATCTGGGGCCAAAAGCACTCCTCTCGATAAATCTGCCGATTGGTACGGGAGCGCAGAGGCCAGGCGCATGGCGAATATCGTGGTGTCATTTCAGACGCCGGCCGGGGGATGGAGCAAGAATCTCAATCTGGCGGATCACGTCCGCGCCCTGGGTGAGCACTGGGCGGGGAATAATGCGTCGCCGGTTCCAGGCGTGGCGGATTTCGATTCGTCGAAAGACACGAAATGGGAGTACGTGGGAACCCTGGATAATGACGCCACGACGACGGAGATTCGTTTTCTGGCGAAAGTAGCGGCGGCTGGCGGGGATCAGAAGGAAGCGAAAAGGTGGCGCGCTTCTCTTCTCAAGGGCATCGAATACATCCTGGAGGCCCAGTATCCGAATGGCGGATGGCCGCAGATCTGGCCATTGCAAGGCGGTTATCACGACGCGATCACTTACAACGACGACGCGATGACCAGGGCCCTGATGGTGCTGTTCGACGCCGCGAACGGGGCGGGAGAGTTCGCGAGCGTTCGGGCGGAGTTGCGGTCGCGAGCCAGAGCGGCCGTCGCGAAGGGGACCGACATCATCCTGGCGACGCAGATCGTGGCGAACGGTAAGCGCACTGCGTGGGGCCAGCAATACGACATGCTGGATCTGAAACCCGTGGGCGCGCGGAATTACGAGCCGCCGTCGCTTTCAAGCGGGGAGACGGGAACGATCCTGTTGTTTTTGATGAGTCTGCCCACTCCCCGCCCCGCGTTGGTGGACGCTGTACGCGCCGGCGCCGCCTGGCTGGAGTCAGTGAAGATTTATGGGAAGGCGTTTGAGCGCGGCCCCAACGGCAGGACACTCACATCCGCACCCGGCGCGGGACCGATCTGGTCGCGCTATTACGAAATCGGCTCAAACCGCCCGATCTTCGGCGATCGCGACAAAAGCATTCATGATGACGTGAATGAGATTTCGCTCGAACGCCGCAACGGTTATAGCTGGTACAACGCGGGCCCGAAGACGGCGCTCGACCGGTTTGCCGGGTGGAACGCCTCGCGGCATTGAACGCTCTACTTCAGGAGGTACGGCTTGTCCGCGTTGATGGGGGCCGTCACTTTGGGAGCGTCTATCGCCGACGCGCCGTCCAGTCCCTTGCCGCTCACATTATGAATTCCGAGGAGCGGGCCTGCATAGCCGGTAACGTGGACGTCTCTGATGTCCGCGTTCTGAATGTTCGCGAGCGAGATACCTTTGGCGCAGGTGCCGGTGACGTTCGCCAGCGTGAAGCCGTCGAGCGGCTTATCCGGATGGATTCCGGTGCCGTCCACGAGCAGCGGAGCGTCTTTAACACGTATGTTCGTGAAGCGAAAATTCCGGATTGTCGGGATGCCCTCGAGGCCGGGCACGGGATCCTGATCCTGAATGCCGCTGTTGAGAATGTTGAAGCGCAGAAAGCCGCCGTCTGCGCCGGAAACGTCGAGATCATCCGCCGTGATGTCTTCAATGAACGCGCCCCGGCCGGGGCGGCTCTTGATATAAAGCGCGAAGGTTTTCGCCTTTGTAAATTTGCAGCGTTCGATGCGCACATTGCGGATGCCGCCAGAAGTTTCGCTGCCGATTCCGATACAGGCGAAGATCGAATCGGCGAACGTACAGTCGCTGATCTGCACGTCCTCGGTTGTTTGCAGCAGCTTGTAGCCTTCCATGCCGCGGCCGGATTTGAGCGAGATGCAATCGTCGCCGGTCGAGATATCGCAGCCCTGAATGCGTACGTGCCTGCAGGAGTCGATGTCGATACCATCACCGTTGCCGCCGGTGCTGCGAATCGTCAGATTGCGGATGGAGATGTTCTCGCAGGAAGTCGGGTGAATGCTCCACATGAGGCGGTGTTCGGTCGAGAAGTCTTCGAGGCGAATATCGTTACAGCGGATGAATTCCATCAGGGCGGGATGGCGCAGAGGATTCTGAGGAGTCGGGCGTCCGCCAAGAGCCGGATTGCTCGCGATCTTGCCGGGTCCGACAACGGCGATGTGTTCGGCGTCAAGCGCGTAGACGAGCGCGGTCCGCCCGGGGATCCACTTGCCCTCCCAGCGGACCTGCATCACGGGATAGTCGGCGAAATCGGGCGTGCCGGAGAGGACCGCGTCCTTTTCAAGGCGAAGCGTGACATTGGAACGCAGCGCAATTGCACCGGTGAGATAGGTGCCGGCGGGAACCAGGACTTCGCCGCCGCCGAAAACCCAGCAACGGTCGATGGCCTGCTGGAGCGCAGCAGTATCGCGCGCTGTGCCATCGCCGGCAGCGCCGAGATCGCGCACATTCAAGGTTAGCTTCGATGACGCGGAGCCCGGGGCCTGTTGGGCGCGGGCGCCGGCCTGCGGTAACAGGATAACGCCTGCGGCCTGGAGAATGTTGCGGCGGGTGGGAGGCATGGCAACGCGAGCATACCACGCCGCGCGGGCGCCGTGTTTCGTATATGATGGACGGCTGAGGTATATGTTCATGTCTCAAACTATTTCCGCCCGCCGTGCCGCTGGAGTTGTGCTCGCCGCGCTGGTGGCTTTGCCTGCCGGCAGCCTCCTTTTCCAGTCAAAGGGCGCTGATGCGACGCCGCCGGTCCGGATGACCAAGGCCGAAGATCATCAGCGAACGATGGAGGCGCTCCATATCACGGAACTGCGTAAGGGCAAAGCGGGGAGAGACAAGAGCGATCCGAACTTTGCGAACTATGACGAATCGAAGGCAAACCCATTCCCGAATCTGCCGGATCCGCTGACGCTGAAGAATGGAAAGAAGGTCTCGACCCCGGCCGATTGGTGGAATAAGCGCCGGCCGGAAATCGTGGAAGACTTCGACCGAGAGGTTTATGGCCGCGTCCCGAAGAACGTTCCGTCTGTGAAGTGGGATGTTGTTTCGACGACGAACGGGAAGCTGGGAGACGTCGACATCATCACGAAGCAACTGGTGGGCGTTGTCGATAACTCGATGGATCCCGATATTGAGGTAAAGATCGCGCTTTCACTGACGACGCCGGCGCATGCCGCCGGACCCGTCCCGGTGATTATGCAGTACGGCGGCGTGGGCGGTTTCGGCGGCACACAGAATGCGACATCGGGCCCGCCATACGGGCCGAACGCCTTTAACGCGCCGCTTGCCGGCCGTGGTCCGGCACCCGCCTTCGGCCCATCCGGTGGCCGTGGGCTTGCGGCGTTCGCCGGGTTTGGTGCCTCTGGCCGGGGAGGGCGCGGGCCAGCCGGACCAACGTGGCAGAATCAGGTGCTGGCCCGGGGGTGGGGTTACGCTTCGCTCAACCCGACCAGCATCCAGGCGGATAACGGCGCGGGGCTGACGCTCGGTATCATCGGGCTATGCAACAAAGGTCAGCCGCGCAAGGCCGATGACTGGGGCGCGCTGCGAGCATGGGCGTGGGGCGCGAGCCGTGCGATCGATTACTTCGAAACCGACAAAGCCGTGGATGCGAAACATATCGCGATTGAGGGCCATTCACGCTACGGGAAGGCCGCAATCGTCGCGCTGGCGTATGAGCCGCGCATGTGGACGGCGTACGTCAGCTCATCCGGTGAAGGCGGCGCGAAGCTGCATCGGCGCAACTGGGGCGAGATCATCGAGAACGTTGCGGGGGTGGACGAATATCACTGGATGGCGGGTAATTTCCTGAAATACGCGGGACCGCTCGGATGGAATGACTTGCCGGTGGATTCGCATGAGTTGGTGGCGATGATCGCGCCGCGTCCTGTGTTCCTGAGCGCGGGCAACGGCGGTTACGATGTGGAACCGGGCGGGGATAGCTGGGTGGATGCGAAGGGGACGTTCCTTGCCGGCGTCGGCGCCGGCCCCGTATATCGCCTCCTCGGGAAAAAGGATCTCGGGACTACAGAGTTTCCGAAGATTGAAACGCTCCTCGCGACCGGCGATATCGCATTCCGGCAGCATTCAAGCGGACACACCGACGTTCCGAACTGGCCGTATTTCCTCGACTTCGCGTCCAGGCACATGTAGGTACGAACCAGATCGCTTCCGTTCGCGATAAGCTGTCGGACGAGAGGAAAATACCGATCGATGAGAAACACGGGCGCCGCCGCGCTGGTTCTGGGGGCGTGTGCGGCGTGGTTTGTTGCGAGTGCGGCGTCCACGGTGAACTCCATCGGGATGACGCTGGTGAGGGTCCCCGCCGGCAGCTTCGAGATGGGTGTTGACTCCGTTCCGCTGCCGCTGGAACTGATCAAAGGACCCTCGGGCGTGGTCTATGACCGTACATCGAATGAGGGCGATTACGATGAAACGCCCGTCCATCGAGTCACGATCAGTCATCCGTTCGCGATGAGCGCCACGGAAGTCACCGTCGAACAGTTCCGGAAATTTCGTCCGGACTTTAGAGGAGATCCTTACTACGCACCCTACGTTTCCGGTGTGAGTTGGGATGACGCGGTTGCCTTCACAAAATGGCTGAGTGATAAAGAAGGGAAGCCGTATCGCTTGCCCACCGAAGCCGAGTGGGAGTACGCCGCGCGTGCAGGAACGAGAACACTCTTTGCGGGCGGCGCACATCAGCCCGCGCCCGAAACTGCCAACGCGTGGGGCCTGAAGAATATGAATACGGGCGTGGCGGAATGGTGTCTTGACTGGCACGGCCTCTATCCGAGTGCAGCCCAGACTGATCCTATGGGGCCGGCAACCGGGATAGGCCGCGTGATCCGCGGCGGAGGACTCGACTACCGCCCTGCACCGAAGACAGACCAGGGCCGTCACCTTCCGGCCGAAATGGCATATTACGCGCGTTCCGCGAATCGCGCCAGCATGGCGCCCGGATTCCGCGGCGAGCACGGTATCGGTTTTCGCGTGGTGCAGGCGCCGATGCCCGCGACAAAGCCGTGGACCGTGGAACCGAACTTCTTCGTGACGGACGTGAAACAGAATGCGCCGCCCGAACTGAAGCGCGGGCCAAATCCGGATGTTCCGTTTTATTACTCGCGGCCGCTGTTCCCGGACCTCGGCAATCGGGACATGCGCGCGGTGGGGTGGAAGATCGGGTTCAAGCCGGGGATGGGCGTCGCCTATCACAATTCGGCGGTGCAGGTTCTGAATAATGGCGATCTGATCGCCGCCTATTACAACACGCCGAAGTACGAAGATGACCCGGATCAGACCGTAATGACAATGCGGCTGCGCTACGGCGCCGAGGATTGGGATATGCCGGAGCCCTGGCCCGATTTCGCCGACGCGGACGACGCCGCGCCCGTGTTCTGGAACGAAGCCGGTCATCTGTGGTTCTTCTGGGGCTCGCCGCGTCTGCTGGGCGGGGGGCCGTTCCAATACATGACGTCCGATGATAATGGCGCGACCTGGAGTCCGGTCGTCTTGGCGAATTTAACCGCACCTCCCGGCAAGTTCACACCACAGCCGATCAACAGCGTGGTGCGCGCGAAGGACGGAACAATCTATCTTCCTGTGGATGGCGCCGGAAGTCAGGCGGTCGTTTTCAACTCGCATGATAATGGCAAAACGTGGACTGATCCCGGCGGGCGCACCGCGGGACGCCACACGACACTC
>DASZVV010000004.1:0-13369 GCA_035546955.1 Bryobacteraceae bacterium
TGGCTGTCGAAAACGAGATGGCTTTCCTCGGGATTGAGACGGAACCAGTAGGCGTATTTCGGGTCCCAGTGCATGACATAGAGGGCCTGCCACGTGGGCGCGGCGAGGGAGCCGGGTACGGCGAGGGGTTTGCCGTCGGCATCGGTATCGGCGACGTAACGCCAGATGGTTTTGCCGGCGGTCTGCCGACGGAGGTCGACAAGGCTGAGGCCGACGGGACGTTCGGGCACATCATGCCAGCCGCCGCGGGCGGTGAGGACGGCGGGGGTTCCATCCTTCATGCGGCCGAAGACAGAGGTGACGTAGGTGGTGGCGCCGTCATCGGAGATCCAGAGAGTTTTGCCGGTGAGTTTGTCGATGCCACGGAGATAGTTCCAGCCGGGTTTCTGTTCCGGGCCCGGGTCGGCGGGCTCGACATTGATGATGGTGTTGCCGTAGAGAATCGGCTCGTGCTGCTTGTTGAAGGGATAGGGTTCGCCCCAGGGCTTGTAGTGACGCGTCCAGATTTCCTTCCCCTTGAAATCCCAGCAACCCATGGCGCCGCTGGCGTTGAAGAACCAGACGTGTGTGCCGTCGGTGATGGGAGTGGGGGAGGTGGAATCGCTGTAGGCATACATCATCGGGCTGGGGACGGAGCCTTCGAGGCGGACGGACCAGAGAATTTTGCCGGTGCGTGCGTCAATAGCGTGGCCAAGGATGACGGCGCTGGATTTCGGGGAGCCCGGTTTGTATGGTTCGAAGGTGGTGAGGAAGATGCGGTCGTTCGAGACGGCGATACCGGATTGTCCCCCGTTGGGGAGCGGGGCGCGCCAGAGGATGTGCTGATTGCGGGCCACGGACCAGGAGATGGGAGGCTTCGCGTTGGGGACGATCCAGGAGTTGTTGGGGCCAGCGGCCTGAGGCCAGTTGGCGAGAGCGGCGGTGGCGAGGAGGGCGGCGATTGGGAGGAGGGCGGGGCGCATCGGTGAGAGGATATCACTGGGCGCCGGAGCAAATGCTGATGGGCCACAGATGAACACGGATAAGAGTCTTCGAAGCGCGAACGATTCACGATTAGATTCCATGAAACGGAAGCGTACAACGGGTTTTTCGTAGTCGGTCTTCTACAAGCAGGCGGCCGAGGGCGGATTTGCGGCTTCCGTTCCGGCCCTTTCTGGGTGCCATTCGCAGGGAGAGAGTCTCGAAGACGCGGAGAGCGATATCAGTGAGGCGGTTGCGCTGTACCTCGAAAGCCTTGCGGCGCACGGGGAGCCCATTCCACAGGAAGGCCCTTCATTTCGGGGGCGAGTCAACGTTCCTGTTTCGATACCGGCTTAGGACATGGCGACGTTACCGCGCGCTGAAGCGCGCGTGCTTCTTTGAGGCAAGAAGCTCAATCAATTCGGCGAGGGGCGTTCAACCGAATCGATCACATGCACTTCCACGGGCCCTCGTGCCGGCGAAAGCTTCAGGCCAATCTGTTCCTGAAGCGCTGTAAAAATCGAAGGCCCGAAATTACCGGCTGAACCGACTTCCAGAGGCACGAACTCCAGGTGGAGATCGAATCTGCCTTCGAGACCGGTTCGGTCGATCACCGGACGGTCGAGTTTCCTCAGCGCGCGATTGATGAATTGCGGCATCGTCATCCCGCGTCCATCAAATACAGTTGTGGCGCGCCTGAGCCTGAATCCCCAGCGCAATGAGCCACAGATGCCCGGAAAACCTCTCCGCAGACTCGGCAACCACATTGCAACCGCTCTACACCATTTTGGTGAAGATCGAGTTGCTGAGCGTGCCGGTGCTGTCGGAGAAGGATTCTTCTTCGATGCCCATCGAGCGCATGATGCTCAGGTGGACGTTCGACATACGCATTTCGCCTTCTTTGTACTTCCAGTAATTCCCGTGCTTCAGGCCGAGGTTGGCGCCTCCGGCGATGAGTGTGGGGAGATTGTGGGAGTAGTGGGTGGTACTGGCACCGCTGCCGTACATGACGATGGTGTTGTCGAGAACAGCGCCGTTGCGGTCCTGATATTCGTTCAGCCGGCCGAGGAAGTGGGCGACCTGCTGGCTGAGGAACAGATCGTACTTCGCGAAATCGATTTGGCCGTCTTTGTCTGTAGCGTGCGAGAGATTGTGGTGCGTCTTCGAGAGACCCAGCCGGAGCGGGAACGTGTCGCCGATTCCCATGCCGTCTTCGCGGTTCAGCATGAAAGTGATCGTTCGGCTGATGTCGGCATCGAAGGCCAGCGCGATGAGATCCAGCATCGTCTTGTAGTATTCGCCGGGCTCGCCGTCCTGCGAGGCGTCGAGGTTCAGATGCGAATAATCCTGCTTCTTCAGCGGGACATTAATCCACTTCTCCGACGCGACGAGCTGGGTTTCAACTTCGTTCAGCGAAGTGAGGTACTGATCCATGCGGTCGCGGTCGCTCTTGCCCAGTTGCTGGTCGAGCGCGCGGGCGTTGGCGGCGACGGCATCGACGAGCTTGACGCGGTGTTCCAGATTTGCATGTTCGTCGCCCGAGGCGGCCGAATCGCCGCGGAAGAGGCGATTGAAAATCATGCGCGGATGGCTTTCGGCGGGAATGGGGCGGCCGTCGAGACCATAAGAGATAGTGCCGGTACGCGAGAGGTAGCCGGTGCCGGAATCGATCGAGAGAATGACCGCCGGACGGCGGGCGAACTGTTTGGTGTGCTGGGCGATGACCTGATCGAGGCTGACGGTGTTGTAAGTGCCCGGCTTCGGATTATAAAGCGGAGCGCCGGTGAGCCACATATCCGAGCAGGTGTGGGGATCGGACTTGGGGCCGCTCGGGTGATACAGGTTGCCCATGAAGCTGATCTGCTTCCGGTAAGGCGCGTAGGGTTCGGTGGACTTACCGAAAACGAAATCGCCGTTAGCGTCGGTCGCGGTGGGGAACCAACTCCACTCGGGAACGTTGTGCTCGGCTCTGGGGAGCGACATGCCGTTGGCGGTGTAGAGCGCACAGAAACGCTTCGGAATTTCGTCAGTGACTTCGGCGCCCATCGCATCGAGGACGGGGAGCGCGAGCAGGACTCCTCCGGTTCCTTTCAGAAAAGCGCGCCGATCGAGTTTCAGGGCCATAGTCACTCCATTCTCTGTTGATTCTACTACTTTTCGAGAAACATCTTACTGGTAGCCACGAAACGGATCAGGTCATTCATCCGGTAGCCTTCGGGCTTGAGTTTCATCTGATCGTCGCGCAGGACGCATAGTTCGTTGTAAGTCAGTGTGCGGCCGGTGGCGTAAGTCGCCAGATGGCGGAGCACGCTGTAGGCCACCTGATCGATGCGATCTTCGGCCAGGTAACGCTTCAGGTCATTCGCACCCGAGATTTCTGTCTTGTCGGGCAGCGTGGAATGGGCGTCGGCCGGTTTGGTTTTGAGGCGGCCACCGGCGTCGAATTCTTCCATCGCGATGCCCCAGGGGTCGATTTTGGAATGGCACTGGCGGCAGCCGGGCTGGTTGCGATGCTGCTCGATGCGCTCGCGGAGGGTGTGGGCGTCGTCGGTCTTGAGCGCGGGCACGTTCGGCGGGGGATCGGCGGGCGGTTCCGAAATGATCTTGCGGGCGATCCAGGCACCGCGCTTGACGGGATTCGACTCGCGGCCGTCGGAGAGGCCAGCCATAATGGCGGCTTCGGTCAGAACGCCGCCGAGTTCCGGACGGCCGGGCTTGACCGGGACGAACTGGAAGCCGCTCTCGACCTTATCGCCCAGGCCGTAATACCCGGCGACGGTTTCGTTCGCCATGATGAAGTCCGAGCGCACGAGGTTAGAAACCGGCATATTGTGGCGCATCAGGTATTCGACATAGGCGATGGGTTCGTCATGAAGCTGGACGCGGGTATCGTGCGTGAGCAGCGGATACATCTTGCGGTCCGGCTCGAGAACGGTGAACTTATCGAGCTGCAGCCACTGCGAGGTGAACTCGCGGGCGAAGCGGGAGAATTTAGGGTCCGCCGTCATGCGGGTGATTTCGGAATCGAGCTGTTTGTGAAGCTGGCCGTGCGCCGCGAGGTTGAGGGTGGTCTGATCCGGGGGCCCGTTCCAGAGGAAATAAGAAAGTTTGGAGGCGAGCTCATATTCATCGAGCGGCTCGGGTGCGGGGCTATGGCTGTTTTCGTTGAGGAAGAGAAACTGCGGCGACGTGAGGGCGACCTCGAGCGCATCTTTCACGCTGTCCTGAAAACTGCGGCCGGAGGCAGAGGACTGCCGGTAAACGGCCATGAGGGCGTCGACGTCGGCGTTCGTCGCGGGCCGGCGGTAGGCTCGGGTGGCGAAGGAGTGGATGATGTCCTGCGCATACGCGTTCGGGTCGTTCTTATGCGATGAGGCGATGAAGATGTTGTTGTGTTCTTTGGTCGGCCAGGAATCGTAGTAAGGCCCTTCGAATTCGACGGAGCGGATGAGGAGGCGCGGCATGTCCCGGCCGTCGGTGTATTCGCTGTGGACAGCGATTTCGCGGACACCGGCGAGGTAGTTGACGTTGTCCTTTTCGACTTCGGGATTCGGATAATTCTTCATGGCGCCTTCAAAGACGTAGCGCGCGAGCTTCGTTCCGGCGACCGGCTGGGGATCACCGACCTGGTTGAACGTGCTGCCGCAATCGCGGCGGAAACCGAGGCGGACGCCGAGCTGGGGCGAGCGCTTTTCGAAGGTGGTGAAACGCTTTGCAAGAGCGCTACCGGCTGCGAGCGGCGTCAGGGTGAGGCCGTCGAGCTCGCGCATCGAAGTGGTTTGGGCATTGAGCTCGAGCTGACCGGCGGGAAGGCGAACGATGATGAAAGCTTCCTGCTGGGAGCCGGTAAACTGGCGATTGCCGAGTGAAAGCGTGATTTCGGGCGCCTGAGGACGGCGCGGCCCACCGCCCTGCCCTCCTCTGCCGTTGGGCGGGGGCGGCGGCGCAGTCATGTAGGCCAGGTTGGGTTCAACGAGCGCCTGAATCTCGGCTTCCGTTAACGCTCTCTTATAGAGTCGGAAATCGTGGAGCTTGCCGTGAAACTGGCGGCCCTGCGGGCTACGGCCGAAGACGAGACCAGCCTGTGGATTATCGAGGTCGATGGGGGCGACGTCGCCCTTTGCCGCGAGATTGCCGTTGATGTAGATTTTCGTGTTGTCGATGCCGCCGCGATGGACGACGATGGCGATGTGCTGCCAGGCATTGGTGCGGAGGACGTTCTGGCCAGCGGTGGCGACGGCGCCGGCGGAGCGTGTGTCGGCTCCGGCGGTTTCGAGATGAATAGCGCCGCGATTATCGATATCGAGATACCAGCCGTGCGAATAAGGGGAGTACTGTGTCGATTCGAGGGCTGCGTCTTTGGTGGGCGGCGCGAGAGCGACGAGGCCGCCGGGACGAAGCACGTCGGGCCGCACCCAGAGGGACGCAGTGAAATCGCCGGTTCCGACGTTCATGGTGTCGGCGTGGGAGAAGGAAAGTGCATCGGGATCGCGATCGAATGAGATGACTTTGCCGAGCGGCGAATCCTCATATTGCGCGTTGCCCGCGAGGGTACCGTTTGCACCGTCGAGAGCCCAGGTGCCGGATAGGCCTTCCGTAAGGCGCGAAGCATCGGGCGTGATGGCGGCCGCGGTTCCGGTGGGAACGTGGAGGTCCACCTCGTATATCCCCGCCTGCGGAATGGCGACTGTCTGCGGTGAGGCAGGATTCTTCACTTCAAGGGCGCCGGATGTGCCGGTTGGCTGAGGTTGCGCGCCCTGATCGAGAAGGAGGCCATCGTCATATTTCGCGGCCATCACGGTGATGCGAAAACGGCCGTCATCGGGAAGTTCACGGACAGAAATTTTGAAGTTGGCTTTCGGACCGTAGGTGCCGTCCGTACCGAACATTTCGTCATTCGGTATGGCGGGCCGGAGGAGGAGGCCCTCAGGGACGAGGCTATACGGCTGGCCTTTCGGATAGCCGCCGCTGCCGCGCATATCGGCATAGACCGCGTGGTAAATGGAATCGAAATCGCGCCAGCCGCGAACGGTGTCGTTGCCCTGATAGCCCTCGATGTAGCGATATTTCGTGCGCATGACGCGCCGGTCGAACGGGAAGGACTTGGTGAGCGGCGGCTCGGTAACCATGAAGTCCTTGTTATCGAGCAGCGCGCTGCCGGCGCCGAGAACGAGCTGGCCGACGAAGGGTTGCGGGTTGACGGATTTGCCGAAATCCATGCGGAAATCCTGAATCCAGGGTTTGGATTTCGGATCGACCATGACGCGGCTCAGGGCTTCGTCAGCGATTTCGAGATAGGACTCGAGAAGCTGCGTGGAGAGGTGTAGGGTTTCCTCGTTGTTGACGAAGCCATCGCGCGAGATGGCATCGGGAGGGACGCCGGTGGTGAGGTCGTCATCGAGGAGCAGGAGTTCATGGAGAGTGTTCCGGTATTGCGCGACGGTGAGACGACGCGACATGCCATTTTTCGGCGCCTGGCGGACACGCGCCGCTTCGATGTTCTGCGTGATCCAGTCGACCATTTGTTTGCGCTCTTCGGGAGTGGGCGCGGGAAGGCCGGGAGGCGGCATGGTGCCGTCGCCGATTTTGGTGCGGATCAGGGTCCAGGCCGCTATCTGACGGTCTTCGAAGGAGGCGTTGAGCTGGTCGACGCGGATGCCGGCGGTGGCGGTGTCCGTATCGTGGCACATCATGCAGTTGCGTTCGAAGAGGGGCTTGACGAATTTGTCGAACGTTGCGGTGTCAGGGCCGGTAGCGGTGGAGGCGGCTTCGAGGGAGTGGGAGCGGGTACTCCAGAACAGGAGGGCCGCAGCGGGAAGAGCCAGAATGGCGGTAGTTTTGAGGCCGCGGCGGCGGAGGAATGGGGGCATGAGGGCCAGCCTATCCGGCTAGCATATCAGAGGTTTGGGGAGCGCCCGGGGGTAGATTCAGGTGCTTTCGCGCTGCAGCGGAGCAGATATCGATTCGAGCGACTGCCGTTCGGCGTCCACGCCGAGGATGGCTTCGGCGATGGCGCCGGTTGACATCAAAGCCGAGCCGATGATGTAACCCCAGAACACCTGGCTCCGGGAATTCGACGAGATCAAAGCGGAGAAAACCAGCGGGGCACAGACGCCGCCGGCGAGAGTGCCGATCGCGTAGAAAATGGAGATCGCGAAGGCACGAATTTCGAGCGGAAAGATTTCGCTGACTGTCAGATATGCCGAACTCGCGGCGGAAGAGGCGACAAAAAAGATCGCCGAGAACCAGATGTCCTGTGTGACCGAAGTGAGACCGCCGCTTCGAAAAATCAGGGCGGACACGGTCAGCAGAACAGCGCTGGCGGCGTAGGTGGCGGTAATCATTTTGCGCCGCCCGATCACATCGAAATAGCGGCCGAGAATGAGCGGCCCGGCAAAATTGCCCAGGGCGAGGGGAAGCAGGTAAATCGGAACGCGGTGGCTCTTCACGCCGAAGAACGTGGAGAGCACGAGGCCGTAGGTGAAGAAGACGGCGTTGTAGAAGAAGGCCTGGCCCACCATTAAGGTGAGACCGAGGAGGGATCGCCGGGGCTGATCGCGAATCATGGCACGCCAGACGTCGCGCAGCGGTGTGTGATCGCGGACGGCGATCCGGATGTGACCCTGCGGTTCAGGAACGGGGCCTTCTTTTCCCTCTACCGCTTTTTCAATTTCGGCGACGATCGTTTCGGCCTCCTTCTCCCTGCCGCGCAGCATCAGCCAGCGCGGGCTTTCGGGAACCGATTTCCGCAACAGCAGAATTCCGAGACCGAGCAGCGCGCCGATGCCGAACGCGAAGCGCCAGCCGAAATCGGGTGATACAAGGCCCGAATTCAAGAGAAAGAGGGTTCCCGCGGAGCCAATCGCCGCGCCGATCCAGAAGGTCGCATTGATCGCCAGATCGACGCGGCCGCGGACTTCGGCGGGGATCAATTCGTCGATAGCCGAGTTGATGGCGGCGTACTCACCACCGATACCGGTGCCGGTCAGGATGCGAAAAGCCAGGAAAGATCCGAAGCTCCAGGAGAATGCGGTCGCGGCGGTAGCCGACAAGTAGAGCGCGAGAGTAATGAAAAATAATTTCTTGCGTCCTAACCGGTCGGTGAGCCAGCCAAAGACGAGCGCGCCGGCGACAGCGCCGATGAGGTAGCCTGTGGCGCTGGCGCCGACCTGTACATCGGAGAGGCCGAGAGCGCCTTTCTGTTTTAGAAGACTGGCGAGGGAACCGGCGAGAGTGACTTCCAGACCGTCGAGCAGCCAGGTGATGCCCAGGGCGATCACCATTTTCAAGTGCCAGCTGCTGAAGGGAAGGCGGTCGAGACGCTGCGGAATATTGGTGTCGACAACCTGAGCGCGAGTCATCTCTGAGGCCGGCTAAAACGAGGCACTTGGCGTGCCAGCGGACTCCTGATTACCGGAGATGAAATGACGGCGGACGGAAGGAATCGAGATGCGCTCTCCGGATCCAAATGCAGATGGCCTTTCGCGCGGTGCCTTTATGGCTGCCGCGGGAATCGCGCCCGCCGCTCTCGCAGCGGCAGATTCCTCCCCTCTGACGGACGTCGACTTCCGCAAGCTGACCTCCGCTGCGGATCTGGTTTACGAAAAGCCTTCGCCGCGCAGCGAGGAGGGTATCCCCATCGGCACGGACGAATGGGGAATCTGGTGTGGACCACGCCGGCAGCGCTTCATCTGCAAATCAACCGCGTCGATGTGTACGGGAACGACTGCACGACCAATAGCTTTTTCGAGCGGCACCACGATTACTGCGGCGGATGCGGCTATGCGGATATCGATTTCGGCGGAGAGGGCGTCGAGCCGTTTCCGGATTCGGGCTTCACGCAGCACCTCGCGGTTTATGACGGCGAGCTTGCGATCGATGCAAACGGGGTGAAACTGGCGGCGGTGGCTACGCCGCTGAGCGATGTGATGGCGATTTCGGTGCAGAACAGCCGGCCGAAGCGCGGACCTGTGGCGATTGTCCTGCGCCCGCATCGCTACCAGACGAAATACTTCGGCGCGCAGCTTGAGACTTACGGGATCATGTGGTCAACGTCCAGACCTTCAGCCACACAGCTGCTTCCGCAACGGAATCACGCCGCAGACGCCTGTGCAGGTGCTTTCGAAGATGCCGATCGCGGCCGCGTCACTGGGCCGCGGCGAGGACGTCCGCTATCTGATTCCCAACGGCTGCTCACAACAGCGTAGAAGAACGGGGACGTACTGGCGAACCGCATGACGCTGCGCGAAAGACCGCAGGCGCTCGATGCGGAGAGCATCGGCGCGCGATGCAGGCTGCGCAATCCGTTCGAAGGCGAAGCGGCAATCTATCGGGATGGCGTAAAATCCGGGACGCGCCGAGGCTCGCTGCCTGAGCTGGCGACGCGAAAAGGCGAGAAGATTGTTGTTGTCGCCGCGAACCATGCCCCTGCCGATTTCCGGCGTTCGCTTCCCTAATTCAGCGGTGCGTGATTGCGGATTGAATCGACGACATCTTCGATCGCGGTGACGATTGCTTCGGGCTGGTCGACGAGGATCATGTGCGTGCTGTGTTCAGCGATCATCTGCCTCGAGTCGCGGGAGAGATGCAGCAGGCGGTTCTGCAGCTCCGGGTAACCTGGAGAGTCGTTTTTCGTACTGACCACGAGCAGTGGTTTTGCGCTGAGCGGCCAAGCCTGGCCGCTGGTTGCCTTCGCAACTTCCGCTGTGCACTCTGCCGCGGTTTCACCGGTCGGACGGAGGGGATTCTTTGAGATCGCCCACATATGCAGGTCCCGATCGCGCTGCGGCAGGCGCTGGAAGTTGCGATCGTCTTCGATTCCAAACTGGATCGGCGTCTGAGAAATGAGGGATGGAGGAGTATCGACGTCCCCGACAGAGAATATGCCGTCCGCCGGCGGCGCGTGGGCCGGGACCTCCCGCTTTGGAGCAGGTGGGGGCGACTCGCTGAACGCGTGGTCGACGATGACGACTCCCGCCACGTCCTCGGGATAGCGTGCGCATACAGGCGCGCGTAGAGGCCACCGATCGAGTAACCGACGAGGACGAGAGGGCCGGAGACGGAAGCGCGATGCAGGATCTCGTGCAGTTCGCCGACGCGATCGGAGCACGTGGGCGTTCGCCGACCGGGGAAGGGATCGCTCCAGGCGGTGCCGGATGGATCCCAGGTGCAGATGCGGGTCCGCTCCGAGATGTTCGGCTGGACGAGTCCCCAATCGAATGAGAATCCGCCGCCGGCGACGACTACAGTGGGGCTGCCTGTACCGGTGCAATAGAGATGGACACGATACCCGCCGGCATCGACGAGTACGCCGGGCGGGGCGGGATCTTCGCCCGCGCGCAGGATGCCGGCAAGAAACAGCAGGGTGAGGCAGGCGAGTCGAGAGTTATAAGCGCTGAACTCCAAGGTGTGATTTTAACCAGTTCGCGGCGAGTTCGGCGACCTGTTCGAGAGTGCCGGGCTCCTCAAACAGGTGGCCGGCACCCGGGATGATTTCGAGTCTTTTCTCGCCGGCCAACTCCGCGAGGGCGCTCCGGTTGAGGGTGATCACGAAATCGTCATCGCCGCCGACGATCAGGAGAACCGGGGCCTTCACGCGGATGAGAGCGTCTCCGGCGAGGTCCGGCCGTCCGCCCCGGGAAACAACGGCGTCGATCAGGGAGGCCCGGGCAGCCGCGGCAACCAGAGCGGCTCCCGCACCAGTGCTGGCGCCAAAGTAGCCGATGCGAAGACTCGATAAATCGGGCTCGGAGTGCAGCCAGTCGGTCGCGCCGAGCAGGCGTTCGGCAAGCAGACCGATATCGAAGCGAAGCTGGGCGGTGACATGGTCGACGCGCTCTTCTTCGGGCGTGAGCAGATCGATCAGAAGCGTTGCGAGACCGGCCTTCTGCAGAACGCTTGCGACATAGCGGTTACGGGGGCTGAGGCGGCTGCTGCCGCTGCCGTGCGCGAACAGAACAATGCCCGTGGCTCCTTCCGGAATCGTCAGATCGCCGGAAAGTCCGGGAGGGACGGTGACGGAGCGCATCATCCGGAAACCTTTTCACGGGCGCCCCGTTCCAGCAGATCGCGCACCTCGGCGTCTGTGGTCTGCGAAAAATCCTCATACCACGCGCCGACAGCATGGAAAGGTTCCGGAGTGTGTAAACAGATCATTTCATCGACATGACGACGGAATTCGTGGCACGTAGCGGGGGCGGCCACGGGCACCGCGACCACCAGGCGTTCAGGATGCTGATGCTTCACCGCGCGCACGGCTGCCAGCATGGTGGCGCCGGTTGCGAGACCGTCATCGACGAGGATGACCACGCGGTTCGCAATGGGAAGCGGAGGGCGATCATCACGATAGAGGTGTTCGCGCCGCTCGACTTCCTGTTGCTCGCGTGCAGTGAGCGTATCAATCATCGCGCGGGAAATTTTCAGATGAGCGGCGAGCGCTTCATTCAGAACACGAACCCCGCCACTGGCGATTGCGCCGAGAGCAAGCTCCTCCTGGCCTGGCACACCGATTTTCCTCACGAGAAAAATATCAAGATCGCCATGCAGTTCGCGGGCAATTTCGAAAGCGACCGGCACGCCGCCACGTGGCAAAGCGAGCACCAGTGGGTGAGTCAAATGGCGCAACGCGCGGAGCTTTTGCGCCAGAAGCTGGCCGGCGTGAACGCGATCCCGGAATAGAGGTGCTCCAAACATTGCGTGACGATATACACGCTTGCATGGCAATCGCCAAATGTCGCGGCGCCACAGAAACCGGCTCCGCCGATACCAGTGAGCCAAAGCTACGCATATCGGCGCGTCATAGCGGCACAGAAATCGGCGAACTGCCCGATCTCTTTCGGAGGGCTGGTGTGATTGGGCAGCACGCCACAATGTTCCGGGGTGAAGCAGAACGTCAGCGTGGTTTCGAAAGGCTCGAGAGCTCTCATCTGGCGGTCGAACCACCGAACGGCGTCAGGGCGAAAACTATCCGCCCAGCTCAGGCCGGTGCGGAGGTAACGAACGCCCAGGTCGCGCAGACGGCGAACGGCGGCATCGAGCCGGTGATCTTCGAAATGAAACCACTGGCAGATGCCGAGATCAGGTGTATAGTTCGAAAAATCGCGGAGCGCGAGCTTTGGTGTTCCGTCTTCACGCAGCAGCCCCATGTAGAAGTGGCGGTAATAGGACGATCCTTCCGCTTCGCGATGGCGTGTGGTGGCCGGCCATGCACGGGGCAGATCGTAGAGCGAGTACCAATGGATTCGCTCCGCGCGCCCCACGATCAGTTCGGCCGCGCGTTTGAGCCCGAATTGCTGCACTTCCTCGGCACCGAATGTGGAGACGCCGGTTTCGGATATCCAGAGCGGGAGACTGGTCACGGCGCGAATTTCATCGAGCTTATCCGGCCATTCGTGAATGGTCCAGTGATTCCAGTCAAGTGGGAAGCCGTGCACAGCCACGACATCCACATGATCGAGCACGGAATGGCGCTGCATCGTCCGGATGAACCCGGCGTCGATAGGAGAAATTCCGCCGAGCACACGCCTCAGGCCAGGGCGTTCAGCGAGGACTGCGCGGGAAGCGAGCTTCACCATATCGCCGTAGATATTCCAGTCAGGATCGATTTCAAAGTTCCAGTGCGAAAGATTGTTCGGCTCGTTCCAGAACATGGCGGCTTCCATCATGCGCGGCTCCGCGAGCAGATATAGACTTCGTCCTCCGGATGCGCGGTGATTTCGAAGCCGGCGCTTCGCAGCATGGCTTCCACGCAGGCGCGGTTGGGAATCCACCAGTTGGTAGGGTCATGCGAGTATCGTTTCTCGACGAAGTACATAACGGGATAGCCGGGGTTGTCAAAGATGGAACGCTCCCAGAAGGGGTAGTCGGGTTCGAGGGGAAAGACCTCCGCGCTGCCGCGCTGGAGGGACTGAAAAACCAGAGTGCCGCCAACGGCGTGCTCGGCCAGCAGATCGAGTGCGAGCAGGGGATGGCGCAGGTGATAGAGAACTCCCATGAAGAGGACGAGATCGAACTTCCGGCGCAAATCGCCGACGCGGTAGACATCCATCTGACGAAATTCGATTTCGGTATCGAGAACCTCGGCTGCGAAACGAGCCTGCGCCAGATAGGCGGGATCGGAATCGATTGCGACGACATGAGCCGCGCCGCGGCGTTTCATCTCGAGTGAGTAGAAGCCGGCGTTGCAGCCGATATCGAGGACGCTGGCGCCATGAAGATCGACGGGAATAGCATGCGAAAACTTTTCCCACTTGCAGGACGGGTAATCGCCCAGAAAATGATTTGGCGCGGTCTGAACGCCGCCGAGATTGAGATTGTGAAACCACTCGCCGAGTTCCTCCACTCGACGCCGGATTTTTTCCCGGCTCGCGGTCCCCGCGAGCGCAGTCACTGATTTGAGCCGGCGATGGTC
>DASZVV010000005.1:0-3198 GCA_035546955.1 Bryobacteraceae bacterium
TATCGCGATAATGAACGTGCCTTGATTCGTGCGCGAGGACAGCTTCGAACTGTTCGGGGGAGAGATCTCGATCCAGATCTTTCGGAAGGAGAAGCATGGGGCGAAAGATTCCGAAGATGCCTGGTTCGAGCATGTGAGGCGTTGAGTAGGCAGGCAGCGAGTGTTGCAGTGGGATCTTCGAGGCGGTACGAGCGGCCCGGCGAATCTGCCACCAGCGCCGGAGCCAGCGAAGGGCGAAAAATGCAGCCCCGGTGAACCAGATCGCGATGAGAACGCCGGTCCACGGAGAACCGGCACGGGCCGGTGCGACGGTACTGACCGGCGCAAAGGCAAAGGAGACTTGCTGTACGGTCGTCGCATGCAGAGTCGGTGTGTCCGGCGGAAGCTGGACACGAGCGCCGGTAGCCAGGATCAGCGAAAACGGAACCAGGAATTTCAGAGATGCCGTGAGCCAGAGCCAGTATCGCAGGCGCGGTGAATGGCGGCGCAGCAACAAGGTCGCGACCGCTACGATGACGGCGAATGCAGTCGATTGCCAAAGGTGGTTGATAAACGCATTCATGATTAGTTCTCCGTCGGCTGATTAAGTTTTTCGACGACGTAAACCTGGACCGGACCTTTGGCCGATTCCAGCTTCAGACCGAGCTGTTCCTGGAGTGCGGTAAAAAGGGATTCGCTCATCGAAGCGTCCGGTTCCGTAACCGCCTTGAAATCGTAGCGTCCGCTCAGGTGAGTCTCATCGTGAACCGGCCGTTCCAGCAAAGACGAAAGCACAGCCGTGAGCCGCTCGATGGTTGTGTTGACGCCGATGATCTGGCCGCCTCTCGCTCTTACGTTCGAGTTCGTTTCCGTGGGAGACGCCGGCGTGAGTTTCGCTCCACCCTTCGCCCGGACGAGGTTGTAGACCGGCATTTCGCGGGTTTCGGAGCGCAGCACGAGACCGAAGCGGTCGCGGAGAATAGCGCGCAGGCGGATCAGATCGCGGTCGATCGAGGCGTCGGTCAAATTCGATTTCGAACTCGTCGTAGTCTCCGGCGCCGCTTCCGCTTTGCCCGGCGTGAAGGTGATGTCGTAGGCCTGCGTGGAAGCCCAGGCGGGGGCGCCGACGACCTGGAAAGCCTGAACCTCATAAGCTTCGGAGATCAGCATGAGCACGGGCGTATCGTGCGTGCGCAAACCGCCCTGGGGCCCAGGGCCGATACCGGCGCCAGGGCGGTGTTCACTTCCGGGCGGCGATTTGTGGATGGCGGCCGCGTCGTAGCTGAGCGCCGGTGCAGCAGGCTGAGCCTGGGCGTGCAAAATGCCGGACGCGATGAATGTGGCGGTCGCGAAGACGCTCGTTTGCGCGTTCATGGCTTCGCCTTTCGCTCCAGTTCGTTGATCAGCCGTTCGGCGTCCTGAATATCCTGACGCGTCAGCTTGCCGGTTTCCACCAGGTGAGCCATCACGGTTTGAGTGCGCCCGCCGAACAGGCTCAAAAGATTGTCGAGCACGCGCCCGCGCGCTTCCTGCCGCGAAGTTACCGCCTCAAAAATATGCGCGTTGCCGATTTTCCGCACGCGCCGCAGCGCGCCCTGTTCTTCGAGGCGATAAACAATCGTCTGGATGCTCGTGTACGGTGGACGGCTGCCTTCGGGAAACGATTCCTGCACTTCGCGGATGGAAAGCCGTCCGTGGTTCCAGAACTCCTCCATGACTTCCAGTTCGGCCTTCGAAAACTTCGGTTCCATTGGAAAATACTTTAAGTAAGTTTTTCCTACGTGTCAAGCGGTTTAATCGCCGTTTGTCTGGACGCGGATCCGGTGGCCATCGCTGGCGATGCGGATGAGGCCGTTTTCATCCGTTCGATAGACGGTGACGTGCTGCCGGCGCAGAGCGTCGAGGACCAGCGGGTGTGGATGCCCGTAGGTGTTGTCAAAACCGACAGAGATGACGCCAAACGCGGGATGAACGGCGCTCAGCAGGTCCGGCGTAGTGGAAGTGCGGCTGCCGTGATGTCCGACTTTGAGGACGTCGGCGGGTTGGAGCAGACCGCGATCGTAGAGTTCTTCTTCGATCTTCTTTTCCATGTCGCCGGTCAGGAGAAAACCGGTGGTTCCGTACTCGACGCGCAGAACGAGGGAATCGTTGTTCTGGGGTTTGTCGGTGGGTTCGTAATCGGCGAGTGGCGCAAGCACGCGCATCGTCGTACCGCCCCACTGGAACGGCGCGCCTTCGTGGAGTTTGCGAATGCGAATGCCCAAAGAATTCGCGACCGATCGCACCTCGCGCCATTCCGGGCTTTCGCCCGCGGCGCCAATCCACAACTCGCGTGGATGGAAATTCTTCAGGATCGCGGCCATCCCGCCCATGTGATCCGCATGCGCATGGGTCATGGCGACAACGTCGAGGTGTTTGATGGAGCGGGTCCAGAGGTAAGGCGAAACGACGTCTTCGCCGATATCGATTCCCGGCCGTCGGGCGCTGTTGAAGCTGGCAATTCCGCCGGCGTCGACGAGCATCAACTGACCGTTCGGGAAAACGCCGAGGAGGCTGTCGCCCTGGCCGACATCAATCACGTTCAGCTCGAATTCGTGGGGAACAATATCCGGCGCGAACGGATGGACAGCCGCCACCAGCAGCGCGAAAGCAGCAGCAAGCCACGCAGCCGCGCGCGTCCAGCGGCGATGCCCGCGCCAGGCGGTAGCGATGAGAAACAGGACGAGCGCTGCCCCGAGCCACCAGGGCGGGGAAGGGATGCGCCAGTCCGGCTCCCATCGGGCATGGAACGCAACCGCGTGGCGGGAAAGATCGAGCAGCCAGGAGCAGACGGACGCCAGGGTCTGAGACTGTGTCGCAATCGCCAGGAATCCCAGCGGCACTACGGCGCTGAGTGCGGGGACGACGATGGCGTTGGCGGAAAGTCCGGAAACGGGCAGGCGATGGAAATAGACAATAGTCGGGAGCGCCAGCGCGATCTGAATGAACAGCGAGGTGATCAGAATTTCCCATAGATAAATCGCAAGCCGCGCGACGCCGACGATCAGAAACCGGAACGCGCCGCGGAGGCGCTCGCTGAAAATCAGGCAGAGCGTTTCAACGAGCAGCCGGAGCTCGACGCGAAACTGCGCGGCCTTCGCCGGCATTCGGATGTCGCGGCGAACGTCCGCCAGGGCTTCGAGCCCGTGTGCGAGCGGAGCGGAGGTTGCTTCGAGCGCG
>DASZVV010000006.1:0-6953 GCA_035546955.1 Bryobacteraceae bacterium
GGGGGCGCTTACGACATTGTGGGTCCTACCGGAACGTCGTCTGGCTATAAGACAGTCGCGGCCAAAGCCGGCGACCCGACCGCGCTTTTTGCCGTTGGCCTCGGGGCGACGAGGACAACGGTCACACCCAGTTTTGCGGGCTTATCCGGAGCGGGTATGTATCAGATCAACTTCACAGTTCCGGCAGGGCTCGGCACAGGAGATGTGCCGATCTCCGCTCAGGTCGAGATCTCGCAGACCCCCTCGACGGATATGATTTCTCTCCAGTAGGCCGGTGACATGCGCGCACCGGGGAACTCACCGGACCGGGGTTTTTCTCACGAAGCGGATGGAGGGGCGATTGCGGTACAGATTCGCGAATGCTGAACGAGCAAAACCGCGCCCGTATGTATGAGCTCCTCATCGAGGAACTCGAGGATTTTGCGATTTTTCTGATTGACCCCCAGGGAACGATCATCAGCTGGAATCCCGGTGTCAAGCGTTTCTTCGGCTATGACGAAAAGGAATTCGTGGGAAAGCCTTTCATTGAGATCTTTACTCCCGAAGATCGCGCGGCAAAAGCGCATCAGGAAGAAATGGATCGCGCAAGGCAGGATGGGCGATCTTCCGATATCCGCTGGCATCTCTGCAGCGACCGCAGCCGCGTGTTCGTGGAAGGTGTGCTGACCTGTATTAAAGATGAAAGCGGAAATCATTGCGGCTTTTCGAAGATCGCCCGGGCTGTGCGGCCGCAACACGCAGCAGGCAGCCTGATCGCTACGCTGCTGGAAGGCACGGATGACGCCATTTATGCCACTGACAAAAGCGGACGGTTTGTATTCGCGAATACGGCCGCGGCGAGTCTTCTGGGCCGCAGCGTTGATGAAGTGATCAGCCATACGCATGAGGAGGTGCTGCCGGCGGCGATCGCATCGGATCTTCGCGCCACGGATCAGAGTGTGATGAGCAGTAACCACGCACGGCTGGTGGAAGAGAAATTTCCGAGTGAAAGAGGTGAACGTGTTCTGCTGGCCACGAAGACGCCGTGGCGAGATTCGCAGGATGGATTGATCGGGCTGCTCGCGATTTCCAAGGACATCACAAATCGTGCGGCTCTGCAGAACGAACGGGAGCAATTATTTCGTGAAGTCCGCAGGGCCAACCGGGAACTTTCTGACTTCTCGCATGTAGTGGCGCATGATCTGCGGACTCCGCTGCGCGCCGTGCGAACCTATGCCGAGCTGCTTTCGGACCACCTGGAGCCTCATCTGGATGCCACTTCCCGGCAATTTCTGACGTTCGTGACGGAGGGGGCTCAAAGCATGGAGCAACTCATCGAGTCGCTTCTGCACTATGCCGAATCGGGCGGTGAATTGTCGTTGACGCGGGTGAATATCTCCGCCGTAATTGCGGGACTTCTCCACAGGCTGGAGCCGCTGGTCCGCGAGACGGGAGCCACAATTGTCACGGAGGCGCTTCCGGAAGTTTACGCTGATCCCGTGCGGCTGCTGCAGGTCTTTCAGAATCTGATCGTGAATGCAATCAACTACCGGAGCAGCGAGGCGCCCAGGATTCGTATCTTTTCGGAAACGCGTCCGGAGGAGTATCTTCTGGGAGTTTCGGATAACGGCGTCGGGATCTCGCGTGAATATCTGGAACAGATTTTCGTGCCGCTGAAGAGGCTGCACTCCAAAGCCGTTGCCGGACATGGACTCGGGCTTGCGCTCTGCAAGAAGATTGTGGAATCGCACAGAGGGAGGATCTGGGCGGAGTCGACACAGGGGAGCGGATCGACGTTTTTCTTCACGCTGCCGCGAGGCGCCAGAGACTCGGCGGCAGAGAGAACCCGCGCGAGCTAATCCCCGTTGATGGCGGCTTTGAGTTTCGTCCACTGTTCCGGTGAGAGGGCGCGGCGAATCTCGAGAATCATGCCGGTATTCGCTTTTTCCAATCCGGCGCGAGCGTTCGCCACACGATCGATCTGTGCATCCATCGCCGTCTCGTCGGGCTGATCGGCCGTGAGCATCGGGTCAAGCCTGGCCTGTTCCTTTTGCAGTGCGGCGTTGAGATCGATCATGTGCAGCCGGGCCTGCTGGTAGATGCCGTCCATTTTCTTCTGCTGATCGGGAGTGAGTCCAATGCGCGCGGCGAGCGCCGGACGATCCCACCACTTGCCCGAGAGTAATCCGATTCCGGTACGGGGTGCGATTGCCGGCGTGCCGAAAAAAAGCGAGTTCGGTCCGTCCATCATCTCGTCGGCCTGGCGCTGGAACTGCATCTGCTGCACCTGCTGCTGGGCCTGTTGGGACTGGATGGCCTGTTGCTGCTGAAGTTGCTGCTGGAGTTGCTGGGACTGCAGATGGAGAAGATCTACCTGCGCGGGCGGGCTCAGGCGCGGGTCAGTCTGGGCCTGCAATACGGACGCTCCGATGAGCAGAAGAGCAACGAGGAATGTTCTCATCACGGTGACTCCTCCCCTTCACAATAGCGCTTTTCGGCAGCGAATTCTCAGCGGCGGCGGGTCCGTTTGTCCGCGCGCGACTGGATTTCATGCGCTCTGACGATCGCGGAGATGAGACCGGGATAGCGGCGGTCTACTTCTTCGCAGCGTGAGGTATTGAACATTTCGACGCCTCTGCGCTCACTGCGGATGAGGCCGGCTTCACGCAGGATTTTGAAATGCTGCGACAGCGTGGATTTGGGAATTTCACGATCGCCGACCGTCAGGAAAGTCGAACAATTTTCATTGCAGCCTTTTACGATGCCGGCAAAGATGGCCACACGCACCGGGTCCGAGAGCGCATGCAGGATCGCCCCAACCGGGACTTCCTCAACGGCAGGATGGATCAGCGGCCTCATGTCCCCTTCATTCTAATTCGATAGTTTCATAGTTCAAGAGTCCAAAACTAATGAATCTTTCGGATGCTCCGCTTTATCCGATGTTTCAGAGCGCTGAAATGCGGCGCGGAAAGAAGGCTACCGGGATGGGCAGGCTGAATGGAAAAGTGGCAGTGATTACGGCGGCGACGTCCGGCATGGCGCTGGCGACGGCGAAAAAGTTTGTCGAAGAAGGGGCGTATGTTTTTATCACGGGCCGCAATCAGGAGCGTCTGGATAAGGCCGTGAAGGAGATCGGCAGGAATGTGACCGGCGTGCAGGCGGATTCCTCAAAGCTCACCGATCTGGACCGGTTGTACGAAGCCGTGAAGCGCGAGAAGGGCAGGATCGATATCCTTTTTGCGAGCGCCGGTGAGGGCAGCTTCGCGTCCGTGGAGGAGGTGACCGAAGAGCACTTCGATTCCACATTCAATACGAATGTGCGTGGAACGCTGTTCACCGTGCAGAAAGCGCTTCCGCTGTTCAGCAGAAACGGTTCGATCATTCTGAACGGATCGATCGCCAGCGTGAAGGGTTTCCCGCGCTTCGGCGTTTACAGTGCGAGCAAGGCGGCGGTGCGTTCGTTTGCGCGCACATGGCTGGTGGAGCTTGTGGGCAGAGGGATTCGCGTTAACGTGCTGAGTCCTGGAACGATTGATACGCCGATTCTGGATATGTTCGGGGAAGAGGGCAAGAAGGCGCTGGCGGCGTCGATCCCGCGCGGCACGATGGGCCGGCCGGAAGAGATCGCCGGGGCGGCGACATTTCTGGCGTCGGATGACGCAAGCTTCGTGAACGGCGTCGAGCTGTTTGTGGACGGCGGAACGGCGCAGATCTGATTCGGGAACACCGCCGGCGCTATTTCAGGCTCAAGCCGCCGTCGACGGCGATGAGCTGGCCGGTGATGAAGTTGGTGCTGTTGAGGAAGAAGAGGACGGCTTCGGCGATTTCCTCGCCGGTGCCGGCTCTTTTTGCCGGAGTGGCGGCGATGAAGCGTTCGATGCGGTTGTCGATTTTATCGAAGGGGATGACGCCAGGGGCGACGGTGTTGACGGCTATCCTGGGGGACCAGGCTTTAGCCAGGCATTTCGTCAGCATGACGACTCCTGCTTTGGCGGCGCAGTAGTGGGCGTGGTCTTCCCAGGGTTTCAGAGCGCCCAGTGAGCTGATGTTGACGATGTGTCCGCCGCCGCCATTGAGCATTACGCGCGCGGCGGCCTGGGCGCAGAAGAAGACCGACTTGAGGTTCACGCTGTGGATGTAGTCCCAGTCTTTCTCCTCGATATCGAGCGGTTCGAAACGGGTGAAGCGGGCGGCGTTGTTGACGAGGGCGTCGATGCGTCCGAAGTGCCGGGCGACGCGATCCACCATGGCGCGAATCTCGGAGACGCTTTCCATGTTCGCCTGGAAGATCGGGGCGTTGTTGCATTCCTTCGCGGTCGCGCGGGCTTCGGCTTCGGAGGATCCGTAGTGAATTGCGACCTGAGCGCCTTCGGCGGCGAGGGCGAGCGCGATAGAGCGTCCGATGCGCTTTGCGGCGCCGGTTACGAGAACGACCTTATCCTTCATCACTCACTCCCACGATGCCGAGTGGCGGCTCGGCGATCACTTCCTCGTCTTTACCCGCCGCGACGGCGTGCGCGGGCGGTTCGGGCAGTTTACCGCGCCAGTCTCGCCACCACCAGAAGAATGCGGTTGTGGAACTGATCACGCCTGCGACTGCGCCGATGGTCCGAGGGCTGTAGTAGACGGAGGCTGAGCCGGCGGCCATCATCGATATCATCATCATGGACCATGTGAGCGATTCGAGGGTGGCGAAGACGCGGCCCCGGTAGCGGTCTTCCACGTGATGCAGGAGCTGCGTGTAGTTCAGGACGGAGCTGATGGATACCGCGGCGCGCGACATCGCGATGAAGACGCAGGCCCACGCGATGGTGGGCATCTGGCTGAAGACGACGTAAGCGCCGCCGTGAATGAGGTAGACGATCGGGATGGTTCGTTTGTAGCCTTTGAACGTGAGGTGTTTGCCGAGGCGATAGGCGATGCTGGCGCCGATGAGGAGTCCGACGCCGGCGAAGCCCCAGATGACACCTATGCCCATGGCGCCCTTGTTGAAGACTTTTTCACCGAAGAGGCTGAATAGGATTTGCGCGGCGCCGCCGCCGCTGGCCCAGCCGAGGCTGATCATGGCGATACCGGCAACGAGCGGCGTCATGCGCATGTAACGGAGGCCTTCGCGATATTGCGCGATGCCGGTTTTTTCCTGTTTGATCTCCGCTCCCTGGGCGCGAAAGCCGCCGGCGTGGCGGAGCTGCCAGATGCAGAGAAACGAAATCACGAACGAGAGAGCGTTGTACGTGAACGCGAGCTCGTATCCCGATGAGACGCCGACTGCGCCGAGGAATGCGCCGATGGTGAGACTGGCCCAGGATGTGGTCTGGGTCATGGTGTTCGCCGTGTGGAGTTCTTCTTTGGTGGCGATGTAAGGGAGGATGGAGGCGCGTCCGCTGGTGAAGAACGGAGAGGCGAACATCAGCATCGCGCTGAGGACGTACAGGAGCCAGTCATCTGTGCGGTGGATGCAGAGGATGAAGCCGAGGGCGATAAAGCAGCGCACAAGATCGCTGGCCATCATCACGTATTTGCGATTGAGGCGGTCAAGGAGGACGCCGGCGATGGGTCCGCCGCAGAGCATGGCGACGGCGCGCGAGAGGAAGACGAACGTGACGACAAGACCGGGATCGCGATGGGTCATCGCCAGGCTGAGGACGGCGATGTTGTTGAAGTTATCGCCGATCTCGCTGACGACCTGGCCTGCCCATGTGAAGCGGTAATTCCGGTTATCGCGAAGGAGCTGGGTGAACGCGCTCATGGAGAGGCGCTGGCCACCGATTCAGGGAATGGTGACGCGCCCAGTTTTCATGATACGAGAGTGCGCCTGGCGGAAGCCGGGGGCGCAGACCGGAAGGGCTGCCCCGCTAAGGCTCGACAGTTTCCTCGCGGACCGTGACGTGTTTGAGGAAATCGAGATCGAGTTCGTAGCCGAAGCCGATGTTGTCCGTGAGCTCGATGGTGCCGTGGGGCGTGGTTTCGACGGGCGGGACAATGATGTCGCGCTTCCAGTAACGCTTGCTGGCAGAGACGTCGCCCGGAAGCTTGAAGTTAGGGAGCGTGGCGAGCGCGATGTTGTGAGCGCGGCCAATGCCGGCTTCGAGCATGCCGCCGCACCAGACCGGGACGCCGGCGGAATAACAGACGTCGTGCAGGCGCTTTGCTTCGCCGAAGCCGGCCATGCGGCCGAGTTTGATATTGACGATGCGACAGGCGCCGAGGCGGATGGCTTGTTCGGCGTGGTGCGTGGTGCGGATGCATTCGTCGAGGCAGATCGGGGTTTCCAGTTGCGCTTGCAGTTGAGCGTGATCGATGATGTCGTCATGCGCGAGCGGCTGCTCGATCATGGAGAGTTTGAATTCGTCGAGCTGTTTGAGAAGCGGTGTGTCGGCGAGAGTGTAGGCGGAGTTCGCGTCAGCCATGAGCGGCGTTTCGGGAAAACGCTGGCGGATGCGGCGGAGGACGTCGACATCCCAGCCGGGTTTGATCTTGAGTTTGATGCGCTGGTAGCCGGCGGCGAGCTCGGTTTCGATTTTGCCGATGAGCTCATCGACGGTGTCCTGAATGCCGATGGAGACGCCGCAGGGAATTTCGCGGCGCGCGCCGGCGCCGATTTCCTTCCAGAGCGGGTTGCCGTTTCGGCGGGCCTGGAGGTCCCAGATAGCGGCTTCAACGCCGCCCCGCGCCATGTTGTGTCCGCGGATGTGTCTGGTGAGGGCGAAGACGTCTTCGGCGCCGGCGAGATTTTTGCCGGCAATGCGGGGCGCGACGTAATCACGCGCGATGAGCCAGGTCCCGTTGGTCCACTCTTCGTTGTAGAAAGGGTGCTCGCCGGCAGTGATTTCGCCCCAGCCGGATATACCTTCGCCTTCGGCTTCGACGACGATGATGTTGCGCTCGTAAGTGCGGCTGAAGCTGGTTTCAAAGAAATGCACGAGCGGCATGCGGAGCTGGCGGAGGATGATGCGATCGATCTTCATAAGGTG
>DASZVV010000007.1:0-1566 GCA_035546955.1 Bryobacteraceae bacterium
CTTTGCGGCTTTCGCGAGGCAGACGGACTGGGATTGGCTCGAACTGAAACAGCAGGTCATAGCCGAACGCGCCGCCGAACGCGAGCTTATCGTCCGCGTCATTGCGAAATTCCTGCGTGAGTGCGCGCAGGATGGAAAACACGGATGGCTGCTTGCTGCGCTCCTCCTCCGGGAAGATGGCAGGCATCGGCTTCAGGACACCGCGCAAAGTGCCATTGTCTTCGGCAAAATTTTCCCAGTGCGGGTGATCGCGCAGCAGGATCGCGAGCATGCGATTGATCGCTGCGCCGCGTTCGTTCAAAGGACGGAACGTGACTTCTCGCTGGAAGCTGATCAGTTCCAGTGGAGGGCGAACGGCTGCGATGTCCCAGCGAGAGTAGCGTCCGGGGTATTCGTAGCCGGAGGAAAGGTAGATACCCCGGCGGCGGTCCAGATCGCGGCGGAAGCGGTCGAGCCCCGCGGCGAAAGGGAGTTTGGTAGTGACACGCGACACGCGGATGCCGCGCGGCGTCTGATACTGGACTTCCCGCATAATGTTGACTGGGTAAATACCAGTATCGCCGATCCGGCCTTTTCAGCCCGTATGCGGGGCTAAACGGGCACGGTGAAGATGAAGCGGGAACCCTTGTCCAGCTCGGATTCGACCCAGATTTTTCCCCCGTAGCGCTCGGCGATCCGCTGGCAGATAGCAAGGCCAATGCCCGTGCCGGGATACTTTTGCTGGGTGTGAAGCCGCTTGAAAATCCCAAACACCTGCTGGGTGTATTCGGGAGCGATACCGATGCCGTTGTCCTGCACCGAAAAACGCCAAAGATCGCCGGCTCGCTCCACCCCGACGTGAACCCGAAGAGGGGCGGCGCTGCGATATTTGATGGCATTTCCAATCAGGTTCTGGAATAACTGCTGAAGGTGGACGGCGCCCATCCGGACGGTTGGCAGCACATCATGCGTAATCTCCCCATCCTGCGGCATGGAAGCCTTGAGATTCTGCAGGGTGGTTGCGAGGACCGCGCCCGCATCCGAAGGCTCGGGCTCCTCGTCAGCAATGCTGGCCGCCTGCGTATAAGTGAGCAGGTCGTGTACGAGCATCTGCATGCGAATCGCTCCCGCCCGCACGTTGCCAAGAAATTCCAGGCCCGTCTCATCCAGCAGGTTGCCATATCGCATGGTGAGGATTTCGCTGTAGATCGCGACGTTGCGAATCGGTTCCTGGAGATCGTGGCTGGCTGAGTAAGCGAAGCGTTCAAGATCCGCATTCACGCGGACGAGCACCTCCTGACGGTGCCGCATTTCATATTGGCGCAGACGGGCTCGCAGGGCTGCGCGCATGGAACTGCGCACCGTATCCGGCCGCGCGGGGCGTTCGAGGTAGGTAACGTTGCCGAGGACGTCCAGTTCCCTGGCGCGCCGCATCGTAGCCAGGCTGGCGCGTCCGCTGTGAGTGAGCACGACTATCGGAATATCGGACCAGGGCGGCTGAGAGGCGAGAAATGCCGTAATCGTTTCCAGACCGGCCGCGCTCAGAGCTTCCTCGGCGATCATAACGGCTGCGGCGCCTTCTTCGAG
>DASZVV010000008.1:0-5501 GCA_035546955.1 Bryobacteraceae bacterium
CCGGATGAGCGAACGTGAAACTCGCGCGTTGCAGCTTGCTGTTGGAAGTTACACCGGCCGGCGTTTTGTCCTGATCGACGGTCGCGCGGTCAATAGTAAGGCTATCGGCGTTGAGCACAATCTCCGTCGATTGCCGCTTTACTTCAATCGAGATCCGCACGGTGCACGAAACTGAAGCGTGTCGGCATCGGGAACAATCGCCAGATCGTAATGGGTGGGGACTACGTTGTCAGGCAGCACCTCGCGCTCAGCAGGGCCCTGCGCCGCCACGGGATTCGCCGCAATCAAAATCAATGCCCCGCAACAAAGAGCCATCCGACTGTTATTTAGAGACATGTCTGACCTCGCGTCCATTCGACATCAATCAGTTCGCGTCCGGCTGCTGTTCCACATGATCGATCACCCACACGCTGGTCGGCCGCTTCTGTGTGGTGAACTTCAGCCCGATCTTCTCCAGCGCTTCGAAGAACGAGACAACTCCGCTCGGATCGCTCGCCGCGCCCACTTCGCCGCGCTGCTGGTTCATTGCCGTCACCACACCCACCGGAGAAAATGTCACTGAGAAGTCCCACCCACCGTCCAACCCGCTTTCATCCACCGCGGGACGCTTCGCATATCCGGAAGTGATCTCATGCAAACCCGTGGCAAACTGCGCCATGCTCGTGTTCTGGCAGATCACAGTTCTCAGCCCGGCCGATGCAGGTCCGGGTGGCGTTGCCCCGGAATAGAAGCATTTCGAGCGCTCGGACGTATCGGCCTTCGTGAGCTTCGTCTGGTCAGCCGTCAGCACCAGCACATCGACGGGCCGTACTTCGCTGTGCATCCTCAGTGCGAAACGGTCGATGAGCATTTCGCGAAGCATTTCCCGGAGCGTATCGTCGTCTTTGAGCGCACTGGAAGGGCCTTCCGGCGGCTCGGCTTGCGCCACGATGTCAAATCGTTCGGTGGTGAGCCATTTCGGTCCATCCACGATCAGATCATTGTCGTAATTGTCCAACCCCCACGCATGTTGAATCAGCGCAATCAGCGCAACGCCTCTCACTGTCATACGCCCGCCAGCCGTAAATCGCGGCGCGCTCGGTTTGTCGTCCTGACTGAGTTTGATATCGACCACATCGAATTTGTGCGGAAGAGGAGGCAGCTTCTCCGAAACGGCCGCGGTGTTTGGACCTGGTTTCTCGTTGACGCTGTCTACGAGCGTCCCCGGTAGCGATACGGTATTCCATTCCAGCCGGAGACCAAGCTGTTTGTCGAGAGCGTCGAACAGAGTTATTGCGTCGGCGCCTGCTCTCGCGATCAGGCCACGCCCGGTTACCCGGAAGCCAAAATCCCAACCGGCCTGGAGACCTGTCTTGTCAACGATTTCGAAGCCTCTTGCATATCCGAGGATCGGACTACTTTGACTCTTCTGCAAAAACTCCGCGAAAGCCGCCATCGTGACGTTGCGACAGAGATAAGCGCCGTTAAATATCGGGGAGATGTCTGTGGGATCGTTCTCGCAGCCGCTGTCGCCGCCATTCGCTTTCTTCAACCGCGGGCTTTTTCCGGCTGTCAGAACATACGCCGGGCGCGGAACCAGGCCACTGTGGGTAACCAGGCCGAAGCGACCCCTCAGAAGCGTCTGCAGCATCGCCCTGAGCTCTTCCGGTGACGGCGCGGGATCCGCCGGAACCTTTGCAATCACGTCAAACCGGTCGCGCTCCATCCAGTTCGGTCCGCCCGCCACGGCGGTGGACGGAATGCCATACGCGGTGCTGATCAGGTCCACCATCGTCGCGCCAAGCAGCTCGTACCGGCCGTTCCGGTTAAATACTCGCAGCGAAGGATTCTCACTGTGTGCGCTTGCGTGAACATCGGCGACTTCGAACGCGATCCTGCTGACGGCAGGCGGCGCGGGAAGCGCGGGCGGCTGGTTTTGCGCCTTCTGCACACGAAAGACCGGATCGAACAGCAGGGGTTCGGAGTAAGGAGAGGGCTTGGACGCCATATCCGGCGGAGCAGCGACCGGTGCGTACTTCTGCGTCGTCACCTTGGGCGCGCCGTGAACAGCGGTAACACCTGCGCCCAGAACCCAAAGAAGAAGCATCGCCCACGCGCTCGCCACCCCCGGCAGATCGTTCGGGCGCGCACTCGCCGGCTCCAGCAGCCGCCGAATGCGAGCCAAAAGCATTCCTCCGTTGGCGGCGAGCTGAAGCCCTGTCCGCGCAACCTGACGTGATTCCAGCGATGTGAGAGCGCGCGCATAAGTCACCGCATCGCTCGTGGCTGCGACCACCAGATCATCGCAGCAAAGCTCCCGCTCCGCGCGAATCTGACCGGAAATCCACCACACCGCCGGGTGATAAAACAGCACTGTTTCGATGATGTTCTGCACAATGCTGGCAATGTAATCGTGCCGCCGGATATGCGCCAGTTCATGCGCCAGCAGAGCTTCCACGTAACTTACGGGCAGTTCGGAAAGGAAGGCGACCGGACTCATAATCACGGGCCGCAACCACCCAATAACGGTTGGAGCGTCCACCAATGAAGAGATCATCACTCGCACACGCCGGATATGCGCGGGATATGCGGGCGCGACGCGCAGCCCAATCTCCTGGAGCCTCTGCTGCCACTCAGCCGATGCAGGATGAGAGATCGAGCGCAGCCGCTGCGTGAAGCGCCATGCTCCGAACAGACGGACGGAAAACACTGCCACGCCGGCCATCCAGAGAAAAACCAACACGGGAAGTATATGCGAAGCCTGAGCGCTCGAAATGTTCCAGCCTTCGCCGCGCGAAGGAATCCCGCCGCTGCCCGAGAGCGCGAAAAACGTCAGCAACGGTGCGGTGGCCATCAAAGCGAGGGTCGTGCAGGAAAGGGCGTAGTGCCCGCGCGGCGAAAGGGCGCCTGCGAAAACACGCCGCAAAACCGCGTAGACCAGCGCGATCGCAGTACCCTGCCAGAGGAAGTGGAGTAAAGTCCATCCAAGCCGGGGGATCATTCCGTCTCACTCCCGTCCTCGAACTTCTCCAGCAACCGTCCGATTTCCGTGAGATCTTCGGGCGAAGCGCGCCGCCCGGCTAAGGCCCCGAGCACGAGGTTGCGCACGGATCCCGCAAAAACCCGATGCACGAGATCGTCTGCAAAGCGCGCCCCGACCTGTTCCCTTGAAAGCGCGGGCTCATACACATGAGAGCGATACCGCTCGGTGCGCCGCAGCATTCCCCGCTCACACATGAGCTGCATCTGTTTCAGCGTGCTCGTGTAGGTGGTTCCTTTGGCGAGAGTTTCGTGAACTTCGCGAACTGTGCTCGGCCCGGCTTGCCAGAGCACAGTCAGGATCGCGAGTTCAGCGTCAGATGGAATAGTCGGCACAGCAGCATCGTATTACGATTGCATGTTATATGTCAATAATAACTAATCGTAGTAGGTGCTGATGTGTTGCTACGTTGAGGCGCCTTTCACCTATCAGTGTTTTGACGACGCATTTGTCGGTTGCGCCGCCGCCGGAAATACTTCGATTACCGTTACCTCTTCGCCCGTCGGTTTTTCGGCTTTCAATGGGGCCTGTTTCATGGCGGTCACGGACGCGTCATTCATCGTTTTTGCCGGCTCTTTGGTGTTGGCAGAGAGGTTATCCGGCATGGAGGGAACATTCTCATTGTTCGCTTTCGCGAGCGCCACGGCTCTCGTTTTGGGGTATACGAACTCATGCGCGTAACGGTCTTCCGGATAGAACCATGCCTTCACCGCTTCGGGCGAGTTAGCGTTGCGTTCCCGGAAATTAATAATGGATTTGCCATCCTGCTTCAACGCGCGATCCGGAATCGTGAGAAACGTTCCATAAAGATGGTTTTCACTCTTGTTGAAAATCTGGACCACATCCCGATCACTCTGTATATCGGCAATTTTGAACACATACGTTCCGGCCGGCAAAACCTGACCCGGCACCTCGACCGGCTGATTGAATGTGAATGTCGTTTTCTCATTCAACGCACTCGCCTTCGCATTCGGCGCCAGGCAAAGGGGCAACGCCAGTATGGTGACGAGCGCTGCGTTCCCGATCATCGTTCTCATAAAAGATACTCCTTCCAGTGTTGCTGCGGCGCCGACGGACTTGCCAGGTTACGTCGCCGCGCCGTAAACCAGCAGCCCCCGCGGGATGAAGTGCATGACAGTGACCACAGTGCTGCGAGGCGCAGTGCCGTTGGCGAACTGAATTCAGGATTCGCTCAATGCAGCCGGCGAAGAACCCAGGCTTCGGGTCAGCAGGAAGAGAACGAGAAAGCCGGCGATGAGGCCGGTGGATGCGCCGAGTCCGAGGAGTACCGGGTCGGCGAGGGCGCCGCGGAGGTGGAGGATTTCGAGGAACACGGCGTTCACGCTGACCGGCACGAAGGCGGCGATGAGCGGGAGGCGCGGGCGGTCGAGAGCGAAGGAACAGCGGGAGATGAGGTCCATCAGGGTCCAGCCGATGAGGCTGGGGGCGAGGCCGATGAAGACGTTCGAGACGAGTGTGGTCGATTCGGCGGTGAAGCTGCCGCGCTGGAAGAGCAGGGCGATGATCGGGGTGCGCAGCAGGAGGCCGGCGGCGCAGGAGATGACGGAGGCGATTGCCATGAGGCCGACGCTCTTCCGCATCAGCCGGTAAGCATGCGGCGTTTCGTTCGCGGCCTGGAGGCGAGCAATTTCCGGCATGAGCGAGTTCGCCACCGGGTAAACGAGATAGGCGATGACGACGTTCACGCAGCGCATGGAGTAATCGAGCGCGGCGGCGACGCCCGCGCCGGCGTGGGTGGCAAATGCGCGGGCGAGGACGATATTGGCGGACATGAGCGCGGCATACATGAGATAGAGGCCGGGCTTCGAGAGAATCCCGCGCGACGGAAGCGCGACGGATTCGGTGCGCTCGACGCGGAGGTCGCGGCTGGCGAACCACGTCACCGCCAGCTGAACCGCCGCGCCCACCGAGTAGCCGACCGCGAATCCGTATTCCCCGATGGCTTTCCAGAGCAGGAGAGCGAAGACGACGGTGGCGCCGTTGATGCAGAGCTGGTAAGTTGCGGGGGCGAGGAAGCGGCGCTCGGTGTAGAGCAGCGCGGCGTAAATTCCGGAAGCGCCTGAAAGCAGGATGCTGGGCGCGAGGATTTCCATCAGAACGATGGCTTCGTGTTTTTGTGCAGGCGCGAGTCCGGGGCCGAGCAGCGCGACCAGCTGAGGCGTGAAAGCCGCGATGAGCACGCTGAGCGAGCCGAGAATCCATGCGAACAGGCGGCCCGCGCGGCGGAAGACAGCGAGCCGCTCGTGCGCGGGCCGTAGCATCAGCATGGGGACGAACGACACGAGAAGCGTGTTGATGACGATGTTGTTAACGGTGTCGGCGAGGCCGGTGGATACGGCGAGGGCATCGGCGTGCGCGCGCGTGCCGAGAAGATAGGCGGCAAGCGCGACGCGGAAGAAGCCGGTGACGTTGCCGATCAATATGCCGGCGCCGACCACGAGACTGCCGCGCACGAGTGCGC
>DASZVV010000009.1:0-10972 GCA_035546955.1 Bryobacteraceae bacterium
GCCGTCTTTGCGGAGGCGGCGGGTGACGTAGACGCGCGGGTAGCGCTCGTTGGTCAGTTTGATGTAGGGGTAGGTCTTGTCGTCCCGCAGCAGGACGTTAAAGCGCGGCCGGTACTGCTTGATGAGATTGTTCTCGAGGGCGAGCGCTTCTTTTTCGTTATCGACCAGGATGTAATCGACCGAATGCGCTTCGGAGATGAGGGTGCCGGTTTTGGCTTCGAGGAGCCGGTCTTCGTTAAAGTAGCTGCGGACGCGGGCGCGGAGGCTTTTCGCTTTGCCGACGTAGATGACTTTCCCCGCGCCGTCTTTGTACAGATACACGCCTGGCGCGAGAGGTAAAAGGGCGGCCTGTTCACGAAGCGGAGTCACTGCCGATTGGATTCGGACGGGAAGAAAACTATACTTAAAGTATGTCACGCGGACGAATCTGCGCAGTGTTGATGGTCGCCAGCGCGCTGTCTCCCGCCGCGAAGACGGTGCTCGGACAGACTGAATCCAATGGACTTCCGCCGCCGCTGGTGCCGAAAACGGAGCTGCCTCCGGATGAAGATCAGAAGGTCACGCCGCGCACGTACAGCTTCAATCCGGTGCAGTCGCAGCGCGAGGTGACGGCGGGCGACTTCTACTACCACAAGGGCAACTATACGGCGGCGGCGAGCCGCTATGAGGAAGCGACGAAGTGGAACGACGGGAACGCCGAAGCCTGGCTGCGGCTGGGCGAGGCCGAGGAAAAGAAGTCGAATCCGAAAGCTGCAGCGGAGGCTTACAGGAAATACCTGGAGCTTTCGCCGGCCGCGAAAAATGCGAATGACGTCAAAAAGAAGCTGGCGAAGCTGAAAGGCTGAGACTGGTTTCGTCCGCGGCTTTCGGTGCGGGTGGCCGGCCGCGCAGTTTTTCGTTCAGAGGTTCGGAAAACCAGCGCGCCAGCGCCGCGCCGGGGAGCATCGCGAGCAGAGTGATGGCGGCTACCCAGAGCAGTTGCGGCCCCTTCTGAAACCGGACGTACAGCATGCATCCCCACACCACGATGAATTCGTGCGTGAGATAGATTTCGTAGCTGTGGCGGCCCATCCAGCGGATGGGCGCCGTGAAGCGGCTGCCCTGAACGCCCAGCAGCGTAGTGGCGGCGATGACCAGGCAGGCGCCTAACGGGAGGATGGTGTCATCGAGCCCCGTGCGGCCGATGAATTTCATCCCCGGCCAATGTCCCGGCCAGAGCGCGATGAGCAGCATCATGGCGGAACCCGCGGCCGCGGCGATCCAGCAAAGGCGAGGGTTTACCGGCTTCCGGCGAATTCGCTCGGTGAAAAGGGCGCAGAGGCATCCGGACGCGATGCCGTCCATGCCGCCGAGATAAGCCTTCTCTTTCCAGATTTCATTCCCCGGCCAGACGGCTCGCTGGAATGGGCCGAGGACGATGACGATTGCGAGGACCGCGATGAACATCGCGATACCCCGCCGTCGCCGCAGAAGCAGGACGCACGCGAGCGGAAAGAACAGATAGAACATTTCTTCGATCGAGAGGGACCAGAGCACGTCCCAGTTCGGCGGCAGCCAGCCGCGGGCTGCTTCGAGCCAGTTGAGATGGAAGGTAAGTGCGGCGAACAGCGCGCGGGGCAGGGAGGCCCGGCTTGGGTTGATGGTGAATCCATCGGCGTGAGCCAGATGAAGGGTGCTCAGAATCGCCAGGATCAGCAGCAGCGACGGCATGATGCGGGCGAAGCGGATTCGGTAAAAGCGCGCAGGCCGCATTCCGGCGAGCGATCCGAAGCGGCGGATCGATGTGGTGGCGATCAGGAAACCGGAGATGGCGAAGAACACCGTTACCCCGTTGTTGCCGTTGCGGAACAGCAGCCACGCGAGCCATGCGGGCATCCGGCTGTCGAAGGGCAGGCCGGCAATGCGCATCCGAATCCAGATGTGCAGGAGAATCACGGCGAGGATGGAGAGTCCGCGCAGAACGTCAACTCCATCGAGGCGGCGCGTTTCGGCCATGAAGCCGATCGTACCAGGTGGCGCGCGGCGCATGTGGGAAACTGAGGTTCGCCGCGCTCATGCGAAGCACTCTGCAGCGATATTCCACGCCTTTGCTTTGGCTGCTGCTGATTGTGTGCGTGGCCTGTTTCTGGGTGACGCTGCTGCCGGAGAGTTTCTGGCTGGATGAGACGGTGACGGCGTTCGTGCTGCGGCATGGGGCGGGGCATCCATCGCTCGCCGCAGGACCCCGTCTCGATCAGACGATTTATTACTGGCTGCCTCGCGCGTCAGTGGCGGTACTCGGATTTTCCGAATTCAGCGTGCGGCTGCCCTCGCTTCTGGCGACGCTGATCAGTCTGCTGCTCTTGTACCGGCTGGCGGCGCGGTTGGTGCATCCGAACGCGGGCTGGCTTGTAGTGTTCCTCTGTTTTGTGCCGCATGAGTTCACGCGGCAGGCGACGGATGCACGGCCATACGGGCTCGGGACGTGCCTGGGGCTCCTCGCGATGTGGTTTCTGATGCGGTGGCTGGATCGTGGCGGCTGGCGCGATGCGATCCCGTTTGCGGCCTTTGCCGCGCTGTTGCCGTGGGTGCATCTGGTCTACTGGCCGTTTCTCGCTGTCTTTGCGGTTTACGCTCTGGTACGGATTTTCCGGCGTGAGACGACTGTGCCGATGTGGGGACTGGCAGCGGCGAGCGCGGCGGTACTTGCGTGCGATGCGCCGCTGATCTCCGTGACGCTGGGGCTTTTTCATCAGGAAGCAGTGCATGTGGTGACGCCTCTGCCGAATCTCACGAACATTCTCAGCGGTTTTGAAATTCCGGGGATCGCCGCCATGGTGGCGGCGGCGTGGCTTGCTGCGACTGTTTTCCACTGGACAAGGCGGCGAGCGTTGCCCGGGGCGTCCGATACGGTGCTGCTCATTTTATGGTGGCTCTGGGCGCCGCTGGTATTGTTGCTGGCCTCGTGGATCACCGGCAACTCGGTGTTCCTGCCACGTTATTTCTCCCTCGCGCTGCCGGGAATGCTGCTGGCGGCGGCGTTCGGCGCCGGCCTTTTTCTTCCCGCGGCCGCCTGGAAACCGGTGGCGCTGGTGTTGGCCGTGGGGATTGCGGCGGTGCACTTCGTGAAGGAACCGTTTCCGCCGTCACGGCATTCGCACTGGCGCGAAGCGGCCGCGGAGGTGGAAGAGTTGACGCGCTATGGTCCAACGCCGGTAGTTTGTCCGAGTCCGTTTGTGGAGGCGCGCAGTCCGGTCTGGACGCCGGCCTATAAGCTGCCTGGCTTTCTTTTTGCGCATCTTGACGCCTATCCGCTGCGGCAAACACCGCTCCTGCTCCCCTCTGCGGTGGAGGACGCCGGAACGCGTTATGCGCGCGCGGTGCTGACTTCCAAAATCGTGCCGGCGGGGCGGTTTGTGCTGTACGGCGGCGGTTACGACGTAAATCACTGGGCGCCGTGGTTTTCCGCGCAGCCGGAACTGGCGAATTGGGACCTTTTTCTGGTGGGCAGGTACGGGGATGTGGAAGTGGTGCTGTACCGGAAGCGGAAGCACTAAATTGAAGGAACGTGATCCGGCCGTCTGAACCTTAATCCGATACTCGATCCGCGTGCGATGGAGGTGTGGCTGGATATCCTGCGCCGGAAGACTCCAGGCGAGCGGATCGTGATGGCGCTCGAAATGGAATCCGGAGTGCGTGCGCGATACCAAGGCGCTTCAGAACGGAAGATTTTTCCGCGCTCCGCCGCACTGAGTTTGCCGCGCGATCTCATGATCCGCGCATATGGATGGGATCCGGAAACGCCTTTCCGGAAGCTCCAATGGTTCCGGGCCGGAGGTGAAATCTCTGAACGGCAGTGGAGCGATGTTGTGGGGATGTGGAACGCAGCGGGCTCACGAGCGGACAGGAACTACCTTCGGCATTGGGCGGAACGACTCGGCGTCGAAGATCTGCTGGAAAAAACTGACGGGGAGTTATGCGGACACTTCGATCATTCGCCACTCGTGCTCGCCGAACTCGCCGGTAATACGACCGCCGGCCTTCCGGATGGCCGCGCCGATCACCGGAATATCCGGGGCTTCGAAACCGCTCAAAATCGCGATGCCGCCGGGCTTCAGGATACGGAGCCACTCCTGCGCGAGCTCCGCAATCCATGCCGGACTGATGTTGGCGACCACGATATCCGTCGATGCCTGCGCAAGCGAATCCGCCGATCCGACGAAAACGGGCACGTCGACTCCCGCCCGGCGGAAGTTTTCGCGCGCCACAATAACGGCCCCATGATCGGTATCGCAGGCACACGCTTTCGCGGCCCCGAGCTTGAGCGCCGCTTCCGACAAAATCCCGGAGCCGGTGCCGACATCCACAAGCGACGCGCCGGGTTTCAGATGCCGTTCAATCGCTTCGAGGCACAGCCGCGTCGTCTCGTGCGCGCCGGTTCCGAACGCGAGACCGGCGTTTACCTCGATGCGAATCCGGCCGGCGGGCGTGGCTTCGGTACGCCATTCGGGAACCACGAAGATGCGCTGCCCGATCTCCATCGGCTGCAGATGCTCGCGCGCGAAGGCCACCCAATCGCGGGTATCGGCAGGCTGCGCTTCGCCGCCGAAGCGGGACTGCAGCCCGGGCGCAAGCGCATCGTCATCGAAAAAGGCCCGCATGCGCGCGATCTCCGGTGTTTCGCTGAGCTCCACGATTCCGGTGCAGCCGGATTCCCACAGTTCGGCGATGCGAAGATCCTTCGTCCCTGGCGGGCATTCGAGGTCGATTGAGAACATAGAAGATTCAGATGAAATTACAGGGAATGTTTGCGCTGGCGGCCACGCCTTTCGATCATACAGGGGCGATCTATCGCGCCAAGGTTCAGCACAATTTCGGCAAGTGGCGGCGGACCAGTCTGGCGGGGTTCATCATCGGCTCGCACGCGGGAGAAGGCCCGCTGCTGACGCCCGAGGAAAAAGTCGAGATCGTGCGGCTGGCGGCGGATGGTGCGGCATCCGGACCGCTGCTGATCGGCGATGTGACGCAGGAAGGCGTCTTCGGCGCGGCGAAGCTGGCACGGGCACTGGCGGAGGCGGGTGCGCATGCGGTGATCAGCCGCGCACCGCGGGAGTACCGGTATCTGGCAATCGGCGACGAGCGGTGGACGCTCTATTTCCGCGCTCTGGCGGATCAGTCGCCGGTTCCGTTGGTGATCTCCAATGATCCGCCGATGATTGCGCCCGCCGAGATCGGCCGTCTGGCGGAGCACCCGAATATTGTGGGCGTGGTGGAGACGCGCACCTCGGGCGCGCGGATCGCCGAGATTCGCGCCGCAGCCGGGAAAGACTTCAGCATTCTGGCCGGTACGGAGGAGCAGGTCTGGGAACTGCTCCGGGCGGGGGCGAACGGGGCCGCGCTGGCGTTTGCGAGCGCCGCGCCTTACGCGACGATCGCGATCTGGGAGGCATTCCGCACGCGCGAGGAAGAAGCGGGCGTGGACTGGCAGGCGCGCATCGCGCATCCCGGTTCGCTGGTGACGGAGATTTATGGCGCGCCAGGACTGAAGCACGCGATGGATCTGAACGGGTATTACGGCGGTCCGGCGCGGCTGCCGTTTTCGCCGCTTTCGGCCGAGGGCAGGCAGGCGATCGAAGAGGCGTTCCGCGATCTGAAGGGCTAAGGCCGGGTCAGCGCCCGCAGCGCTTCTTCCACGTGCCGGTCCGATTCCGAGAGGGCCGAATAGGCATGGCGGATGCGGCCATCGCGATCGATCACGTATGTCACGCGGCCGGGAATGAGGCCGAATTTTTTCGGAACTCCGTAGAGCTTTCGTACGGCGCCGGCTTTATCGCTCAGCAGCGTGAACGGCAGCGCGTATTTCGCGGCGAACTTCGCGTGGGATGCGGTTGAATCGTCGCTGATCCCCAGGATTCTTGCGCCGCTCGATTCGAACTCCGCGAAGCGGTCCCGAAACGTACAGGCCTGTTTCGTGCAGACGGAAGTATCGTCTTTCGGATAGAAATAGACCACGACCGGATGGCCGCGCAGGGCGCTGAGGCGAACGGGAACGCCCGTGGAATCGGGCAGTTCGAAATCGGGAGCGAGGGTGCTGGGTTGGAGCAGGGGCATGATGACGATCAGGGCAGAATGCCGGGCGTCAGCCGCTGATACCCGGAGTATTGCAAATCGTTTTCGACGAGAAGATCCGGTCCTAGGAATTGCATGTGGTGGATGTGGGCCGGGGCGAGGCCGAAGCCCGTCGGCGTGTAATCCACGACGGCGTTGTCGCGGACCTGAAGGGTGCCGGTCACCGGCGTCTCAGCCTCAAGGATGATGCGCATGGGGAGCAGATCCGGGGTGCGGAGCCAGATCTCGCCGTGCGTGGAACTGACGGTCATGGTGCGCTCGTGGAAGACGGTGAGACCGCTCGTGCCGGAGATCTGTGTGTAATCGAGAGCGATCATCGGGACGCCTTTCAGCAGGCGGCGAGGCCCCATCGTGAACGTGTAGTGCGGGCGAGCGGCCGCGGTGAACAGAAGAATGAGCTGTCCGAAATCCGTGACGGCGCCTTCCAGACGATTGCGTTCGAAGTTTTCGAGCAGGCGGTGTTTCAGTTCGTCGTCTTCGGACTGGATGCCGATGGCGAGCGCATGGCGGGCTTCGTCGGCGGCTGAGATCTGGCGCCCGTCAATGGTGATGATGGAACGGATTTCGTGGATGGCGCGGCTTGCGCCAATCTGGCCGAGGGCGTAGTCGGAGACGACGACGTGGGTGTGGAATGCAGGCGGGAGTTTGACCGTGAAGTTGCCGTCTTCGCGGGTGTTTTTGGGGCGATTCTTCAGTTGTTCCTGGAGAATCTGGACGAAGCCGCGGCGGCCGCGCTGCTCGAGCGTTTCGCGGGCGACGATGCCCGGGGCGCTGTGGGCGAAGATGGCGGCGGCGCGGGCAGTGGCGTCAATGAGGGCTTCTGTGGTGAGGGGTTCGTCCGCGTCCTGGGGGAGGGCCGTCGCGGCGAAGGTGCCGGCCAGGATGAGGATGAGCATCGCCCGGCGCATTGTCCCGAGTTTATCGGGTGGGACGATGCGGGAGAATTGCCAGTCGTGGCATCATTCGGTCAGGAACGGGATTGCCGCGCGGACGATCACTTCGAGGGCGTCCGTCAGTTCGTGATCGGAATCGAGTTCGGTGAGTTGGGCGTTGAGGTGGGTTGCGGCGAAGGTTCGGGAGAAGCCGATCGGGACCACGGTGTCGTTGATGCCATGGAAGATGCGGGCGGGCTGGCCGAAGTCGGGGTAGGCGGGGAAGAGGCCGGCATCTTCGTACAGGCCGAAATGAACCTGCCGGATCTCTTTCGCGCCGTAGTGATAAACGGGAAGCCAGCCGGTCTGGCGCCAGCGGTCGATGGCTGGCTGGCCGTGGATCTCGCGCCAGCGGGATTGGAATGCGAAAGCGGGCGCCAGCAGGACGAGCCGGTCGACCTCAGGGTGGGCGGCGGCGTAGAGGGAGGCCAGGTAACCGCCCATGGACGAGCCGATCAGGCGGCAGGGGGCGCCGGAGAGGGTCTTTTGGATGACCTGCAACTGGCCGGAGAGAGTGAGATGTGCGAAATCAGTCTCATCGAGAATCGGAATTTCGAGGTCGATTTCGCAGGCGGCGAGGGCTGCCCGGAAAGCTTGCGCTTTGCGGGATTGCGGGCCGGAGGCGAAGCCGTGCAGATAGATGTACCGCATACAAAATACTGATTCTAAGGCATTTCAAAAAAAGTTTCCATTGATGGTTGCAAAACTGCTAACGGCTTGCTAATCTACAAGAGCTGTCGGGAACGCAGCCGAGCTCAGCAGACACGGTCTGCACGGCTGGTTGCCTGTGACGCAGTCACGGGCGAGATAGCAAAGGTTAGTCTGTCGCCTGCAGCTCGATCGAAGGTTGCAAAGTTGTAAAAGGCATGGTAGAGTAACCCTAGTAAGGTCGCTGTCGAAAGACGGCAAGCAAGGCGGTAACAAGCTGTAGCGGCGAATCGAGACTTCGGTCTTCGGGTTTGGCCCAGCGGTGGTAACAACCTCCTGTAAGTTCTTTTTCAAGAACGAAATTTTTTTGTGGTTCACTCGGGCGATGTAATGGCCCTTTGCGCTTCACGCGCGAAATAGAGCGGAAGCGAGGTGAATCGCGCAAGTTTCGAGGCTGACTGTTCGTTTTCGCGTCTTCGGAGGCGGGAGCGGGCAAGTCCAGATCTTTGACAATCTGGTTGGATGCACTAAACAACTTCGTCAGAACTTTGAATTTTAACCGGGGCGAAAACATTCTCACATTTTTAAAATGAGAGTTTGATCCCGGCTCAGAATCAACGCTGGCGGCGCGCCTAACACATGCAAGTCGAACGAGAAAGTGGAGCAATCCATGAGTAAAGTGGCGTACGGGTGAGTAACACGTGGATCATCTACCCTCTAGTGGGGAATACCGCTGGGAAACCGGCGACAATACCGCATAAGCTCGAGAGAGGAAAGCAGCAATGCGCTGGAGGAGGAGTCCGCGGTCGATTAGTTAGTTGGCAGGGTAAAAGCCTACCAAGACTGTGATCGATAGCCGGCCTGAGAGGGCACACGGCCACACTGGCACTGAAACACGGGCCAGACTCCTACGGGAGGCAGCAGTGGGGAATCTTGCACAATGGGGGCAACCCTGATGCAGCGACGCCGCGTGAGCGATGAAGCCCCTCGGGGTGTAAAGCTCTTTCGGCAGGGACGATTATGACGGTACCTGCAAAAGCAGCTGCGGCTAACTACGTGCCAGCAGCCGCGGTAATACGTAGGCAGCAAGCGTTGTTCGGAGTTACTGGGCGTAAAGGGTGCGTAGGCGGCTTTTTAAGTCTGGTGTGAAATCTCCCGGCTCAACTGGGAGGGTGCGCCGGATACTGAGAGGCTAGAGTGTGGGAGAGGAAAGTGGAATTCCTGGTGTAGCGGTGAAATGCGTAGATATCAGGAGGAACACCGGTGGTGTAAACGGCTTTCTGGACCATAACTGACGCTGAGGCACGAAAGCGTGGGTAGCAAACAGGATTAGATACCCTGGTAGTCCACGCCCTAAACGATGCATATTTGGTGTGGGCCATTCATTTGGTCTGTGCCGGAGCTAACGCGTTAAATATGCCGCCTGGGGAGTACAGTCGCAAGGCTGAAACTCAAAGGAATTGACGGGGGCCCGCACAAGCGGTGGAGCATGTGGTTTAATTCGACGCAACGCGAAGAACCTTACCTGGGCTCGAAATGCTACGGACCAGCTGGTGAAAGCCGGCCTTCCCGCAAGGGATCGTAGTATAGGTGCTGCATGGCTGTCGTCAGCTCGTGTCGTGAGATGTTGGGTTAAGTCCCGCAACGAGCGCAACCCTTGTCCTGTGTTGCCATCATTTAGTTGGGAACTCGCAGGAGACCGCCAGGGATAACCTGGAGGAAGGTGGGGATGACGTCAAGTCCTCATGGCCTTTATGTCCAGGGCTACACACGTGCTACAATGGACGGTACAAAGGGCTGCCAACCCGCAAGGGGGAGCCAATCCCAAAAAACCGTTCTCAGTTCGGATTGCAGGCTGCAACTCGCCTGCATGAAGCTGGAATCGCTAGTAATGGTGGATCAGCATGCCACCGTGAATACGTTCCCGGGCCTTGTACACACCGCCCGTCACATCACGAAAGTGGGTTGTACTAGAAGTCCGCGCGCCGACCGCAAGGGGGCAGCGGCCCAAGGTGTGACTCATGATTGGGGTGAAGTCGTAACAAGGTAGCCGTAGGAGAACCTGCGGCTGGATCACCTCCTTTCTAAAGAGACCGTGGCTGGAGTCGCGCTGAGTGTACGCGCGATAGCCGTTCCAGTCCATACCCCTGATCCAACGGCGCAAGCTGGAGGAGAAGGGAATTTGTTCCGGACTCTTGGTTCAAAGTTTGGAAGTCGTTTAGAGTGGTAGCTGGCCTGGTGCCGGCTGCCCTGCATCCAATCGGCCTCGATCAGAATTATTTGAGGGGCTGTAGCTCAGCTGGGAGAGCGCCTGATTTGCATTCAGGAGGTCGCCGGTTCGATCCCGACCAGCTCCACCAGTTCCAATCCAAGGGCCTGTAGCTCAGTTGGTTAGAGCGCACCCCTGATAAGGGTGAGGTCGGTAGTTCGAATCTACCCAGGCCCACCAATTTTGAAAGCGGAAGCCGAAGGTGGTTTTTCCGGAAGCGGAAAGATGATTTTCGGCCTCCCGATGAAGTAGCGGGAAGTCTGATCTTTGAAAACTGAATATTTGACGGGCATTATTTGAATCACAAGTAATGCAATATCCTGAAGCTCGGGAGTCCATGAAGTCCGTGGGCGGCCGGGTGGAAGGGATGTAAGCGCAAGTTAGAAGAACCATATGGACATTTTGTGTTCGAAATAGATTTTATGGTCAAGCTACTAAGGGCGTGCGTGTGGATGCCTTGGCGCAAACAGGCGATGAAGGACGTGGTCAGCTGCGATAAGCCTCGGGAAGACGCTAACAGTCTGTGATCCGGGGATTTCCGAATGGGGAAACCCAAGTGGTGTGAACACCATTTACGTTCATCTGAATACATAGGGTGATCGAGCAAACTCAGGGAAGTGAACCATCTCAGTACCTGAAGGAAGAGAAAACAACCGTGATTCCGAAAGTAGTGGCGAGCGAAATCGGAAGAGCCTAAACCGGACGATTCGAAAGGAGAGTCCGGGGTTGCAGGACCACAATAATCATCTGGGGGCGCGGGAAACCGTGAATCCAGATGGTTAAAAAGAGGGATAGGGGAGTGTTAATCGAACGGCATGGGAAGGCCGGCCATAGAGGGTGATAGCCCCGTAGGTGAAAATGCAATCCTCCTTTCAGTGGCTCCTAAGTACCGCGGGACACGTGGAACCCTGCGGGAATCAGCCGGGACCATCCGGCAAGGCTAAATACTGTTTGCGACCGATAGTGAACAAGTACCGTGAGGGAAAGGTGAAAAGAACCCCTGCGAGGGGAGTGA
>DASZVV010000010.1:0-5506 GCA_035546955.1 Bryobacteraceae bacterium
AAGACGCGTAAGTCCGCCACGGTCGCGGAGACGGCGGAGGTTGGGGAGCTCGTCCCAATGGCGTTCGACGAAGCCGGGATCCATGCCATCCACGCCGAGGACGATGAGGGATTTCGGATAGCTGCGCTGGGCGCCGCCGCAATTGAGGAGGGCGATCGCCGAGAGGATCAGGATCAGCGGCCTCAACGGATCACCGTGCCATCCATCCACGCGGGCGCGGCGATGCCGAAGAGATCGAGAGCCGTCGGGGCGAGATCTTCGATGCCGGGATCGGCGTTTTCGAGTTTGAGATTGGAGAAGAGAACTCCGGGAACGAGGACAGGATCGACGGAATGATCGCCGCTCCAGGGCTTCGGGTTGTCTTCAATCACGCGAGCGGTGGCTTTGCCGACGGCGGCGTCCCAGGAAGTGCGATAGCCGTCGTTATAGCCAATGATGAGGTCAGGCGCGGCATTCAGGTAGGGACCGCGATAGAGCTGATTCGTCGCGTAGACCTGACGGATGGCGATGCCGTTCAGTTCTTCATCGGGCAGACCGGAGAGGCGCGCGATGAGTTCGGTTTTCAGGGATTCGGCTTCGCCTCCAGGCGCGACGATTCCGCAGGATTCACGGCCGCGGAGGTTGAGATAGAGGCCGCTGAGCCCGAGGCAATAGGCGCGGGTGCGGGACCAATCGACCCCTTCAAAATACCGGCCGCTTTCGGCGGCTTCGTCCTTCAGCGCGAGATAGCCATGTTCCAGCAGCCAGGAATTGAGATTGACGGCGCGGCGAAAGGCGCGGAAACCATGGTCGGAGAGAACGAAGAGAGCCGTTTCGGGGTCGAGCTTCGCCATCGTTTTGCCGAGGAGCGCGTCCGCGCGGCAATAGAGGTCTTCGATGACGCCGCTCCAGCGCGGATCGCCGCGGCCATCCAGATGACGGAAGAACATGTGCTGGACGCGGTCCGTGGTATCGAAGACACAGGCCACGACGCCGCGCTGCGTGTTCGTCAGGGCTTCATCGAACATGGCTTCGCGCTCGCGGAAGATGTCCCAGGCCTGCGAGAGGAAGCCGGTTTCGTCGATGGCGCCTTCGTTGAGAGCCCAGGTGTCCTCCGCCATTCCGGCGGTGGCGTAGGAGCCGAGGAGTTTCGCGAGATAGGCGGAGTAAAACCCTGGATGGCTGATGGGGAGCGCGGGGCTTTCGGGGTCGATCTGAATGGGGGTGACGTAAAGCGAGATTTCGGGCGCGGTTTCGGTGAGCAGAAAGCGAACGATTCCATGTACGCTGACGCCTGGCATGGCGCTGAAGGGGAGGCGAATCCACGAAGAATATTGATTCGGGATGAGGCGGTGAGATTGGCCGGCGATTTCGAGGAGCCAGGAGTCCAGCGTAAGCCGAAACGGCAGGGAGAGAATGCCGCCGTTTTCGAGAAGCTCGTTCGCAGGGCCATCGAGCACGCCCGTCAGATATTCGCCGGAGCGGCGCAGCGCGCGCCGTTCGCCACCTTCGACGCCGTGCTGAACGGCACGGGTACTAAAAAAGGTGAAGCTGCCCTGGGTACCTCGGAGGTCGGGAGTACACATGGCGGAGAGCATGCGTCCGGCGAAATCTTCCGGCGGAAAAGTGATGGGCACCCGAAGGATGGTGCTGGGGATGGAATGATCGCCGAGGATTTTCCAGAAAGACTGGCTCTTGCGGCGGGCGTCGATTGAGGGGCGCGAGAGCGGAATGCGAAAGCGGCCGAGTTTCATCACGCGCGTGGCCGGCCGGACTTTGGAGGGCGCGAGTTCCGGGACGTAGGTTTTGAGGCTGCGATTGAGAAAGTCGAAAATGTTGTGCTTCGCGGGCGAGACGCCCGTGGCGAAGGTGGACCAGGCAACGGGAGACAGCGCAGGGAAGGTTGTGCGGAGTCGGCGGTATGAACCCTGTTCACGGAGGCGTGCGAAGTTCGGGAGCTTGCCTTCGTCCATCCAGCGCTCGGTAAGGATGGGATCGAGTCCATCGAGTCCGAGGAAGACGATGCGGCGGACCCGGGCGGCGCGGAGGCTGTTGCGGCGTCTCCACGCGGCGCGCGCTGCCCGAAAAGGCCAGAGCAGGAGCGCGGCTGCCGTGAGGAAGAACGATGCGGCGAGCGTGAGGAATGATCCGAGGAACGCAAATCCGGCGCCTGGCCCGATATACGCGAACACCGGCTGCATGAACCACCATGTTAGCGCGCAGTAAAATCGAGACGTGAAGTTGCGGCGCGTTGCGCTTTATCTGGCGTTTATCACGAGCGCGGCAGCTCAGACTCCGGTCGTTCTGATCTCGATCGATACGCTGCGCGCGGACCATGTGGGGGCGTACGGCTACCGGAAGACGCCGACGCCGAACATCGATTCCTTTGCCGCGCATGGCACGCTCTTCGCGCAGGCGGATTGCCAGATTCCATTTACGGGGCCGTCGCACACGTCGCTGCTGACGTCAACTTATCCGTTCGAAAACGGCGTGGAGGAAAACGCCCAGCCTGCGCCCGCAGACGCCGCGACGCTGGCGACGGCGCTGCATGCGCGCGGGTACCGGACGGCGGGATTCGTGGGGTCGGCGTTTCTGGAAAAGGAAATGCGTCTTGACAACGGGTTCGATTTTTACGACAGCCCGTTTCACTTCGATGCGTTCTCGCCGATCTCAGGATCGATGCTGATGGGTGTGTCGCCCGGCAGTGAGGCGGCGGGGAGCGAGCGGCGCGACGGAGCGCTGGTAGTGCGGGCGGCGCGGCAATGGTTGGTGGAGAATCGCGGCGCGCCCGTGTTCGCGTTTGTACATTTGTTCGATCTGCACAAGCCGTACACGCGCGGCAGCTATGACGGCGAGCTGGCGTATGTGGATGAGCTGATCGGCACGCTGAAGAAGGCACTGGTGGAGACCGGGCTTTGGGACCGGGCGATAGTGATTCTCACGGCGGATCACGGGGAGAGCCTCGGCGATCATGGCGAATCGACCCACGGATATTTCATCTACGAAAGCACACTGCACGTGCCGCTGATGATTCATTGGCCGGCGGGCGATGCGGGGCATCCGGCGCGGGTGGAGGACCCCGTGGGGCTGATCGACGTCGCGCCGACGGTGCTGGATCTGCTGCACGTGGCAAAGCGCGCATCGTTCGAAGGCGGGGATTTGTTTGGCGCCCACGGTGCGGTATATGCGGAAAGCGTGCATGCGCGCGATGCGTTCGGATGGGCGCCCCTGCGCAGCCTGCGGGTGGGCGAATACAAATACATCGAAGCGCCGGATCCGGAGCTCTACGATTTGCGGAACGATCCTGGGGAGCACGTCAATCTCGCGGTGAAGGATGCGGCGAAGGCGAGCGAGATCCGAGAGGAACTGGCGAAGCTGATCGCGCGGTACCCGGCGAAGAATGCGGCGCCGAAGAGTGCGAATCCCGGCGCGGATGCGCTGCTGCATTCGCTCGGATATCTGACGGCGGGTCCGCGCACAGCAGTAGCGGGGCGAAGAGCGGATCCGAAAGAGCGGCTGCCGGAATTCCATCAATATGAGACGGCGCAGCTTGAGCTCTATCGCAGGCAGGACGGCGCGGCAATCGCGACGCTGCAGCGGATTTTGAGCGGCGATCCGCGTAATCTGATGGCACGGCGGGATCTGGGAACCGCGTATATCGAAACCGGCGCTTACGCGAAGGCTCGCGCAGCCTTCCAACAAGTGCTGTCAGAGGCGCCGGACGACTACATGACGAATTTCGATGAAGGATTCGCGGAGGAAAAGCTGGGAATGCTGCGTGAAGCACGCGAGCATCTGGAGACAGCGGCCCGCGTTGCCCCGGAATCGGCGGCAGCACGGGCGGAATTGCGGACGGTGGAGGGAGAGCTGAAATAAGGTCTGCGGTAAAGACACTCGGTATTTTATGGACAGCGACAATACAAAATCAGCGCTGGTGCTCTCGGGCGGGGGCGCATTCGGGGCGTATGAGGTCGGCGTAATCCGGGCATTGTGCGGCAGGGGATCGCTCGATGCCGAGGTGTTCGCCGGAACCTCCGTCGGGAATTTCAACGCGGCGATTCTCGCAATGAACAAAGGAGGCGCCTGCGCGTCGGCGGAACTCCTGCAGGAAATCTGGCTCAACCGCATCGCCGATAGCGGCGACGGGCGCGGCAACGGCGTATACCGGATTCGCGGGCATATCGAAAATTACTTCGATCACCGGATCCCGGGCAGTCCGCTCGAGCAATTGAAGCGGCTGGCGGGCGACCTGACTGCGTTCGGCGGATACACAGCGCGGACGGTGGGCCATTTTCTCGCGTCGACGGGGAGGCTCTCGCACCGGCTCGCCGGACTGATCGATCTCAGTGTTCTTCTGGATACCGATCCGTTTGCGCGGCTCATTCAGGACACGATCGAGCCGCACGTGCTGCGGGAATCGGCAAAGTGGCTGACGGTGACAGCGACGAACTGGGGCACCGGAGAGCCGCGCAATTTTCATGTACGCCATCTGAACAATGCGCTCACGTGGCAGGCAGTGAGGGCATCCGCCGCCATTCCCGGATTGTTTCCGCCGGTTTCGATCGAGGGCGAGATTTATATCGATGGCGGCGTCGTGATGAATACGCCGATCAAACCGGCGATCGACGCGGGCGCGAGCGAAATTCACGTCATCAGTCTGGATCCCTGCGTTCCGGACCTCGGGAAGGCGTACGCTGGCGCCACCTGGGATGTGATGAATCGGGTGGTGACAGCGATGGTGGCGGAAAATATTGCCGAAGATATTGAGACCGCGCGGTGGATCAACGAAGGGCTCGAAGTACTCGAACGGATGGAGAGCGATGAGGCGGATTTCGATACCGCGGCTGGCAAGCGCTTTATCCGGGCGGCGCGAACGATCCGGAGGCGGCTCGAAAAAGAAGGCGAATTGCCGCGTAAACTGACGATCCATCGCTACTATCCCAAGAAGCCGCTCGGCGGATTTTTGGGACTGCTGAATTTCGAGCGGCAGGCGATCGCGACGATGATCGAGCAGGGGTATGCCGATGCGTGCGAACACGACTGCACTGCGAATGGATGCGTGATTCCTAAAAATGGACCGGCGAGTCGCCCGCCGGATACCCCGCATTTGGCACAGGTTTTGCAAAGTAATCAGGCATGAGACGCCTGACTCAACGAAAAGAAACGGCGAACCGAAAGACCCGGACGCGGCGGCAGAAAAATCTACCGGCGGCAGTGGCCGTGGAGACGCCGCTGATCCCGGCGGAAATGACCGCCGAGCCGGCGGCCGATACGATCGCTGCGGTGGTTCACGAGGAGCCTCTGCCCCTGATGGTGGCAGAGATGGCGCTTTGGGGCGCCGCCATGAGCGCGCTGGTGATTCCGATCGGCATGGCGACCATGATCGCATCGCCGTTCGCGATCGCTCGGGATATGTGGCGGTCGCGGGGGCCAGCGGTAACCGCACAGCCAGTAGCCGTGGCGGCTTAGCTTTTATCGCGGCACACTCCGCAGAGAATGGGATCGGACCATGTCGAGGCGAAGATCG
>DASZVV010000011.1:0-19934 GCA_035546955.1 Bryobacteraceae bacterium
CAGTCCCAGGGAGGCGGTGCCGGTCCAGAGCTGCAGCAAGCCGGGATGCAGCATTCGTTCGTATGCCTGCTCTTCCACCGCATTCCGAATGGCGTCGATTTGCCCAAGCGCAACTGTTACCGGTCCGCTAGGGGCACCTGACAGAGTTACCTGGCCGTTGTTCTCGGAAACTGCGGCTTTCGTCACCGTCGGCGGCACTTTCGTCTGGCCGGAAAGAATAACATTCAGCGTCTCGGAAGTCTTGATGTCCGTCACCTGATCCCAGGGCACTGTCACCGTTCCCATGAGGTCGGACTTGATCGTCAGATCTTTCCCTTCTTTCTTTACGATGGAGCCGGTAATCCGGTCGCCGTTCTTCAACGTGATCTGATCGGCCAGTGCCGGATAGACCGCGATTGCCGCCAGCGTGATGTACGTCGCGTATGCTCGCTTTCGTCTCATAAACCCCCATCCTCGCAGATTTTGATCAATCGCGATATGCGTCGTTATATATTCAAAACAGGTGCATTAGGTATGGAGCCCGTGCCAGGACAGCTTTCTGTGCGGGAGCGAACGATTCTTCACGAGATCGTCGGCGCCCACATCGAATCCGGCGAGCCAGTTGGCTCGCGGACCCTCGCACGTCTGCGTCATCTTTCACTCAGTCCCGCAACCATTCGCAATGTAATGGCCGATCTGGCGGAAGATGGATATCTTGCTCAGCCGCACGCTTCGGCCGGCCGTGTTCCCACGGAAAAAGCATTCCGCGACTTCGCCGCGAGCCTGCCTCCGAAGCCTTTGGCTCACGCGGATCGCCTGCGGCTTTATTCGCGCATCCAGTCCGCCGGTTCTCTCGAAGACCGCATTGCGACCGCGAGCCGCGTGCTGACAGAATTTACCCGCAATGTGGGAATTGTCGCCGCGCTGCCGATTTCGTCCCAGGAACTGGAGCACATCGAGCTGATCGGCCTCTCCGACCGCCGCGTTCTCATGATTGTCGCTACGCGGGATCACATGGTGCGCAATCGCGTGGTTACGCTCGACCGTGAGCTGCACCAGAACGATCTCACGCTGCTGCGGAATTACGTGAATCACCACTTTGCGGGCTGGACGCTCGAACGCGCGCGCCTCGAACTGCTGCGCCGAATCGAGGAAGAACGCGCAACGTACGACGAAATGCTGCGCCATCTGACTCTTCTGTGCGAGAAAGGACTTTTCGCCGATTCCGATCCGCAGCTCGCGATGGACGGGGCATCCTACCTGATCGGCCTTGATCTCCATCTCACCCGCGAGCGGATGCACGAACTTTTCCGGGCTTTGGAGCAGAAGCAGCAGGTGGTAGCGCTGCTCGATCGTTTTCTGGCGAATTCCCAGGGGCGTGTGGGCGTTCACGTGGGGCTGGAGGAGGCGCATCCTTCCATGGGCCAGCTTGCATTGATTGGAGTTACGGTCAATCTGCCGTCCGGCGTCCGCACTCGGATAGCGGTGTTGGGGCCGATGCGAATGCAGTATGACCGGGTGATTGCGGCGGTCCAGCAGATCGGGCAGGCATTCGAATCTCAGGCCTGAGCCCGCACATCCAAAAGGCACAGATGTCCGGCGCTGCCCTCCGGACCGATGTTAATCTGAAATAGGGCGTCATTTAGCCGAATCGAACCGTGGAAAACCCTGAAATCAACGCGGAGACCGCATCCGCCAACTTTGCCGGTGCGTCCGATCCCGCAACCGCCGCCGAACTCGATAAGCTCCGTGTGGAGCGCGACGGATTGCGAGTGGAGCGCGATGAACTGCGCGACACGTTATTGAGGCGGCAGGCCGAATTCGACAACTTCCGCAAGCGCAACGAGCGTGAACGTCAGGAGCAGACTCAGTACGCCAGCATGGAAGTGGTGGGCGAGCTGCTGCCGATCCTCGACGATTTCGAGCGCGCACTGGCGGCAGACTCCTCCAGCTCGGAATACGCGAAGGGCGTGCAAATGATTTATCAGCGCATGTCAGAGGCGCTGAAGAAGGTCGGGCTCGAACCGATCGAGGCTGCGGGCAAATCGTTCGATCCCAATATCCATCAGGCGGTGGAGCGCGTGGAGACGAACGAATCGCCGGAGAACACCGTGCTCGGCGAATTCCGGCGCGGCTACCAGTTTAAGGGCAAGCTGCTGCGGCCTTCCATGGTGCGGGTGGCGGTTCCGGCGGAACCCCGCTCCGATTCGCGAATTCTGAAGATCTAGTGGGCAGTTAGAAACACCAATGCCGGCGACGAAACGCGATTATTACGAAATCCTGGGCGTCACCCGTTCCTGCGGCGAGCAGGAATTGAAGGTCGCTTACCGCAAGCTCGCTCTGCAATATCACCCGGATCGCAATCCCGACGATGCGCAGGCCGAGGAGAAATTCAAGGAAGCGGCTGAGGCCTACGGCATCCTCTCCGATGCACAGAAGCGCGCGGCCTATGACGCCTACGGGCACGCCGGAATTTCGGGGATGGGCGGCGGCGGTTTCGATCCATCGCAGATGGATCTGGGCGATCTGCTCAGCCAGGTTTTCGGCTTCGGCGATATTTTCGGAGGCGGCGGCAATCGCGGCGGACGGCCTCGCGCCACCAAGGGCGACGATCTTCGCTACGACATGACGCTGCAGTTCGAAGAGGCGGCGTTCGGCAAGGCAATCGAAATTCAGGTCCCCAAAATGGAGGCCTGCCCTCGCTGCCGCGGGCGTGGCGCGGAACCGGACAGCCAGATGATGACCTGCCCGGCCTGCCACGGGCGCGGCGAACAGCTCTTCTCACAGGGCTTTCTTTCCGTGCGTCGCACGTGTTCGCACTGCGGCGGCGCCGGCGAAATCGTGAAGCAGGTCTGCCGCGATTGCCGAGGCGAAGGCTACAAGCATGTCAACAAGCGCCTGAAGGTCACGGTACCGGCCGGCATCGCGGATGGCAATCGCCTGCGTGTCTCCGGCGAAGGACAGCCTGGTTCCAACGGCGGCCCGAACGGCGACCTCTACATCTTTTTCACGGTCAAAGAACATCCGGTCTTCGAGCGGCACAATAACGATCTGCATTGCCGCATTCCGATCAATATTGCGCAGGCCGCGCTGGGCGCGAAGATTCAGGCGCCCACGCTCGAAGGTCCGCACGAGCTCACGATTCCCGAAGGCACACAGAGCGGCGCGCAGCTTCGCATCAAAGGCAAAGGTGTTCCCGAAGTGCAGGGCAAGGGGCGCGGCGATCTGATCGTGCACGTTGAGGTGCGCACCCCGGCCAAGCTCACCCGCGATCAGCGGCGCCTGTTCGAGGAACTCCGCGAGACGCTGCCGGTCGATAACGACCCGCACGAAAAAGGCCTGCTGGATAAAGTCAAAGACTACTTCATGTAGTCATTTCCTTTTCCGGAAACCTTCACAACTTTTTCAGTGCGCGTGTGTAGACTCGGGGAAATGCGATTCCCGGCTGCGATTTCCCTCCTGCTCTCCGCCTGTTCACTGCCTGCCGCGACCTACGTCGGTTCTCAGGCCTGCCAAACGTGTCATCCTGCTACCTACGCTTCCTGGCAGAAGACGCGAATGGCGAATATCGTGCGCGATCCGAAGGTGCATCCGGAGGGCATGCTGCGGATTCACTCTGCCTCACCTGCCATAACGAGCACACTCCAAATGGGCCTTCCATGGATGTTGCCGCCCACACCCACCATCCGGCTAATTCGGCCGGCGCGCAGTGCGTCGCTTGCCACATGCCGAAAGTTGCCAATCAGATTGCGGATGTGAACGTTCCCTCGCACACCTTCCGGATCGCAACTCCCGAGCTCACCGAGCAATTCGGCGAACCCAATTCCTGCACGTGGTGTCACAAGGACAGAGACGCCGCCTGGGCGCGGGAGAATCTGCAGAAATGGCCCGAAGTTTCGCCCTGGCGGATGCAGTAAAGTCCTGTAATCCAGCGGTATAGGCCGCATTGAAATTATGAATTTGGTTTCGCGGCTGGTTCACGCTACGCTGGATTTGTAAGCGATCCGGGCGAGTTGAAATTGCCTGAACCGCGCCGCAGCAGTTTGTTTCTTCGTCGATCCACACCAATCCTCAGATCGAGGGGATAGTTTCACTCCCACGTTGGCAGCTCCCGATGCATGTGCCCCGCGCATGTCGGCGGACGTGTATCTCCACTAACAACAATCGAATCGAAAGGAAACCAAACCGATGAAAAAAGCCATTTACACCCTGATTACGTTCGCCGCTTTTGCGGCGTCGGCGTTCGCCATGCAGGAAGCGCTCGCCGTGAAAGTCCCGTTCGCGTTCAAAGCCGGCACAACCACGCTTCCCGCGGGCGACTACCGCATCACTGAAGCGAGCCCCGGAGTCCTCCTGATCCGTGGCGAGAAGACCGCGGTCTTTGTGCCTCGCGCCGTGCTGTTCGGCGATCCGGCGGAGACCGGTAAAGCACGCGTGACGTTCACCCGCACGGGCGATCATTACGTCCTTGAGAACGCAGGCACTCCGAAGTAACGCCGTCCACGAAAAGGCCCGGACGCGCTTCGGCGCATCCGGGCCTTTCTCTCTGCTGGCGAAGTCCGATTACTTCTCGCCCATTTCCGTTTTCATGCGCCTCGCTTCGCCGGCGGCGGCGGATTGGTACGGCCCACTGATCAGCGCGGCCTGGAGCATGTATTTAATACCCTGATCCGCGCCCGTACGGTCCATCTGCTGACGGCCGATCGCATAGGTGGCCTCGCCCAGGAAATAAAGCGCCGGACCTTCCATGGCGGGCGTGCCTTTCAGGCCAGGAAGCGCCTCACGCAGTTCTTTGGAAGCAGTTGCATTATCTTTCTTGTTTGCCGCCGCGACGCCAATGATGTAATGCGCGTTTGTATCAGCTTTTGCGGCATTCGCGCCTTTCGGAGCCGTAAGAGATTTCCTGGCGAACGCCATCGCGCGGTCCGCTTCCTGCGCGCCCATGGCCGCATTGGCAACAACCAGATAGGCATCCTGTGTCAGGTATTTGCTTTTCGGCGCCAGGGTCTCGAGCGTCGTGATCATATCGATCGCGGTGGCCGAAGGCGCCCCCACCGAAGCGGAATACAGCGCGTACTCCGCATATTCCGCAACTCCCTCAGCATATTTCTGATGTGCTGCCCAGTTGTCCTTATCCGCATCCGCGGGCGCCGGTCCCTCCGCCTTCTTCGCTTCCGTCAGCACAGTTGTCGCCAGCTTCTTAATTTCAGCAGCGCCCTTTTTGCCGTCAACAGCGGCCCGCAGCGCGTCGCTGTTAGTCTGCAGCGCATCGTCCGCCGCGGCAAGCATGCCGCAAGCCGCCGCAACCGCAATAATCGCAGTGATGATTCGTTTCATAATTCACTCTCCCGAAACGGACATTCTATAACAGGCTTGTTTTAACTGTGCACCGGCAGCCGCTAAACTAAATCAGCGATGGCAGAGCAATCCGGCGGACGGGACACCGTAGCGCGCAGCGCACACATGCGGCATCTGGTGGAAACGCTTCATCATCTGGAAGATCACATCCGGGAAGGCGGTGGGGAGCAGCGCGCCGCGAAACAGCATCAGGCGGGAAAACTGACGGCGCGCGAGCGAATCGCGCGGCTGTTCGACGCCGGCGCGCCGTTTCAGGAAATCGGGCTGCTGATCGCCTATGACCGGTATGACGGCCAGGCGCCCGCGGCTGGTGTGATCACCGGCATCGGCTACATCAAAGGACGCCCTGCGGTTATTGTTGCGAACGATGCGACCGTGAAGGCGGGCGCCTGGTGGCCGGAGACGATCGTCAAAATCCTGCGTGCGCAGGAAATTGCGATGCGCAACCGCGCCCCGATTGTCTATCTGGTCGATTCCGCGGGCGTCAATCTTCCCTACCAGGATGGCATCTTTCCAGGCCAGTACGGCGCGGGCCGCATCTTCTTCTACAACTCCCTCATGCGCCGCAAACTGCGGATTCCCCAGATCGCCGCCGTCATGGGGCCGTGCATCGCGGGCGGTGCCTATCTGCCGGCGCTGAGCGACGTCATCATCATGGTGGAAGGCACGAGCTTCATGGGACTCGGCGGCCCCAATCTGGTGAAGGGCGCGACGGGCCAGTCGATCGATCAGGAGCATCTGGGCGGCGCGCGGCTGCACACGGCGTCCAGTGGAGTCGCTCATTATCTGGCGAAGGATGATGCCGCCTGTCTCGATATGATTCGCGCGCGTTTCGGTGAAATGCCCGAACCGAAGCCTTTATCGCATGCTGTTTCGGCGATATCGGATGAAATCTACAGCATTCTTCCGGCGGATCATCGTCTCCCTTACAACATGGAAGACGTGCTGCGGCTCATCCTTGACGGCGGATTCAGCGAATTCCAGGCCGATTACGCACCCGAAATGCTCTGCGCGGCCGCGCGAATTGCGGGGCGTCCGGTGGCCGTGATCGCGAATCGCCGCGGATTTCTGAAGCCGCGCATCGGCGGGATTATCTACGCCGAAACGGCGCGCAAAGTCGCATATTTTGTCGAGCTCGCCGAGCGCGAAGGTACGCCCATCGTGTACGTGCAGGATGTCTCCGGTTTCATGGTGGGCCAGGAAGCCGAGACCGCCGGCATCATTCGCGCCGGCGCGGAGATGGTGGAGACGATGTCGTGCGCGGGCGTTCCGCGCATCGTACTTACGATTAACCATGCTTCCGGCGCCGGATATTACGCGATGGCCGGTCAGGGTTTCGATCCGAACTTTACGTTTAGCTGGCCAACCGCGCGCATCGGCGTCATGGAAGGCGATTCCGCGGTGCAGGCGCTCTACGCGCCCGAACTGGCGAAGGTGGAACAGAAGGGCGCCGCCATTCCCGAAGAACTGAAGGAATCGATCGCGCGGACGCGGGCCGATTACGAGCGCTGGCTCGATGCGAAATATGCCGCCGCGCGCGGCCATTGCGATGCGGTGATCGATCCGAAAGACACCCGCACGGTGCTGGCGCTGGCGCTGGACGTCGCGATGCAGCGCCCGCGTGGCGAGGCTTTGCCGCTGGAGGTTTTGTGATTGAGACCGCGACCCTCGGCCGTGTCTTTCAGGTGACGTTAAACCGCCCCGAGAAGCGGAACGCCCTGAATATGGCGGTCTGCCGGGAGTTGCTCGCTGCGTTCGATCGTGCCGAAGCCGACGCGAAAGTGGGCGCAATTCTGCTTTGCGGAAACGGCCCGGCATTCTGCGCGGGCATGGACCTCGCCGAGGTCCTTGCCGCCGATCAGAAGGAATTGATGGCGCTCCACGACCGTCTCTTTACCGTGATCGATCGCGCGCGGAAGCCAATTGTCGCCGCCGTTCAGGGCCCGGCGCTCGCCGCGGGAATGGGAGTGGCCGCCAATGCGCACATTGTGATTGCGGGCAATGATGCGCGCTTTGCGTTGACGGAGATTCGGATTGGATTGTGGCCGGCGGTCATTTTTCGCGCTGTCGAGCGCGCCATCGGTGAACGCCGGACCACCGAGCTCAGTATTACGGGCCGGATGATGGACGCCGAAGAAGCGTTCCGCGCCGGGCTTGCGGCAGAAATCGCGGAAGATCCGAAAAGCCGCGCGCTCCAGATTGCCAGTCACCTCGCATCGTTCAGTACCGTCGCGATGGCGGTGGGTCTGGAGCATGTGGCGCGCACGCGCGGCCTTTCCTGGCATGATGCGGCGGCGGTCAATGATGAACTTCGCGCCCGCATGATGGCTTCCGGCGATTTCCGGGAAGGCGTCAACGCTTTCCTTGAAAAACGTCCGCCCCGCTGGCCTTCGATTACCTGACGGTTACTTCGCGGCCAATGTTCCGGTCAGATGCCCATTGCGAATCAGCCCTGAGGCTTCGGTCGCCGTCACATCAATCGTCTTCTCCGGAGTGAAATGAATCGCCAGGGTGTAGTGATTGATGTTTGCGATGAAATTCAGGTCGAGCAGAAAATCGCTTTCTGAGGTCCACTTGCCGGTCGCGGCCGCCGGCAACCCGAGCGGGCCGAACTTGCCCACCTGATAAACGCCATCGAGTCCGACCGGGAAGCTGTAGGGCTCGCCGTAATACCGGATATTCGCCGTCGCCCTTCCGTCCGCCCCGAACACCAGCGAGAGGCTATCGATCCGCGATGAATTCACCGGGAACGTGTAGACGTTTCCGGAAATTGCAGACGCCGTTGCGGGCATCGCCGGGACGGGCGTCTTCGCGGGCGGCAGCACCGCATCCGCGATCGCCGTCTTCATCTCCGCATCGCCTGCCGCGTTTTCCGGCACCGCCTCCGAAGATTTCACCGCCGCCCGGATCATCGGTCCGAGCTGTCCGCCGTTGCCGCCCGCGTTGCTCACCACGATCATGTCGAGGTCGGGCCAAACCCACAGAATCTGCCCGCCGCGGCCATTGCCGCCGTACTGCGGACCATTTGCGCCATTCGTCGCGTTCCACTCAATTCCATAGCCGCCAGGCGCTCCCCGCCCGCCTGCAGGCGGCGTGATCGACATCTTGACCCAATCCGACGGCACAATCTGCTTTCCTTTCCACACGCCTCCATGCAGATACAGATAGCCGATCTTCGCCACGTCCCGCGGATAGAAATGACTGTCGCCCCAACCGTGATTGCGCCCCTGCGGATCTACAGCCCACACCACGTCGCGAATCCCGAGCGGTCCGAACAGATACCTGCGTCCGAACTCTTCCTCGGTCGATTTCGCCGCCGCTCCAATCATCGAACCGAGCAGATGATATCCGGGACTGCAATACGAAGGATGCGTGCCGGGATCGTACTTCATCGGGAGAGAAAGCGCGAACTCTACCCAGTTCGGCGAGCGTTTCATCTGTTCCAGCTCCTGCTCGCCCGGAACAAAGCCGCAATCGAGTCCCGATTCCATGTGCAGCACGTTGCCGACAGTGATGCTGCGCTTCTTCTCATCCGGATTCGCCGGGCTCTCCTTCGGAAAAAACGAAAGCAGCGGCTGATCGAGCTTCAGCAGCCCGCTCCCCACCGCTACGCCGGTCAGAGTCGACGTGATCGTCTTCGTGACGGATGCCAGATCGTGCGGCGACTTTCCGTCGTACGGGTAGAAGCTGGCATCCGCCACCACATAGCCATGCCGGATCACCAGCAGACTGTGGATCCCGAGCCCTTTCTCGCGAATCTGCCGGATTGCCGCCGCCAGCGCGGACGAATCGAGGCCCTGCGATTCCGGTGTCGCCGTCCGCCACTGTTCGTCGGGATAGTAAGTTTGTCCACCCGCAGCCGGCAGCAAAGCGACGACAACGATCACAGAAGCGCAAAAAGCCCGAAATGACATAGGGTTATTCTATTCGAGTCGGGCAGGCCTGGATGGCCGGAAATTCGCCGGAAGCCAGCCTTCGGGTCGGAGCTTGCGGAGAATATCCAGCCAAATCTCCGCATTCATGCGGAGATTGACTTGACAGGGGCGGCGAAACTGGCCAGGTGCTCGCAGGATACCGCCTGGCGCGACATCCTGAATTTTGTGAAATTCGGAGTCCTCACTCAAAACCCGGCAGGCGGACGCAGCACCAGCTACTCCATTGTTGGCCGTGAACCGCCTAAAGCGTGACCTCTTCTTCCAGTTGTTCGCCGACCACCCCCGCGATCAGCTCCTTCAGGTCTTTGCCGCCCAGCACGAAGGCGCTCCGCGCCTCGTCCCAATCGAGCTTGAAACTTTTCACTCGCGCAGACACCCAGATCTGGCGCACCGGCGCGTTCGGGCTCACCACAAATCGCGCGGGCGGATCTTCAAATTCAATCGTCAGCGCGCCCTGATTGCTGTCGACCTCAAAACCGTACTGGTCCGCGGCCTTCTCGAGCGCCCGTTGCAGTTGTTCGATCGCCTGTTCGGCGTGTTTGCGAAAAGCCTGTTCGTCGATCATTGTGGATTCCGAATCGTAATTCCCATCAGCGCAACCGTCATACCGATCACGATCACCACTGTCGCCCACGCCACGGCGTTATAGAAGCGCGGATTCACCCATTCCTTCATGATCCCCCGCCTGTTGACGAGCAGAATCATGAAAATCAGGATGAACGGCAGCAGCATGCCATTGAGTACCTGCGACAGCAGGATGTTCTTCACCATATCGAACCCCGGCGTGATGACGATCAGGGCGCTCCCGGCAATCAGGATCGTGTAGAGCCAGTAGAAAATCGGCGCTTCCCTCCACTTCTTGCTCACGCCCGACTCGAAACCGAGGCCTTCACACACGGAATACGCCGTCGAAAGCGGAAGAATACACGCCGCGAAGACGGATGCATTCAGCAGCCCCGCGCTGAACAGCAGATACGCATAGGGACCGAACGGCTTCAGTGCCTGCGCGGCCTGCTGTGCGCTGTCGATATCGGTGGGATGATCCCGGTACGCGCCAGCGCACGCCACGATGATGAAGAACGCAATGACGGACGTCAGAATGCAGCCGACCACCACTTCGATCCGCGATTCCGTGTATTCCTTCGCCGTAATTCCCTTCTCTACCACGGCCGCCTGCTGATAAAACTGCATCCACGGCGCGATCGTGGTTCCGACCATCGCAATCAGCATCGTAATGTAGCCGCCGTCGAACATCAGCTTCGGTTTCACGCTGTAGATCATCGCCTGTTCCCAGTCCGGCTTCACCAGAATGCCGGCGGCGATATACACGGCGAAAATCGAGCAGGCGAAGAGGAAAACTTTCTCCACCTTTTCATAGCTGCCCATCACGGCCAGAAACCAGACGAGCAGCGCGGCAATCGGTACCGAAATGAACTTGCTCACGCCGAAAATATCGAGCGACACCGCCACGCCCGCGAATTCCGCCATGATGTTTGTCATGTTGGCGAGAACCAGCAGCGCCATGACGATGAACGTGATTCGCAGGCCGAACTCTTCGCGGATGAGGTCGGAGAGTCCCTTGCCGCTGATCGCGCCCATGCGCGAGCACATTTCCTGCGAAACGATCAGCGCGAGCGTAATGGGCGCAAGCGTCCACAGCGGCAGATAGCCCCAGCGTGCGCCGGCCTGCGAATACGTGAGAATGCCGCCGGAGTCGTTATCGACCATGGCGGTGATGAATCCCGGGCCGAGGACAGCCAGAAACACAAGCAGGTGCCGCCGCCAGCGGGTCATGAATCCCGCCATCCTACTTCTTCCTCAGAACCGAGATGACGTCATCGGCGGTGATCACGCCCGCGAGCGTGCCGTCTTCCTCAAGCACCGGCAGGGCCAGCAAATTGTACTTGTCGAACAGTTCCGTCACGCGCTTCTGCGTCTCGTCGGCGCGCGTGGAGATCAGGCGGCCATCGGCCAGCTCGCGCAGCGGGCTGCGTCCATCGGCGAGAAACAAACGCGACACCGCGACCTGCGCGGTAATGCGGCCTTCTTTATCGGCCAGAAATACGGCATGCGTGCTTTCGAGCGCATCCGACTGCTCGCGCAGCCGCGCCGTGGCATCGGCCAGCAGCATTTCTTCGCTGAGCACGATTGCTTCGGTGTTCATCATGCCGCCCGCTGTGTGTTCGTCATATTCGAGCAGCTCGCGCACCTCCGATTCGGGCTCGACCTCCATCTCCTCCATGATTTCGGCGGAGGTTTCATCCTCCAGCTCACCGAGCGCGTCGGCCGCCTGATCCGGCGCCATTTCGTCCACAATGCCGGCCGCAATTTCGGGCTCCAGCGACTCCAGAATGCTCGCCTGCATCTTCGGATCGATTTCAGACAGCGCCTCGGCCGCCACTTCGCTGTTAATCGTGCCGATGATCGCCTGCCGGTCGTCGGGCGAGAGTTCTTCCACGATATCCGCCAGATCGGCCGGGTGCAGGCTTTCCAGCTTGTCGTGCGAGATGTTCAGCCGGAGCCGCCGCTGCGGGTCGGCTTCAACGATGTTGCAAAATTCCCAGCGGATCGAATTCGGGGGGATCGGCCGCTGCAGCCGCCGGATGAGCTTCGGCGGGGCGGCGCCCTGCATCACACGCCGGAGAATGCTGCGAACCCCCACATCCACCTCCAGTACCGCGAGCGAATCGCGCTCGTCGCGCTGGATTTCGAACGTGACATCGTTGACCCGAACCACCTTGCGGCCGTTGACGTCGATAATCTGCTGATCGAGCAGGTCGCGCTGGATCCGCAGCATGTATTCGTCGGAGTGGTAGGGATAAAGTCTTTCGTTCGAAAGCTGGATTCCCTTGAGAGAGATCGTGGCGATCTGGTCGTAGCGGACCGAAAGCCAGGAGGGTCCGGCGCCGACGAGAAACCGGTCAACGCGCGCGGGATGGATCAGGGGAACGATAGCGGCATCGCGCACCCGCCCGATCCGCCGGTGTTTCAGGTCGAAGACAGGCAGGCCCGCAAGCTCGGTGAAGAACAGAAGCTGGTAGGTTTCCGCCGTCATTTGGTTCTATCCGCTGTGTGACGTTTCGCATATGGACGTCCGAACACTTCGACCCGGAAATCGGGGGCAGCGGAAACCGGAAATGGCAGCGCTCTACATCAGGCTCGGGCGGTCTGATTTCAATATGACGCACACCACCGGTCTGAGGCAAGACCCGGCGCCGCCTTTTTCCACGGCATCGATTCTGATATACGTAGACAACACAAGGCCATGAACAGACGCAGGTTTTTCCAGACCGCCGGCGGCGCCCTCGCGCTGACTCCGGCCGCTCTCGCCCAGAAGGTCCCCTCCTACACGTGGGGCACGCCCGCCGAGCCCGGCCGTAAGGCCACCATGCGGATCGGCACCCAGCACTCCGACAAGGATTCCGTCCTGAGCGTGATGTCTTCGCTCGGCGTGAAGAACATCTGCAGTGGCGAAGTCTCCTCCACGCTGGATGATAAATGGTCGGTTGACGGCCTCTCGAAGCTGCGGGAGCGCGTCGAAAAGCACGGGATCACGCTTGATATGGTGCCGCTCCCCCTGCCCTCCGCCGTGATCGCGAACGCTCCCATGGCGGCCATCATGCTGGGCCAGAGCCCTCAACGCGACCGCGAGATTGAGCAGATCCAGCAGATGATCCGCAACTGCGCGAAGGTCGGAATTCCGGCCGTGAAATACAACATGAGCATTCTCGGTGTCGTCCGGATTGGCCGCACGCCCGGCCGCGGCGAGAGCACGTACAGCACCTGGAACTACCAGAAAGCCGTCTCCCAGCTCACCGATCAGGACAAGCTCACGGAAGCCGGACCGGTCAGCGCGGATGCTTACTGGGAGCGCATCGATTACTTTCTGGAACGGGTCGTCCCGGTCGCGGCGGAGGAAAAGACCCGCATGGCCTGCCATCCGCATGATCCAGGGATGCCGGAGCCGGAAGGCTACCGCGGCGTCCACACGGTTCTCGGCTCACCCGACGGTCTGAAGAAGTTCATCTCCATGCACGAAAACCCCTATCATGGCCTCAACTTCTGCCAGGGCACGGTGTCCGAGATGCTGAAGGATCCGAACCGCGAAATTCACGATCTGATTCGCTACTTTGGCTCACGCAAAAAGATTTTCAACGTGCATTTCCGGAACATCCATGGCGGGTTCAGCGACTTCCAGGAAACGTTTCCGGATGTTGGCAGCGTGAACATGATCGAAGCGATCAGGACATATCAGGAAGTCGGCTACCCGTACATGATCATGCCGGATCACGTTCCCCAGATCCCCGGAGATACCGGCGGGGCGCAGGCTTTTGCGTTTTCGTTCGGTTATATCCAGGCGCTGCTGCAGATGCTCGGCTGATCCGGCCTGCTCCTCAGCCCATGCGGAACAGCAGCCGGAGTTCGTCCGGCGAGGGGAAGTGCGAGTACATCAGGTAGAAACAATACGCCGTCACGAGAACGCATCCCGCGGCGAGGGCACGCCACAAACTCTCCTGGGCGCGGGTGGAACGCACTGGCGTTCCGCAAATCCACGCAATCCCGAGGCCGGCCAGAAATCCGCCCACGTGCGCCCAGTTATCGACAGCCATCCCGGGTAAAAAGCCCCAGACCAGGTTGATCGCCAGCAGCCCCAGATACTGATTGCGGATCATCTTCCCCACCTGCGTGCCGCTCACGTGTCCGAACGCAACAACCGCGCCGATCAGTCCCATAATCCCGGCCGAAGCCCCGATCGAGAGAATGGGGTTCATGCGGGCGCTCAGCCAGAAACCGGCGACGCTGCTGGCGAAATAGATCACGAGATAGCGCGGTGTTCCGAACAGCTCCTCCACCTGAGCCCCGATGATGAACAGCGCATACATGTTGAACAGGATGTGCAGCAGGCCGCCGTGCAGAAACCCGGCCATGACGAGCCGCCAGTACTGATGGTCCATCCAGATGCTCGGCCCCAGTTTGGCGCCGAGAACCCAGAGGGCGCGGGGGTTCATATCGCTGAAGGACCCGCTCAGCCATCCGCTGGCTCCGTACATCGCCAGATTGATCAGCAGGATCAGGACTGTGGTGAAGTGAGCTGCGGGAATCAGGCCGCCCAGTACCGTACCCGGATTCCGCCGGTCAATGGCGCGCGGTCCCACCCGAGTCTGGCAATAGGGGCAAACGCGGTCTGAAGTTGTGATGAACGCCCGGCAATTCGGGCACATACGCCGGTTGTCCACTTTTGTGATTGTCGCAGATGGGTTGGCGGAACCGGGAAAAATCCGTTCCCGGAGCGCCGTGCGCCCGCGTAAAGAAAAGGCGAAGACGAGTGGCCGGTTACGGAAAGATTTCAGGGCGAGTGACGCTTCAACGGCACCTGTGCGGCGGAGTCACATTGAGCCAGCGGGGGAAGTCCGCTAGAATGTAGAAATCGCCAAATGGCGCGCCGACGTGCATAGGGAACGCGGTGCGGTTGAAATGCGTCCCTGAACTCTTGCACGATGGGAAGGAACCCGGTTTCATGAATTCATTCAGGCCTGTGCGCCTGACCAAGGTCATGGTTTGTCTCGGCGGTTTTGTGATCGCCGGACAGCTGCTGCTTGCTCAGCAGAACACGCCGCCGCCTCCGGCCAATCAGAACAATCCTTTCGAAAACGTTCCGCAACCGCAGCAGAACACGCCTGCGAACCGCCCGCCCGCCCAGCCCAATGCGCCGCAACAGCGGCCGGCCGCGCCGGCTCCCGGAACTCCTCCCGCCGTGCAGGCTCCCCAGTTTGAAGCTCCGCCGCCTCCGGCCGCTAACGGCGCCCCCGGCGAAAAGCTCGCTTCGGATGTCATCGAAGCCATCGAATTCCGGGGATCGCGCCGCGTGCCGCAGGATACGCTTCGCGCGCTGATCTTCAGCCGTAAAGGTGACGTATACAATCCAGACACTCTGCGCCGGGATTTCATGGCGCTCTGGAACACCAATCGCTTTGACGATATCCGTCTGGAGACGGAGCGCGGCGAGCAGGGCGGTATTATCGTCCGCTTCGTTCTCACCGAGCGCCGGATGATCCGCAATATCACCTATCCGGGTCTCAAGTCGGCCTCGATCTCGGATGTGCTCGACCGGCTCAAGGAACGCAAGGTCGGCATGGTGCAGGAGTCGATGTACGATCCCAATGTGATCAACCGAGCGGCGGTCGTTATTAAGGAGTTGCTCGCGGAGCGCGGCCACCAGTTCGCGACGGTCACTCCCGAGCTTCACCAGGTGCCTCCGACTTCGGTCGAAGTTGCCTTCGTGGTGAATGAAGGTCCGAAAGTTTCGGTCGGCAGGATCACCATTGTCGGCAACAAGGCATTCAGCCGCCGTGAAGTGATCAATGCGATGAAGAATCTGAAGCCGATCGGCATCCCGCATTCGATCTTCTTCGAAGAACTCTTCCCCAAAACGTTCGATCAGGACAAGCTCGAAGAGGATAAGGAGCGCATCCGCGATGCCTACGGCAACGCCGGCTACGCGACAGCCAAGGTGCTGGATGAAACCCTCAAGCTCCGCGCCACGGGCGGCGCGCATGGCCAGATCCATATCCCGCTGATCAAGGAAAACCACCTCGGCAGCGCCGAAGACATTACCATCCCGGTCGAAGAAGGCCGCAAATACTACGTCGGCAAAATGGACTTCACCGGCGTCAAGCTGTTCCGCTCCACGGACTTCCTGACCTACGCTTTCGGTCTGCGCCCCGGCATGGCGTTCTCGAACGAAAAGATGCGTAATGGCATGAAGAACCTGACCAAGCTCTACAGCCAATACGGATACATCGATTACACGGGTGTTCCCGATACCGAGATCATTCCGAACAGCGACAAAATCAACATCACGATGGATGTCGATGAGGGCAAGCAGTTCTTCATCCGCCGTATCGATTTCACCGGCAACACCACGACGCGCGACAAGGTTATCCGCCGCGAGCTTCTGCTCGATGAAGGCGATGCCTACAATTCGCAGCTCTGGGACCTCAGCATCCTTCGCCTCAACCAGCTCGGCTATTTTGAAACCCTCAAGGAAGATGAATCGTACGAGCTGAAACGCAACGGCGACAACACGGTCGATATCACGCTGAAAGTCCGCGAGCGCGGGCGCAATTCGATCAGCCTCAACGGCGGCGTTTCCGGAATCTCGGGATCGTTCGTCGGCCTGAATTATTCAACCAACAACTTCCTCGGACTTGGCGAAACGCTCAGCCTGGGCGGCCAGGTCGGCACGCTGATGACGGACGTCTCGGCGGGCTTTACGGAACCCTATTTATTCGACCGTCCCTTTCAGGTGGGTGTGCAGGTTTATCTCCGGCGCTTCTCTTACAATCAGGGCGTCCAGGAATCGCTGCTCGAAGGCCAGAATGTCACGGCGTTTTACAACGCTCTCGGCAGCGCCAATGTCCTGAACTACGTGCAGGATTCGAAGGGTGTCTCGCTCTCGTTCAGTTATCCGTTGCGCCGGAGCTTCGCCCGCCTTGGCCTGTCGCTCGGCTATGACGATTCCAGCATCCGAACTCAGTCCATCGGCGCCACAAACTACTTCACTTATCTGAATTTTGAAGGCGTCGCCGGTCCGAATTCGCTGACCGGTATCAAGACGGCGAAGATCATTCCCTCGTACAGCTACAATTCGCGAAACAACTATCTGAACCCGACGGCCGGCAAGAGCATCTTTGCCTCAGTGGAAGTCAGCGGCAGCATCCTGGGCGCCAACGTCAACATGATCAAGCCGACCATCGACGTTCAGTACTACCACCGGAGCCCGCGGTGGCACCGGAATGTGATCGCGTTCCACATGCTCGGTTCCACCGAATTCGGCTATGGCGGCAAAGTGGTTCCGCCCTTCGCTCGCACCTTCCTCGGCGGCGAAAACGATGTGCGCGGGTTCGATTTCTTCCAGATCACGCCTGTAGCCTACCTGCCGAGCAGCGCAAGCGTGCCGATCTACAATCCCGATGGCACCCTGCGGTCGCAGAAAACGCTCATCAACGGACAGCTGGTTTCCACCCAGGTCGGGCTGCCGATTCCGGTCTATCAGATCATCACGCCGGGCGGCGACACGCAGGCTGTGGTGAACCTCGAATACCGCATTCCGATCGTGGGCCCCGTCACACTGGCGCCCTTTGTGGACATTGGCATGAACAAGATTCTATTCACCAACCAGCTCAAGGTGAATGAAGGCCAGATCGTCAATCTGAACAACCAGTTCCCGGCCGCCGGATTCGACGATAAAGTGCTGATCGCGCCCGGTACGCAGGCGACCCGCTCGTCGGTTGGCCTGGAACTCTCCGTGGTGCTGCCTATCGTGCAGGCGCCGTTCCGGATCTACTGGGCGTATAACCCCGGCACGGTGGAGCAGTGGCTCCAGGCGCCGATCTTAATCGATCCCTCGACGATGCCGAACGCGGCCACCGTCTCGAATGCCATCAGCACCTACACTCCCGCCTATCCGGATTTCGAATTGAAGCATACGTTCCGATTTACGATCGGCCGTACGTTCTAGCGGTAAGATGTAAGGATCTAAACAGGATTGAACCAGTAATGCTCAGAATTAGTAACCGTCTGCTCTCCCTCTCCGCGCTGGTTTTCGCGCTTGGTACGGGAGTGGCGCAGGCCCAGAAATTCGCCATCATCGACATGCAGCAGGCCGTCCTCGCCACAACCGACGGCAAGAGAGCTTCTCAGGTGATTAACGATAAGTTCACACCCGTCAAGACGCAGATCGACCAGATGGCCAAAGACATCCAGGTGAAGCAGGACGCGTTTACCAAAAACCGTTCCACGCTGAGCCCCGCCGCGGCCACGGCCGCACAGCAGGAGATCGAAACCCTCACCACAAACCTGAAGCGGAAGCAGGAAGACGCTCAGCAGGATCTGGAGGACGAGGAAAACAAGCAGCTCGGCGGTATTGTGCCGAAGATGCAGCAGATCGTTAACCAGTACGCGGCGGCGAATGGGATCAGTTTTGTGATCGATACGAGCGCCAACCCGAATAACCTGATCTACGGGGATAAGTCCATCAATATCAGCGCGCAGATCGTGGCTGCCTACGAAAAGGCCAACGGACTGGCGCCGGCTGGTACGGCTCCGGCAGCTTCGAAACCTGCGGCGGCGCCCGCTGCTCATACGCCGGCCAGTACGGCGCCCACTCCAAAGACGGCCCCGAAGACCGCCGCGCCCGCTAAATAAGATTGAGACAATAGAGGAATCGAGATGACGAGAACAATGAAGTTTTTGCTGGTCCCGGCTCTGGCGCTGTTTTCCGGCGCCGGCCTGTGGGCTCAGGCAACCAAGGTGGCGCTCATTAACATGCAGGAGGCGATCGCCCAGACCAAAGAGGGTCAGGCGCAGATTGCGGAGCTGCAGAAGAAGTACGGCCCCAAAGAGCAGGATTTCCAGAAGCGCACCGCCGATATTCAGGCGAAGCAGGATCAGCTCAAGAAGACACAGGCAACGCTGAGCGATCAGGCCAGAGCCAATCTGGAAGCCGATATCACCAAACTCCAGACGTCCCTGCAGCGCGATGAGCAGGATTATCAGCAGGACACACAGGACGACCAGGAGCGCGTAATCCAGGGAATCTACGGCAAGCTCGTGCAGGCCACCACCAAAGTTGCTCAGGCCAACCAGATCATGCTCGTGTTCGACGTCAGCAGTCAGCCGAATAACCTGGTCTGCTGCGGCAGCGCCATGGACATCACGAAGCAGGTCGTGGAAGAGTATGACAAGGCGAATCCGTCTGCCGGCGCTCCCGCCCCCGCGGCTCCGGCATCGAAACCGGCTGCTTCTCCCGCGGCGCCTCCGGCTGCGCGTCCCGGAGCCTCCGGCGCCGCCAAACCTCCTGCCGGCAAATAGGTGTGAGACTGGTTTGGGTGTATCGTGGGCGAAGCAGCAGTTTGCTTCGCCCATTTTTATTTGATTGAAGCGGCAGCCGATGCAGCGGAAAGCTTATTTTGCTCTCGCTCTTCTTATGCTGGGTTCCGCGGCCGCCGCGCTCGCAGTGAGCTGGACCGCCCCCGGCCGTGAGCTCGATCAGCACGCCTACGATTTCCTCTTCCGGCTCGAATCCCCGGCGCCCTGGCGGCCCAAGTCGATCATCCTCGCTATCGATGAAGAATCTCTGACGAAGTACGGTGGGCTCACCGGCATCCGCGCCGCCCTGAGCGACGGTCTGATGAAAATTGCCCCCGCCCATCCGGCCGCCGTGGCCGTTGACATCATCCTTCCCGATGCAAGCGCCACCGACGATTCGCTCGAACAGGCGTTCGCCGAAACCCGTAATCTCGTGCTGTCGAGCGATCTGCTTGCCGACGGCACGTGGGAAGACCCCATTCCACGGTTTCGAAAGCATGCCGTCGCAGTGGGCGAAGTCCATGCCGATCTGGATAAGTTCGACGCCGTGAGCCGTGACATCCCGCTCGAAAAGGCGGGCGCGCGCGATCGGCGGTGGGCGCTCGCTCTCGCCACCTCCGCCGCGGTCAAAGGTTCGTCAATTCTCGAATCGCCGGAAGATCTGGTGGTCGGCGACACTCACATCCCTTCCAGCGACCTGAGCGGCCGCGTGATGCGAATTCGTTACACGCCCCCTTCCATGCACGGCATTCCGCGCGTTACCGTCGCTGAGCTCGATCGAAATCCGGCACT
>DASZVV010000012.1:0-5666 GCA_035546955.1 Bryobacteraceae bacterium
CGGGGTGGCGCTTCACGTTCGCCCCGATCTGGAAGAACGTGGCGGGAGCGTGATATTGCGCCAGCACTTCGAGAAACTTCGGCGTGGATGCCGAGGGTCCGTCATCAAACGTGAGCGCGATGGCCTTGCGTCCGGGTTCGCCACGCCAGAAAGAGTGATCGAAAACGAAAGAAGAGCGACCCCGAACAGCCCAGGCGGTCGCGGCGAATCCGGCGGTCAATCCCGCTGCAACTGTAATTTTTTTACTCAAACGATTTCTTCGCCCACCGGGTCCCAGCGCACAGTACGCTGCTGAAGATAGCTTTCAACCGCCATATGGCAGGCAACTGAGACGCGATAGCCGAGTTCGAACGGACAGGCAGTTTCGCCGCCGGAGCGAATCGCGTCGAGGAAATTCTGCATGTGGGCGCGCGGCACGGTTGGGGTTTGCCCCATCAACTCAGCGCCGGCCGGCCGGTTGACGCGCTGCGGGATGTAACGAATCTGCTGGCCGCGCGCGATGGTGCCGTGGGTTCCGAGGACCTCTTCCGTGATGCCTGGGTAGTTGTTGCCGAAACCGGAATCCCAGGTGAACAGCATCTCTTCCGGCATTTCGAGCGCAACCGTCATTGTGTCGGGAACTTCGCGGCCGTCTTTCCACAGGTAGATGCCGCCGGTCATCGTGGCCGCACTGGGGATGCCGAGGTTGAGCACCTTGCTCCAGAAGGCGAACTGATGGCTCATATTTTCGTGGACGTTACCGCCGGAATAATCCCAGAAGAGGCGCCAGTTGACGAGGCGATCGGGATCGAAATCATGGGCCGGAGCGCCGCTGACAAACTGATCCCAGGCGACGTTGGCGGGCGTCATATCCGGATAGATCGGGCGCGTCCACTGCGGTTTGCCGGCTGGCGTGTTCCGATGCATGCGGGCCTGGATCGCGGTGATGTGTCCGACGGCGCCGCTCTGCAGATAACTGAGAGCGTCGGCAACATGGCCCGAGGAGCAGGCCTGATGGCCGACCTGAACCACATTGCGCGGCGAGCGCTCGCGGGCGGCGCGCATCTGCTTCGCATGATCGACCGTGAATGCCATCGCCTTTTCCTGATACACGTGCTTGCCGGCATCCATGGCGGCGACGAAGCATTCGCCATGCAGGTGCTGCGGGGTAGCGATCAGGACAGCGTCGATCGATTTGTCGTCGAGCAGGGCTCGATAGTCAGTATGGACGGCGAAATCGGGGCGGTCGCCAGCGAGGGATTTCGATTCATCCAGGCGGCGCGTGTAAACATCGGCCGCGGCCACGAACTCGGCATCCGGACACGCCATGGCTTCGCGGGTAAGCTGCACGCCCCGTTCGCCCATTCCGATAGTGGCGAAGCGGATGCGGTTATTGGCGCCCAGCGCGGAGCGCGTGGCGATGCTCCCGCTGGCAATGGCGACGTTGCCGATGAAATGACGTCGGGTCTGCACGGATGTCTTTATTTTAGCGCGCGAGGATGTCGGCTTCAGTACAGTGGCTGCTTGCGCCGATTCTTCAGATTCCGGCTCTCCCAACCTGGTAGTCTGGAGGTCTGGGGTTCCAACGCATCATCTGGATTGTGCTTGACAGCGTGGGTGTGGGCGAAATGCCCGATGCCGCTGCTTACGGCGATGTCGGCAGCGACACGCTGGGCAATATTGCGCGCCAGCGGGGACTCCGTGTGCCGAATCTGTGCGGGCTGGGGCTGGGGAATCTCAAGCCGATTCCGGAATTACCGAAAGCGCCGCAGCCGGAGGGAGCGTTCGGGCGGTGCGCACTGCAATCGCCGGGCAAAGATACTACGACCGGCCACTGGGAGATGGTGGGGATCCATCTGGCGCGTCCCTTTCCGCTGTTTCCGAACGGTTTTCCGCCGGATGTCATCCGGGAATTTGAGAAGCGCACAGGCCTGGCTGTGCTCGGGAACAAGGCGGCGTCCGGCACCGAAATCATCAAGGAACTCGGCGCGGAGCACTTGCGAACCGGCTCGCCGATCGTCTATACATCGGCCGATAGCGTATTTCAGATTGCGGCGCATGAGGAGATTATTCCTGTCCCGGAGCTTTATCGGATCTGCGAGATCACTCGTGATCTGATGCGCGGCCCGTGGGAAGTGGGGCGGGTGATTGCCCGGCCTTTCATCGGGAAGCCGGGGAATTTCCGCCGCACCGCGAATCGGCACGATTATGCCGTGCCTCCGCCGCCCGGCATGCTCCTCGATAAACTTCACGATCGCGGGGTCGAAGTGCGCAGTGTGGGAAAGATCTTCGATGTCTTTCTCGGGCGCGGTATTACGAGCCAGCAGAAGACCGTGAGCAATGCCGACGGCATGGCTAAGACGCTCGAAGCGATGCAGGGGGTCGAACGCGGGCTGGTCTTCACGAATTTAGTGGATTTCGATCAGCAGTATGGGCACCGCAATGACGTGGAGGGCTATGGACGGGCACTTGAAGAGTTCGATGCCTGGCTGCCGCAGTTCCGCGCGTCGCTGCGGCCCGAGGATCTGGTGATCCTGACGGCCGATCACGGTTGCGATCCGACGACGCCTTCGACCGATCATTCGCGCGAATATACGCCGCTGCTCGCATTCGGTCCACAAGTGAAGCGCGCGGTCGATCTTGGACTGCGTGAAACGCTGAGCGACATCGGCCAGACGGTTGCCGAAAATTTTGCAACATCGATTGAGAAAGGGAAAAGCTTTTTAAGCGAAATCCGTTTATGAGAACACCACTACTGGCGGGCAACTGGAAAATGTACAAGACGCCCGCGGAAACACAGAATTTTTTCGACGCTTTCCTGCCGATGGTTTCGGACGTGAAGGAGCGCCAGATCGCGATCTGCCCGCCATATATCGATCTGGCGACGGCGATTGCCGCCGCGAAAGGGACGAACGTCGGGATCGGCGCGCAGAATCTTGCGGTCGGCAAAGAAGGCGCTATGACCGGCGAAATTTCGGGTCACATGCTGAAGACGATCGGCTGCCGTTACGTGATTGTCGGGCACAGCGAACGGCGGCAGTTCTTTGGCGAAAGCGACGCGGGCGTGCTTACGAAAACGCTGGCGGCGCTCGAATACGGGTTGACGCCGATCGTATGCGTGGGTGAGATGCTGGCCGAGCGCGAGTCGGGCCAGACCGAGGCCGTGCTCAATACGCAGTTCGAAGGCGGGCTCGCAGGGCTGACGCCGGATCAATTTGCCTCGATCGTGATCGCCTACGAGCCCGTGTGGGCAATCGGGACGGGCAAAGTCGCGACGCCGGAGCAGGCCGCGGAAGCGCATGCGTTCATCCGCGGACGCGTGGCGCTGAAGTTCGGGAACGATCAGGCTGAGGCGATCCGCATTCTTTACGGTGGCAGCGTAAAGCCGGATAACGTGGCCGGGCTGATGTCAAAGGGCGATATCGATGGAGCGCTGGTGGGAGGCGCCAGTCTCGATCCCAAATCGTTCGCGGCAATTGTGAACTTTCAGGAGTAATTACCAGGCGGCGGGCTCGGCGCGAAGGAGAAGAGTTCGGGGATCGGCAGGGGCGCCATGCGCGCCAAGCCGGGCGGCCGTCTCGCCGGATTTCTTCGCTTCAGCGGCCAGCCCGTGCGCGCCCTCGATAGATGCTTGCGCAAGCCAGACCGGCGCCGATTCAGGCCAGCGGCGGCGGGCGTCCGCCAGCAGTTTGCGGGCGTCCGCCGATTTAGCCGAGATGTCGAGAAGAAGGGCGCGCATGGCGGCGATCTCAGCGTTATCGGGAACGCCGGTTGCATTGAGCAATTGAAGGGCGGCGTCCGCGTGGTTGTTCTTCACCATCAGGGCTGCGCCCTGCCAGTCGAGATCGATGCGCTGCGGTTCGTTTTCCACAGCTTGCTTCATCGCGGCGATCGCCTCGGCGGGGGGAAGCATCCGGGCGCGAACAGCGTAGTAGTCACCGCCGCGTGCTCCGGCGGGGACTTTATCCAGTTGCTGCAGACCGGCAGCCGCGCCGGTTGTATGGAAGAGGGCAGTGGCCAGATCCAGATCGATGCCGGTAGCGCCTTCGCTCGAAGCAGCTTGTTCCAGAAGATCTTTCGCGAGCGGGTATTGCTGCGCGGTGAGCATCGCGCGGCCGGCGTCGGTGAGCAGCATTGCGCCGGGTTTCAGCGCGAGGATTTTCCGGGCAGCCGCTTCGGCCTGCGGGATGTTTCCATCGGTAATGGAGAGCTTGAGGTAGTTCACCTGCATCGTGGCATCAGCGGGGTGTTCGGCGACGGCCTTTTCGACGCGGGCGCGATAGTCGGCGTGCTGCTGTTCCGGAGTCTGGCTCAGAAACTCCAGGACGCCGCGGGCGGGCACCGCCGCCGTGCCGCCGAGCTGCTTGTAGCGGGCCATGTAGATTTTCGATTGCCCGGTATCACCGGATTGTGCGAGCGCGTTCGCGGTGTGGAGCTGTGTTTTCGCATCAGACGGGGCGAGCGCGGCGGCATGCAGGAGCACGGGCACGGCGTCTTTCGGGCGGTCGAGCAGCAGATATGTTTGGCCCAGATGATCCAGGATCACCGCATTGTCCGGTTGCTTTGAAGCGGCGAATTCAAGATCGGCGAGAGCGGCATCGCCGTTATTCTGCTGGTATTCGAGGGCGCCGCGGGCCGCGCGCGCGTCGGCGAAGTCCGGGCGTACGTTGATGGCTTTGGTGAGAGTCGCAATGCCCTGATCGGGATCGCTCCCTCCCTGCGCCACGCCCAGTTCGAAGAGACCGGTCGGATCATCCGGATGGCGGCTGACGAACCATTCGAGATCCGCGATCCCTTCGGCCTGCTTCATGTTTGTCTTTGCAAAGCCGCGTTCGCGCCGGCCAATGTCATCATCGGGTGCGAGCTTCATGTATCGTTCCCATGCAGCGACTGAATCCTCGTACGCCAGAAGATCGCCCGTGATCACCCCGAGCAGTTTCTGGATATCGGCACGCTGGGGCGCGAGATGCGCGGCGTCGGAGAGTACGCGAATCGCGGCTTCATTCTGTCGCAGTGCGTGATCGACATAAGCAAGCGCGTAGAGGACATCGACATTCTTCGGCTGATTGCGTAACGCGTTTTCGAGCACCTCTTTGGCCCGGTCGTTGTGACCTGCTCGCATGGCAACGATACCGAGCTGGTATTGCAGTTCGAAATTTGCGGGATCGGGCGCGAGCGCGTGGATAAGAAATCTTTCCGCAGCGGCGAATTCGCCGGCCTGGGCCAGCTGAATGCCGATGGCCGAGCTTAGCTTTGCGTCATTTTCGGTGGCGGTGGCGAGGCGCTCGAAAACGGCATCCGCCTCGGCGGACTTCTGCTGATGGCGGAGCGCGACTCCGAGCAGACCCATGGCGTCGGGCTCATCGGGGTGGGTGGCCAGTTCGGCGCGAAGCTTCTGTTCGGCGGTGGCGGCATCCCCGTGCTGAAGGGCGGCGAGGGCGGCCTGAAAGTCCGGGCCCGGAGCGGCGGCGAGGCGCGCGGAGGCCCAGACGCACAGTAAACACCCGATAAAACAAGGCCCCCGGCTCACTTTCTCATGATATCGGCTGCGATAATCACACCGTGAGCCGGGCATTTCGAACAGTTCGCTGGCTGGTGGTCGTTCTGGCCGCGTCCGGATGCTGGCGGGTTGCGGAAGTGGCGTTCGGGCAGTCGGGCGGGCGCGAAGAGCCGATCAGCATTATCGT
>DASZVV010000013.1:0-5505 GCA_035546955.1 Bryobacteraceae bacterium
ATGCTGGCCGAAGCACTCGTGGTCATCGCCAGAGCCGAACCGGCGGCGGCCGCATAGACAGGCCAGTTGCCTGTTTTGCTGCGAAGCCTCCGCGCGGCAGCCGCGACTTTCGCGCCGGCCGAATAGCCATTGAGCCGGGAATCCAGCAGGCCCGGCTGCGTTGCCGATTTTTCCGAAGTGTTTCTGCGCATTTATCCTCGATTCGGAGCCGGACTGCGGACCCTCCTGAACATGGTAAGGCCCCGTTTGGAGGAATTACAATAGACGGAGTTCAAAAAAGAGTACCGGTACGTCCCATTACCTTCAGGAATACAGCCGATGGCTATTTCTTCTGCGTAAATTGCGTGTCGTCAATCACTAAGCGGGCAAGCGCGAGTACCGGGACGCTGAGAAAAACGCCGGCCACGCCGGCCACTTCGGCCCCCGCCAGAACTCCGAATATGATCATCATGGGGTGCAATTCCACGTTATTTCCCATCAATTTTGGACTAATAAAATAGTCCTGCATCAAGCGGAATATCCCCAGAAAAACCACGACCCACAGCACATGCCCGTAGCCGCTGAGGGCGCTGACGGCGATGATGATGACGGCGGCGGCCAGCGGCCCAAGCAGCGGGATAAATTCGCAGAGGAAAGCGATCGAGGAAAGCAGCAGGGCGTAGGGCACCCCCATCGCGCTCAAAACGATCGAAAACACCACGAGGACGGTGCAGCAGAGCAGCAGCAGCGCCCGCATGTAGCTGAGCAGCAGAATATGAACCGCATCCACGGCTCTCTCCACCCGGCGGCGGCGCGCGCCAGGCGGTATCCGGTCGAGGAAGCGTTCGCGGAGCTCGGTTCCGTCTTTCAGCATGAAGAAGCTGAGGATGGGCACAAGCACGACGTAAAGCAGATTCGCCGATGCCGCCAGGACGTGGAGGCTGAAGCGCGGCGCGACCGAGACGAGCTCCTTCGATGCTTCGCCCAGCCGGTCCTGAGCGGCGCTTGTGACGGGGGCGAGAAAAGGATGCGCGGCGCCGAGCCGGTCGAGGAAGCCATTCAGGTCCGGCGGATGCGCCACGAGCTGGCTGGCTTCATCCGCGACTTTATTGCCGATGCCGATCGCGATTGCTGCGAGGATGCCAAGGACGAGCAGATAGGTCAGGCCGAGCACGGCGCCGCGGTGCCTCTGATGAAACCGGCCTCCGATGCGATTGACGAGCGGATAGAGAAGATAGGCGAAAAGCATCGCCACAATGAAAAGGAAGAGGGTGTCACGAATCGCGTAAATCAAAGCGAAGAAAAGGACAGTGAGAGCCACAGTCCATGTGATTCGCACCGCCCGGCGGTCAATACCGGGGATTCGCGTGGATCGGCTTGAGGAGGAGGGGGTGGGCTGATCCATGAGGCGGCAACTTTATTTTAAGGTCTGCGGCGGGGGAATGCGCGGGGTGCCCGGGGATGCCGGGGGGTAACTCCGGTGGGGAGATCCCATGCAACAATGAGTGATTATTCGGCCGAAATTCTTCCCTCTGCTCTGCATTCTTGCCGCCGGGCTCAGTACCACCGCGTGCAGCAAGAAGTCCGTTCCGGAGCTTCCCAAAATTCCAACCTCCACTTTTCCCCCTCAGGTCCGGGCACAGGTCGATACAGCCGTCCGTGATGCCATGATGAACCCCGATGACGCCAGTGCGACGGGCCGGCTGGGGATGGTCCTCGAGGCATACCAGCAGTTCGACCCAGCGGAACAGTGCTACCGGCGCGCACGCGTCATGGATCCGAAAGCATTCGAATGGCCGTACTATCTGACCGTCATCGAGCAGCTGCGCGGGGAGACGCGCCAGGCGATTGAAGATGCGCAGGCGGCGGTAAGCATCGATTCATCGTCCAGGCCGGGGCGCATGCGCCTGGCCGATGCCCTGCTGCAGGCTGGCCGGAGTGACGAGAGCCGAAAAATCTACGAAACGCTCGTGAAGGAAGAACCCGACCGCGCTCTTTTCCACTACGGTCTGGGCCGCTCACTGGCGACGCAGGGGAGCACGGTGTTCGATGCCATCACGCAGTTCAAACGCGCGTGCGAACTGGCGCCCAACTTTGCTGCCGCGCATCTGGAGCTCTCGAAGGGCTATAGCCAGATCGGCGATCCGGCATCCGCCGCCCGTGAGATGACCGAGTATCAGAAGAACCCTTCCTCTGCGCCGCCCGAGGACTCTCTGATGGCGCAAATCACGGCTCTCAATCCGGGAGGGTTGATGAAAACACGCACCGCGCGGGAATATCTGGCGGACGGCAAACCGGCGGAGGCGGTCAGGCAACTGGAAGCCACACTGGCGGCAAACCCAAACGATGAAGGCGCGCAAAGCGACCTGGTGCTGGCTTACTGGGAGCTGAAACAGATTGACAAAGCAGAAGATCATTATCAGGCTGCCCTGAAGCTCAATCCCAACACTCCGGCGCACGATGTTTACGGACTTGCCATGCTGAGCCAGAGCCGCTATTCCGAAGCGGCGGCCGCATTCCAGCGGGCGCTGACGGCGAATCCGAAAGATCCGGTGGCGAATACGCAGACGGGCTGGATTCTCCAGATGCAGGGCGATCTCGATGGGGCAATCCGGAGCTTCACGGCGGCGCTTGCCGCGGCCCCGAATTCGCGGGCGGCGAACTATCTGATGGGAGTGACTCTGCTGAAGCAGAATCAGCCGAAGCAGGCGATCGATTATCTCCTGAAGACGATCGAGCCGCAGGATGCGAAGACGCCGGGTTATTTGCGGCAACTCAGCGATGCTTACACAAAAGCGGGAGACAGCGAGCAGGCGCGCCATTACAGCCAGATGGCCGGGAGCATCTCCGCAGCAACGCCACAGACTGGACCGGATGCGACCAGCCCGGCGTCGCTCGCGGGGCAGATGGATATACCGGGGAATTCCTGACCCTTTCGCCCGGCCGGAACCGGCTCGAAGTTATTGGTTTTTGGCCTGGGCGATCAGTTGGGCGACGCGGGACGAGGGATTCACCGGCTCCACCAGCACGATCATATTGGCGTTCAGGATCATGCGATCCGGCGCGTGCCACTCGCGGCCGCGCTTGACGAGGGTGTTCGAGATCGCTTTCGTGTTGGGATCCTGCGTGCTCTTCACATAGAAGACATTGGTGAGCACTGGGTACTCGGAGCCAAGTCCGGAAAGCTGCCCGAAATACGCCGAGCCGTTGCTCAGCAAAACCGCCTGGTAGGGCGTCGTCAGCGCCACCGTTTTGCGGCTCGTTGCCCACCACGCGCCGCCGCCGAGAATCACGACAACGACGAGCGCAATAATACCGAGCCGAATTGTACGGCCGAATGATTCGTTTTCCATAACCGCTATATCTTATTCCATGGCTTCGACCGTGCGCTGTGCGCGCCGGCGGCGAATCCAGACCACGCCGCCTGCGAGCAGCAGCACGCCGAACATCATCGCCACGGTCGAGGGTTCCGGAGTCGCCACGGAGGCGTCGATTACCTGCAGATCGAGTTGATTGTCTCCGAGGACCTCACGGAAGGTGAGAAGCTGATTGCCGTTATTGAACGTCCCGAGATTCAGGAAGTCAAAATTGGTGGCATTATTGTCGTCAACGTTCGGCAGAAGCTGGCCGCTCCACGTCAGGATCGTGAACATGTCGCCGATATTGACGCCTGCGCCAAATCCATTCTCCAGCGTGAGCTCGAGGGTACCGCCCAGCATCACATCGCCATTGTGCGTGGCGTCGCTCTCGACATTGACCGAATCGTAGTTGCTGCCATCGGCGAAATCGAGGTCCAGAACGCCGAGCAGCGTTTGCTCGTAGTTGCCGACGATGTCAATCGTCTGCGGATCGCCCGGGGCCAGCGTACCGCCGTCCACTTTTACGTCGCCATAGATCGTGCCCCCGCCCGAAAGAATACCGCCATCGATATTCACGTTCGTAGCGGTCAGACTGCCGCCCGCTTCGACGGCCGTCTGGCCACCGGTCTGGGTGAACGTGTCCGCCTGGACGCCGGCGCCCTGTCCGATGGTGACCGATCCCGCGTTCGAGAAGGTGCCGAGGCTCGTCTGCGTCTGGCCGTCACTCGACCACGTGCCGACGGCTGCCACCGTGCTGCTATCGCCCTGGACGGTGATCACGCCGCCCGACTGGTTGGTGATGTTAGCCGCGGAAACCATCTGCACCGCGCCGCTCAACGAAACCGTGCCGGAGTTCGTAAACTGGCCGGTCGCCGTCATCGAATCGAAATTACCCTTGAGATTGATCACGCCTGGAGATGTATTGAAGATGTCGCCGGTGACGTTGATCGTATTCTCGGTGCTGCCGTTCCAGCCCGTCGTAATCCGGCCCGTATTCGTCAGAACGCCGGTGGCCACCGGTGGGTTATCGCCTTCCCCGGGAGCCAGAGTTCCGATACTCAGCAAACCACCGTTGTAGACACTCACGCTCCCGCCTGTGTTGGTGAACGTGGTTCCGACGTTCATGATGCCGCCATCAACCTTAATCCGGGCTTCTGCATCGCCACCCAGCGAGGACGTGACCTGGTTCAGGACCGAACCGGCATTCAAAGTACTCCCGCCGCTCACCTTTACTTCAGCTTCGGCATAGCCGCCCGCCGCATCGGCAGAGTTCGACAGCAAGCCGGTGACATTCATGGTGCTGCCATTGAGGACGCTGATTTTGGCTTCCGGTGAACCAAGGCCGGTCCCTCCGCTAACGGAGGCAACATTCGAGACGGTATCGGCGTTCAGAGTCGAGCCTCCATCAACGTTTACGAAGCTCCAGGGCGCGCCGTCATTCGTGCTGACCGCTGAATTCAGGAGGCCACCGGTTACATTCATCACCGAGGGTGCGGCTTGTCCCGGCCCTTCATTGAAACTGGAATTGAATTGAGATTCGTAAGCCGGCGCGAATTGCGGGTTTCCGACCTGGAGGAGCGCCTCGTTCTCGCTGGATGCGATATCGTCGGAGGCGTTCTGGAATGCCCAGGTCTGAGGACCTGCCGCGGTGGGCAGGCTCTGGCTGGGCATGGAAACATTGAGAGTGCTGCCGTTTTCGAGGTACACGCTCGAATTACTGTTCAGGAAGCCACCGTTCGCGTTGAGAGTGCTCCCACCGGGCGTTCCCGGAATTTCCGTGCTGTAAAAATCCAGGTCGACCGTGCTGCCGCCCAAATTGGAGAGGAGGCCGTTTACCGTTGCGGTGGAACCGAAGTCGAGAGTAAGTGCGGAACTGCCGGCACCGTTGCTCGAATCATTGATGAAGCCTCCATTCACCGTCAGCGAACTCTGCCCGATCAGCCCGACCTGAGAGGAGTACTGTTCGTATTGAGTGAGAGCGCTCGAAGTGTTGTAAAGGTTGCCTGTGACCGTGGAAGAGGAATTCAGGAGTCCGAAAATCGCGCCCTCACAGCCGCAGTCGCCAACATTGGTTCCATCCCAGTTATTGGTGAAGTTGACCGGCGATGAGCCGTGGGGGCCGACGAGAAGATTGGAGCCGCCCGACAGTTCCACAGTGCCATTATTC
>DASZVV010000014.1:0-11005 GCA_035546955.1 Bryobacteraceae bacterium
GAGCCGATCTTCGTCCGCCTGGGGGAGACCGCGGCTTTCACCGTGGTTCATACCGTCGCCGGGCAGTTGTTCGAACTGAGCGGCCAGGTGATCGCTCCCGGCAATCGCCCAATCAGCATTGCGCTGATCAGCGACAGCGGACGGCGATCAATTTCAGTGAAGGCGGGGCCATTCGCGGTGAGTGGACTCGCACCGGGCACCTGGGGAATTCTCGCTTCGGGCGCCGGATGCGGCAGCTACCAGACTATCCTGATCGATCGCAATGCCTTTGCCCGCGTGGAGTGCAACGCCCTTGCGGCGCCTTCCGTTTCGGGCGCGGGAGCATATCCGGTTTACGCGCGCCGCGCGGATCTCGATGGTCCAGGCGAAGAGATTGAGCTGCACGGTCAGACGCTGGCCCCCGGTCCATGGGAGTTCACGGTTCGTCCGCCGCCCGACCGCTATCTCGCTTCGGTCCGCAGTTCGGGCGACGCCACGCCGGTACCGCTGGCGCAGGATGGCTGGTTCCCGCTGGAAATCGGGACATCGCCTCAGGTGCAGGTGAATCTCTCGAAGAAGCCCGCCTCGATTTCGGGAACGGTAACGGCGTCTTCCATGCCCGTGACCGGCGCGCCGGTGTTTCTGCAGCTCCTCAATCCGGCCACGCCGGAGCTGGTCCTCGAATCCTGGGAAATTCGCGCCGACGCGGAGGGCCATTACGTCTTCAACAGTCTTCCACCCGGAAATTACCGCCTGATGAGCAGCTACGAGCTCGATTACGACGAACCCGTGGCGCGCGAAAAATCGGCTGTGTTGCAGCTCAGCGAAGGGCAATCCGCCGAGCAGCCGCTTGAGCTGTTGCAACCCTGATTTCCACCTCCCGATATAATTGAATCAGAGTGAACTTCAACCCCAGCACAGTTCCGCCTGGACGTTTTTTCATTCTGCTCGCCGTCATCACAGGCATTGCCGTCACCCTCGGTTCCATCGGCTGGCCCGGACACGAGCAGCCGCGCCAGGTGGTGAAAGACAGCAAAGAACGCAAAGGCGCACCGGATTTCGACCTCAGAGATTCCTACGGAAGAACGGTCCATCTCTCTGATTACAAAGGGAAAGTTGTGCTGCTGGATTTCTGGGCCACGTGGTGCGGTCCGTGCGGGATTGAGATTCCCTGGTTCACCGAATTTCAGCGTAAGTACAAGGACCGCGGCTTCGCCGTTCTCGGCGTTTCGATGGATGATGGCGGCTGGAAGGACGTGAAGCCGTTCATGGCCGAGAAGAAGATCAACTACGAAGTCGTGATGGGCGACGAGAAAACCAGCGACCAGTATGGCGACGTGGAAGCGCTGCCCACAACATTCATCATCGACCGCGACGGACGCATCGCGTCCACTCACGTCGGCCTGGTCGATAAGAAAGAGTTTGATGATGCGATTCAAAAACTGCTTTAGAGTGCTCCTTTTCACGGCAGCGGTTGCGCTGTTCGCCCAGATGGCGCCGCAGATGAAAATCGAGCCGCAGCCGACCGTCAAGGTGAAACGCGGTGCCCCCGCAACCATCACGCTCAAGGTTTCGCTGCCCGCGGGCTTTCACGCCAACAGCGATAAGCCGACCGACCCGAATCTCATTCCGCTCACGCTGAAGTGGACCGGCGGACCGCTCCAGGGCGCGGCCATCACCTACCCGAAGCCGCAGATGGAAGAGTACGGCTTCACCGCGGGGAAGAAGATTTCGGTAGTTACCGGTAATTTCGATCTGGTCACGAAATTCAAGGTCCCGGCCGGAGCGGCGAGCGGCCCGGCGGCGGAAACCGGAACGCTGCGTTATCAGGCTTGCAATGATCGCATGTGCTTCCCGCCGAAAAACGTGCCAGTGAACGTGACGGTCAGCGTCGAGTAGGTTCCTTGCCCGGCAACGCGGCGGGATTTTCCTGCACGCGCTCGCGGAAACGTCCGCGCAACCCGGAGCCCAGCGAGACGGCGGATTCGCCGAAACGATCCCGGAGTTTGTCTGTCGCTTCAAGCGCCTGACGCCACCGTTCGGAGCGGCCCCCATCGATCAGGTTGAGCTGGCCGCGCTCTTCCACAAAGCCCGAAGCATGAACGCCCAGCAGCCGGATAGCGCGCGAGCGGTCCCAGTTGTCCCGAACGAGGCGGCGAGCGCTCTCCACCAGATCGATATCGATTTGCGTCGGCGCCGGCAGCGTATGGGCGCGCGTTATCGTTGAAAAATCGGAATAGCGCAGCTTGAGCTGAATAGTGCGGGCGTACAGGCCGTGCTCGCGCAGACGTCGTCCGACTTTTTCCGCCAGATGCGCAATGGTGGCGTCGATGCGGTTTCCGTCGCGAGTGTCGCTGTCGAACGTGTGTTCGTGGCTGATGGATTTCGGCTGATCGCGTTCGCCGATTTCGGAATCGAACCAGCCGCCTGCATCGAGGCCCTGCGATTTACCGGCAAGTGCGAGTCCCCATTTGCCGAAGCGGGATTCAAGATCGGCCTCGTCGAGCTCCGCGAGATCGCCGATGCGGCGGATGCCGATCGCGTGCAGATTCTTTTCCGTGACTTTGCCCACGCCGGGGATGCGCCGTACTTCGAGCGGCGCGAGGAAACGCGCTTCCACGCCAGGCATAACCGAAAGAATGCCGTTGGGTTTTGCCTGGTCGGAGGCGATCTTGGCTACCAGCTTCGATGTTGCGATACCGATCGAGCAGTTCAGCCCGGTTTCCGCCTTCATCGTTTCGTGGAGCGAGTGAGCGGCGCGCAGCGGCGGCCCCAGCAGGCGTTCGGTACCGGTCATATCGACATAAGCTTCGTCGACAGATGCCATTTCGACCAGCGGCGAAAAACGCTGCAGCACAGCGTAGACTTTGCCGGAATATTCGTGATAGCGTTCGGGATGACCTTCCACGAAAATCGCGTGGGGGCAGAGTTTGCCGGCCGTGCGCAGCGGCATGGCGGAGTGAACGCCGAACTTCCGTGCCGCGTAGGACGCAGCGGACACCACGCCGCGCTGGTCGCTCTTGCCGCCGACAACAACGGGTTTGCCCTTCAGCGACGGATCGAAGATTTCTTCGACCGAAACGAAGAACGCGTCCATATCGACGTGGAATACGGTCTTCATTGCGGTTTCTCGCAGGATAGAACGCGCGGGATGCCCGCGAGATCGGGTGTGATTTCGACCGAGACCCACCCAGCGGCGAGGTTTCTGACTGCATCTGCCTGGCCAAAGCCGAGCTCGAGCGCGAGTAGTCCGCCGGGGCGGAGGACACGCCACGCTTCGGGAATCAGCCGCCGGTAAATATCGAGACCCGCTTCGCCGGCGAAGAGTGCGACATGCGGCTCCCAATCGCGCACTTCTCGCTGCATCGACTGGCGATCGGTTTCCGCCACGTAGGGCGGATTGGAAGCCACTACATCCACGCTCGAATCCGCTACCGCGCTCAGCAGGTCGGCTGCGATGAAATTGACGGGGCTGTTCAGCTTCGCGGCATTCGCGGCTGCCACTTCAAGGGCGGGCAGGGAAATGTCCGTCGCGATCACGCGTGCGGGCGTCTCGAGCGCCAGCGTGACGGCTATTGCCCCGGATCCCGCGCCCACGTCCACAATCGTCCGCGCGTGTGGACGTCGCTTCAGCACCGTCTCGACCAGAAGTTCCGTCTCCGGCCGCGGAATCAGCACGCTCGGCGTCACCCGAAACGGCCGTCCGTAAAACTCCTGTGTTCGTGTGATGTACTGCAGCGGCTTGCCCTGCATCCGCTCATGCAGCCATCGCCCATAGTGAATCCACTCGACTTCGCGCAGGTCCTGCTCCGGATGCGCGTAGAGATACGCCCGCTCGCAATGCACGGCATGGCAGAGCAGCAACTCGGCCGTCAGCCGCGGCTCCGGCGTTCCCGAAGCGGCGAGAAGTTCAGCGCCCTGGGCAACCGCCGTCTGCAGTGTCACGTGTTCTCCGCTAAGCGGCTTCGCTCAGCTTCTGCGTCTGATTATGCGCCACCAGCGCATCGATGATCTGATCGAGCCGTCCCTGCATCACCAGATCCAGCTGGTGCAGCGTGAGCCCGATGCGGTGATCAGTCAATCGATTCTGCGGGAAGTTGTAGGTGCGAATTTTTTCGCTGCGGTCGCCTGTGCCGACCATCGCGCGCCGGTCCGCTCCAATCGCTTCCTGCTGTTTTTGCAGCTCGATCTCATAGAGCCGCGAGCGAAGCACGCGCATCGCTTTCGCGCGATTCTTGATCTGCGATTTTTCGTCCTGGCACGAAACGATCGTCCCCGTCGGCAGGTGTGTGATGCGGACCGCGGAATACGTCGTGTTGACCGACTGCCCGCCGGGACCCGACGAGCAGAATGTATCGATGCGGATGTCCTTTTCTTCGATTTTGACTTCCACGTCGTCCGCTTCCGGCAGCACCGCCACCGTGATCGCCGAAGTATGCACGCGCCCCTGCTGTTCCGTCTCCGGCACCCGCTGCACACGGTGCACGCCGCTCTCGTACTTCATGCGGCTGTAAACCCGATTGCCGCTGATGAGCGCCAGCACTTCTTTAATCCCGCCGACCGCCGATTCGCTCAGCGACGTCACTTCTACGCGCCAGTGCTGGGTCTCGGCGTACCGCAGATACATGCGGAAGACTTCGGCTGCGAAGAGGCTGGCTTCGTCCCCGCCCGTGCCGGCGCGGATTTCGAGCACCACGTCCTTCTCATCAAGCGGGTCCTTGGGCAGCAGGAGAATCTTGAGATCCTGCTCGATCTGCGCCAGCCGCGGCTCCACCCCTTCGATTTCGAGCTGCGCCATCTCGCGCATTTCGGGATCGTTGTCTTCGAGCATCGCCTTCGCCTGATTCAACGCATCTTCCGTCGTTTTGTACTCGCGGTACTTGGTGACGATTTCGGTGAGATCGCTGTGGGTTTTGGCAACCTTGCGGTACTGATCGCCATCCGAAATCACGGCCGGATCGGCCATTTGCTCTGTCAATTCGGCGTAGCGTGCTTCTAACTGGTCCAGCTTGTCGCGATATTGCATGTCGTCAGGCGATTACGAGTTCGCCGCCCTGGCGGGCTTCGAGGGCCATGGCGCCATCGAGAGCGCGAATGGCGACTTCCGCCTGTTCGTCAGAGGGGGCTTTCGTGGTGATGCGCTGCGTCCAGAGGCCAGGGGCGGTCAGGATCGAAAGGAACGATCCGCGGCGCTTTGCGGCGAAGCGAATCAACTCATAGCTAAGACCGGCAATCACCGGCAGCAGCCCGATGCGGATCGCGAGCTTCGCGGCGAATCCCTGCACCGGAATAAACATGTAGACAAACATCGAGATCAGCATGATCACGAACATGAAGCTCGTGCCGCAGCGCGGATGCCACGTCACAAACGACTGCGCGTTGGCGATATTCACCGGCTTGCCAGACTCGTAGTTGAAAACCACCTTGTGCTCGGCGCCGTGATATTCGAAAACCCGGCGGATTTCTTTGGAGCGGGAAAGCAGCAGCAGGAAAATCACGAAAATAGCCAGCCGGATCAGCCCATCCACCAGATTGAATAAAATCTGGCCCTTGACGGCCGGCGCGACCGAAGTCAGCAGTTCCGTCAGTTTGAGCGGCACCAGCTTATAAAGCACGATGAAAAACAGCAGAGAGAAAGCCACCTGGGCGTTCATCATCCACGCCGGAACGGGTTTTGCCTCTTTTTTCTCCGCCGCGGGCTTCTCGTCAGCCAGCAGAGCATTGGCGGAAAACTTCAGTGCGGACATGCCCAGCGACATGGCCTGGCCGATGGTGCCCAGTCCGCGCAGCACAGGCAGCTTGAAAATCGGTCTCTTTTCGGAAACGCGCGAAACCGGCATCTCCTCGGTGATGATCTCGCCGTTAGGCTTGCGAACCGCCACGCAATAACTGTGCGGGGCGCGCATCATCACCCCTTCCATGACGGCCTGGCCGCCGACGAGGGTTTCCTCGCCGCTCTCAAGAATGGGGAGCATCTGGACGTGCGCAAATAGCCGGAAAAATGTGCGGAGAGACAAGCGGAATTCCTTTACGTGTATCCACCATTATCCCACATGTGTAATATCGGTGGCGTTGTATACTCAGTCCGAATCCACCCTATGTATAAGAAGGTTTTCCTCCTGGTTGCGGTATCGAGCATGGCGGTCTGGGGACAGGACCAAAACCCGGGGCAGCGCTCGTTCGAAACGCGCTGCGCCATTTGCCACGGCGGCGACGCGCACGGTACCGACCGCGGTCCCGCGATCTACAACAAGCTCGCGGCCCACGATAATCAGGCGCTTGCGACGATTATCCGCAAGGGACTGCCGGGCGGAATGCCGGCATTCCAGATCCCGGATGACGAACTCGCCGCCCTGACCGCTTATCTGCGTACTTTGGAAGCTCCCCCGCGCGGCGGCCGCCCTTTCCAGCCGCCTGTGGTGCGCGAAACCCTGACGCTGACGGATGGCAAAACCCTGACTGGCGCGCGGGTGGGGAATGGATTCGACGATCACCAGATTCGCACGGACGACGGAAAAATTCATCTGCTCCGGCGGGTGGGCGACAGGTTTCGCGAAGTGACCTCCACGGTGGACTGGCCCACATTCCACGGCGACGTGAGCGGTAACCGCTACGTCACCATGAAGCAGATCACGAAGGAAAACGTGAAGAATCTTGGTCCGCGCTGGATCTACACGGTTCGCAACGCGGGCGGTCTGCAGGATACCCCGCAGGTCGTCGGCGGAATCATGTACGTGACCACGGTGAATACGTGCATCGCGCTCGATGCCGGTTCCGGTCGTCAGTTGTGGCAATGGTCGCGCCCCGCGCAGCCGGGAGTAATGGGCGCGAGTTCCAATCGCGGCGTCGCCGTGGCGGGCGATCGCGTGTTCATGGTGACGGATATTGCGCATATCGTCGCGCTGAATCGCTTTACCGGTGAGCTCGAATGGGACACCGAGATGGCGGATTGGCGCCAGAACTATGGTGCGACCGGTGCGCCGCTGGCGGTCGGGAACCTGGTGATCGGCGGCGTGACGGGCGGGGAGGCGGGAACGCGCGGATTCCTCGCGGCTTTCGATCAATCCACCGGCAAAGAAGTGTGGCGGTTCTGGACGGTGCCGAAGCCCGGCGATCCGGGCTCCGAAACCTGGACCGGCAAAGACTCCCAACATGGCGGCGGCCCCACCTGGATCACCGGAACCTACGATCCGCAGCTCGATACGCTCTACTGGCCAACCGGTAATCCGGCCAAAGAATATAACGGGGACGACCGCGGCGGCGACAATCTCTACACGGACTGCATTCTCGCGCTCGATCCAACAACAGGCAAGCTGAAATGGTATTACCAGTTCACGCCGCACGATCTTTACGACTGGGATGCCACGGAAATTCCGGTACTGGTGGACGCGAATTTCCAGGGGCAGCCACGCAAGCTGCTGCTGCACGCGGATCGCAACGGCTTCTTTTACGTCATTGACCGGACGAATGGCAAGCTCCTTCTCGCGAAGCAATTTATTAAGGAACTCACCTGGGCCAGTGGAATCGGCGCGGACGGACGTCCCATTCTGAAGCCGAATCAGGCGCCGACGGCGGAGGGAACTCGCGTGTGTCCGTCGCAGGACGGCGCAACCAACTTCTATTCGCCCTCCTATATTCCGTCAACCGGCCTCTTCTATTTCCAGACGTTTGAGAAGTGCAGTATCTACACGAAAGCTGCCGGTGACTGGACCCCCGGCCGTAACTACCTGGGCGGCGTTCAGCGCGCGGTGCCGGGATTATCCGAGCACATCCTGCGCGCGATGGATATCAACACGGGAACCGTGAAATGGGAACTGCCGGAAACCCCCGGCACCACGAACGGCTGGGGAGGAACGCTCTCAACCGTCACAGGGATCGTGTTCTTCGGAGAAGAGAGCGGGGAATTCGCCGCGGCCGACGCGGCGAACGGCAAGGTGCTCTGGACGTTTTACGGCAATCAGAACTGGAAAGCTTCGCCGATGGCGTACATGTTCGATGGCAAAGAACACATCGCGGTGATCGACGGCGGCAACGTGATCTCGTTTGCGCTTCCGGATTAGTTGACCGCCTCTACCGCTAATTCGCGATCGATATAGCTGTTGAGGTGCCGTTGCACCTCGCGCAGTGGCTCGTAGGTCCTCTCGATCCGGCTCATCATGAGCGCGCCTTCGAGCGTCGCGACAATCAGAGTTGCGGCGGCTCTTGCATCCGCGTCCGGACGGATTTCTCCCTTTGCCACGCCCTCTTCAATTACAGTCCGAAGGCGGCAGCGCCACGATTTCAGGGCTTTCGTGACTTTCATGCGCAGCATCGGATTGCCGTCATCGGCATCGATCGCCGTATTCAGGATCGGGCATCCGCCGGCAACCGGAGAACGGTTGTTGACGAAGTTCCCGATGTAGGTTTTCAGCCAGGTGACACCCGTCAGTCCCTCCAGCCCCGAGAGCCGCAACTCCCGCGCCGTCTGCCACATATAGTCGAAGGCCTCGGCCGCCAGTTCTTCTTTGCTGGAGAAGTGACGGTAAATGCCGCCTTTCTCGAGGCCGGTGGCTTCCATTAGCCCCGAAAGAGTGCTGCCCTCATATCCACGCTGATTAAAAAGGGATGCGGCAGCCTCCACAATCTGCTGCCGGGTGCGTTCGCCTTTGGTTAATGTACTCGTCCGCACTGGGAATCTCCTCGAAGAGACCGATCGGTCTTTTGCTTGTTAAGATATCACAAACCTGCCCAAAGATTCTTGAAACCGATCGGTCTTTTTTTGATCCAAGAAGGTGTTGGAAGCGAAGGTGAAGGCAATGACGAATGTAAGACTTCTGGCGGCGGGGCTTCTGGCGGCGGGTTTCGCATGGGGGCAGGCGGGCGCGGATGACCCGCTCCGTTATTCAGTCGCGACGCCCCGTCCGGTGAATCCGGCGGAAGGAACCACCAATCCCAGCGCCCAGGCGACACAGCGCCAGAATCCTTATTTAGGCAGTGTGCCGCAAAAATCCACCGGGACGAATCTGGACATCTCTCTCAATAATGCGGTCGAGCGGGGTTTGAATTACAACCTCGGTCTCGTGGATGCCGGCCACGCCAGCGCTGATGTTCGCGCGGCGCGGCTGCGCGCTCTATCCGCGATGCTGCCGCAGATCTCGGCGCGGGGGCGACAGGCGTATGAAGATCTCAGCCTGAAGGAAATCGGTCTGAAGCTCCCGCCGATCCCGGGATTTCGCGGTCTGCCGGCGACGACCGGCGGATTTGGCTTCGAAGACGCCCGCGTTGCGGTGGATCAATCGATCTACAGCGCCCGCCTGCACGACGAGTACAAAGCTGAGAAGACGGAAGAGCAGGCATCCGCGTTCGATGTTAGAGATTCACGCGATGTGGTGGTTCTCGCGGTCGGCACGGCGTATCTGCAGGCCCTCGCAAGCGGAGCCCGCGTGGAAGCGGCGAAAGCCCGCCTGGCGTCAGCGCGCGAGCTCGATCAGCTTACAGCCGATCGCGTCAAATCCGAAACCGCGCCGCAAATCGATGCGCTGCGTGCGCAGGTTGAGCGGCAGTCGGCGGAGCAGGAGGTCACGAACGCGATGAACCGGTTCGAAAAAGATAAGCTCACGCTGGGCCGCATCATCGGGCTTTCGGTCGATCAGCCATTCACACTGACGGACACGCTGGCCTATCATCCGCTGACCGGGATGACGAGCGAATCGGCGACCGATGACGCGCTCAAGTCGCGCGCCGACCTCGAAAGCGCGGAAGCCAGCCTGCATGCCGCTGAACTGAAGCTCAAAGCGGAGAAGGCACAGCGGCTTCCGACCGTTTCTTTCAGCGCGGATTACGGCGCGGGCGGAGCGAACCTCGGCAACATGAATCAGGTTTATACGCTGCAGGGCAATGTTTCGGTGCCCATCTACACCGGCGGAAGAATCCGGTCCGATATCGATCAGGCACAGACCGAAGTTGCGCGCCGGCAGGCGGCTTATGACGATTTGAAAGGCCGCGTTGCCTACGACGTTCGCATCGCATGGCTGGATGCCGAAGCATCGGATTCCAGCGTGAAAGTCGCCGGGCAGAACAGAACGCTTGCCGACCGCGCCCTGGCGCAATCGCGCGATCGTTATGAGAACGGCGTCACGAATGTGCTGGAGGTGGTGGAGGCGCAGGAGACTGTGGCGCTCGCCGCGGATAACTATATCGACAGCCTCTACTCGTTCGATCTTGCCAACGTGTCGCTGGCGCGCGCCATGGGCGGCGCCGGCACGAAGCTGAAGGGATTGCTGGGAGGGAAGTAAATCAAATGACACAGGAAGCGGAAACGGAACTCTTGAATGAAAAGGAAGCGCCCCCGGCTCGCCGGCCGGCTGCGCCTCCGGTGGAAAAAGGACGCAATGCAACCCGCTGGATCGCCGGATTTGTGATTCTTCTGGTCGGTGTGAGCGGCTATCTCTGGTGGCAGCATTCGCAGGGCTACGAATCGACTGATGACGCGCAGATTGAAGGTCATCTCGATTCCGTGAGCTCGCGCATCGCCGGCACGGTGACATATATCGATCCGGCGGTGGAGAACAACCAGTACGTCAAAGCCGGGACGTTGCTGCTCGAACTCGACCCGCGCGATTATCAGGCGGAACTCGCAAGCGCGAAAGCGACCCTCGACGCCCGCAGCGCAGAGCACCGCGCGGCGCAGACCGCTGTCCCGATTGCAAATGCAAACGCCTTTGGCCAGTTGCACGCCGCCGAAGCCGCCAAGGCGCAGGCCGAAGCGAACGTCGAAACCGAACAGGCGAATCTGATGGCGGCGCAGCACGCGCTGGAGCGCGATCAGGCGATCCATGACCGCGCCGAGCGTGACCGCCAGCGTTATCAGGCCCTCGTGCAGAAGCAGGAAATTTCGCGGTCGGATTATGACGCGCGCGCCACCGACGCCGCAACGGCCGCGCAGTCCGTCGAAACCGATCGCGCCGCCATTCGATCCACCGAGCAGAAGATCGAGCAGGCGAAAAACGTGGTGGTTCAGAGGCAGGCGCTGATCGATGCCGCACAG
>DASZVV010000015.1:0-9348 GCA_035546955.1 Bryobacteraceae bacterium
ATCCGCGTTCTCAACACGTTCATCGACGACATCTATCACGATCAGCGAATTCTGAAAGCTGGTGTGATTCCGGAAGAAGTCATCAAGTCCGCGCAGTTCTACCGGCCGCAGTGCATCGGCATCAATCCGCCGCGCGGCGTGTGGTGCCACATCACGGGTACGGACCTTGTCCGCCACGGCGACGGACAGATTTACGTGCTCGAAGACAATCTCCGGGTGCCCTCCGGCGTCTCCTACGTGCTTGAAAACCGCGATCTGATGAAGCGCACGTTTCCGCAGGTATTCGAGGGATTGCGCGTGCGCCCGGTGGACGATTATCCCGGCAATCTGCTGGAAACTCTGCAGTCGATCGCTCCGCGCGGCGCGGAGGAAAACCCGAACGTCGTTCTGTTGACGCCGGGAATTTACAACTCCGCGTATTTCGAGCACAGCTTTCTCGCGCAGAAGATGGGCGTGCAGCTTGTGGAAGGCAGCGATCTGCTCGTGCAGGATCAGAAAGTCTGGATGCGGACGATTCGCGGGCTTCGCAAAGTCGATGTGATCTACCGGCGCATTGACGACGATTTTCTCGATCCGCTGGCGTTCCGCCCCGATTCGCTGCTCGGCGTTCCCGGCATCATGGATGCGTGGCGGTCCGGCAACGTAGCCCTGGCGAACGCGCCCGGCAACGGCGTGGCGGACGACAAAGTCGTCTATGCCTACGTGCCGGACATGATTCGCTATTACGAGAACGAAGATCCGATTCTGCCGAACGTGCCCACGTTTCTCTGCTGGCGCGATGCGGATCGTCAACACGTGCTGGCGAATCTGGATAAGCTCGTGGTCAAGGCCGCCAACGAAGCGGGCGGCTACGGGATGCTGGTGGGACCGCACTCCACGGCGGCGCAGCGCGAGGAATTCGCAGCGCGGATTGCGGCAAATCCGCGCAACTATATCGCGCAGCCGACGCTTTCCCTCTCGCGCGTGCCGACGCTCGCGGGCGATCATTTCGAAGGACGCCATGTGGATCTGCGGCCTTATATTCTTTACGGCAACGAAATCGAAGTCCTGCCGGGGGGTCTGACGCGCGTGGCGCTGCGCAAAGGATCGCTTGTCGTGAATTCGTCGCAGGGTGGTGGCAGCAAAGATACCTGGGTGCTCGCCGCAGCGCCGGAAGGGAGCGCGTCCTGATGGAACTGCTCAGCCGCGTTGCCGACGCGGTCTACTGGATGGCGCGCTACATCGAACGCGCCGAAAATGTGGCCCGGTATATCGGGGTCAACCTGAATCTGCAGCTCGATCTTCCAGGCGATCCTTCGCAGCACTGGCAGTCGCTGATCGACACGAGCGGCGATACAGAAGCGTTTAAAGAGCGATACGGTCTGGCCACGCAGCACAACGTAATCGGCTTTCTGACATTTGACGCCGGCAACCCGAATTCGATCTTCTCCTGCCTGCGCGCGGCGCGGGAAAACGCGCGCTCCATCCGCGAAACGATTTCCTCTGCCATGTGGGAGCAGGTCAATGAGATGTATCTGCAGATCTCGGCGCGCCAGTTGCCCGGCCCCGAACGGCTGCCGGAATTCTACCGGCAACTGCGGCTCGCCTCGCACCTCTTCCAGGGCGTGACCGACGCGACCATGAGCCATAACGAGGCCTGGCATTTCGCCCGCCTGGGCCGCAAGCTGGAACGCGCCGATAAAACATCGCGCATTCTGGACGTTAAATACTTCATGCTGCTGCCCTCGCTCAGCGACGTGGGCACGCCATACGACGACATTCACTGGTCGGCAGTTCTCAAATCGGTCAGCGGCCTTGAAATGTATCGGCGCAAGCACGGGCGCCTGCACCACCAACACATCGTGGAGTTTCTCGTGATGGACCGCGAGTTCCCGCGCGCCGTCCACTACTGCGTCACGCGCGCGGAGACTTCGCTGCGCGCAATCACCGGTTCGGTGCCCGGAGTGTTTCGTTACGCGTCGGAAGTCCGCATGGGGCGGCTGCGTTCGGACCTCGATTTCACGCCGGTCAGCCAGATTCTCGCTTCAGGATTGCACGGCTATCTCGACGCACTCCAGATGCGGATCAACGAGATCGATAATGCGCTTTATGCCGATTTCATCGACCGCCCGCCGGAGGGCGCACCGGTTGATTCGCCATTCCAGTATCAGTCGCAGCGGTCTGCGAGCGGAAGTGCCTGATGGGGATACGAGTCGCGCTGCATCACAAAACGGTGTACCGGTACGACCGGCTCGTCAGCCTGGGTCCGCAGGTCGTCAGGCTGCGCCCCGCGCCGCACAGCCGGACGCCGGTTATCAGCTATTCGCTGCGCATCGAGCCCGCGAAGCATTTCATCAACTGGCAGCAGGATCCGCAAAGCAACTACCTGGCCCGCATCGTGGTGCCGGACCAGACAGGCACGTTTTCGCTCGAAGTAGATCTGATCGCCGAAATGACGGTGCTCAATCCCTTTGATTTTTTCCTGGAGCCGTGTGCGGAAAAATTTCCGTTCACTTACGAAAAGTCGCTGGCAAAAGAACTCGCGCCGTTCCTGGAACAGCTTTCGGGCGGTGAACGATTCAACGCATTTCTCCAGTCGGTGGATCGTTCGGAACAGCCCACCATTAACTTTCTGGTGAACCTGAACCGCAGCGTGCAGTCCGCGGTCGGCTACCTGATTCGGATGGAGCCGGGCGTGCAGTCGCCGGAGGAAACGCTGACGCTTGCGACCGGCTCCTGCCGCGATTCGAGCTGGCTGCTGGTTCAGTCGCTTCGACATCTCGGGCTCGCCGCGCGCTTCGTCTCCGGATATCTGATTCAGTTGAAACCCGATGTGAAATCGCTCGATGGCCCCAGCGGCGCTGAGCAGGATTTCACCGACCTTCACGCCTGGGCGGAGGTTTATCTGCCGGGCGCGGGCTGGGTGGGGCTCGACCCCACCTCGGGGCTGCTTGCGGGCGAGGGCCACATCCCGGTGGCAGCGACGCCCGATCCGCAATCCGCGGCGCCGGTTTCGGGCGCTGTCAGCAAATGCGAAGTTGAGTTCGAACACGAGATGACGGTGACGCGCATCCATGAAGATCCGCGCGTGACGAAACCATACACAGATGCTCAATGGGAGCGAATCTCCGCGCTCGGCGAGCAGATCGACGCTGAGCTCGCAGCGGGCGACGTGCGCCTCACCATGGGCGGCGAGCCGACGTTCGTCTCGATCGACGATTTCGATGGCGCGGAGTGGAATACCGCTGCGGTGGGTCCGAACAAGAGCCGGCTTGCGGGCGATCTGCTCTGCCGCCTGCGCGACACATTCGCGCCGGGCGGACTGCTGCATTTCGGACAGGGCAAGTGGTATCCGGGCGAATCGTTGCCCCGCTGGGCTTACACGTGCTATTGGCGAACCGATGGACTGCCGCTGTGGAGCGATCCTCGCTGGGTCGGCGAGCCCGCTCGCCATTACGGCTTTGGCCTGAAAGAGGCGGAAGAATTCGCCGCCGCGCTGACGAAGCGCCTTCAGGTGAACGCTGACAGTCTGATCGCAGCTTACGAAGATCCGCTCGATTATCTGCATTACGAGCGCCGCCTGCCCGTGAATGTCGATCCGGCAGACAGCAAACTCGACGATCCGGAGATGCGTGAACGCCTGCGCCGCACATTCGAGCGCGGTCTCAGCGCGCCAGCCGGCTTCGTGCTGCCGATTCAGTATTCGCCCGGCAAAGACGGACCCGCCTGGCAGACCGGCCTCTGGATGCTGCGATCGAGGCATCTGTTTCTCATCCCCGGCGATTCGCCGATCGGTTTCCGGCTGCCGGTGAACAGCCTGCCGTGGGAGCCGGTGAACGAACGGCGCCAGGTGTTTCTGGTGGATCCGATGGCGCCCAGCGGACCTCTGCCCACTCCTTTGCGCCAACGCGCGGAATGGCGGAGTTCCGGCACGGCCGTGGCGCAAATGCAGGGGCCTGTCGTCCGCACTGCACTTGCGGTGGAAGCCCGTGAAGGACGAATTTACGTTTTTCTTCCGCCCGTGGAAACTACGGAAGCGTACGTCGAGTTGATCGCCGCAATCGAAGACGCCGCGGCGCGGGTGGAAATGCCGGTGCTGATCGAAGGGTATGCCCCTCCGCCGGACTGGCGACTGAAGTATCTTCGCGTAACGCCCGATCCCGGCGTGATCGAAATCAATACACAACCCAGCTCGAGGTGGCGCGAGCTGGAAGCGAACACGACGGAGCTCTACGAACAGGCGCGGCTCGCTCGCCTTGGCACGGAAAAATTCATGCTGGACGGACGCCACACCGGAACCGGCGGCGGCAATCACCTGGTGCTCGGCGGACCGACGCCGGTCGATAGCCCATTCCTCCGCCGGCCCGATTTGCTGCGAAGCCTGCTCGGCTACTGGCTGAATCATCCGTCGCTGTCGTATCTCTTCTCGGGCGTCTTCATTGGCCCCACGAGCCAGGCGCCGCGTCTCGATGAGACACGGCCGGATGCGGTCTATGAACTCGAAATCGCCTTCGGCCTTCTCCAGGGCGATATGCCAGGCTGTCCGCCCTGGCTTGTCGATCGCATCTTCCGCGATCTGCTTTCCGATGGCAGCGGCAACACTCATCGAGCGGAATTCTGCATCGACAAGCTCTACTCGCCGGATTCGTCGAGCGGCCGTCTCGGTCTTCTCGAACTGCGTGCGTTCGAAATGCCGCCGCATGCGCGCATGAGCCTTGCCCAGCAGCTCCTGGTTCGCGCGTTCATCGCCAGATTCTGGAAGACGCCGTATAACGAATCGCCAATCCGTTGGGGCACTCGTCTCCACGATCGCTTTCTGCTGCCCTATTACGTAGAACAGGATTTCACGATCGTTGCCCAGGAACTCCGCGAATCCGGCTACGCGGTCGAAGCTGAATGGTTCGCCCCGCACATCGAATTCCGCTTTCCCGTTTACGGGCGCGTCAACTATCTCGGGATGGAACTGGAACTTCGCCAGGCGATAGAGCCCTGGTATGTACTCGGTGAAGAGCCGGGGGGCGGCGGGACGGCGCGCTTCGTCGATTCTTCCATTGAGCGGCTGCAGGTCCGGGTCACCGGCATGACCGGCGAGCGCTATTGCGTGACTTGCAATGGCCGGCGGCTGCCGCTGCAGTCCACGGGCACTCATGGTGAATACATCTGCGGCGTTCGCTATCGCGCGTGGCAGCCGCCGCGCTGCCTGCACCCTACGATTCCGGTCCACACGCCGCTGGTTTTCGACATTCTGGATCTCGCAGGCGGCCGCTCCATCGGCGGCTGCTCGTATCACGTGGGTCATCCCGGCGGCCGGAACTATGAAACATTTCCGGTGAACTCGAACGAAGCCGAAGCGCGCCGCCGCGCCCGGTTTCTGCCCTTCGGACACACGCCGGGCCCCATGGCCGTTCCGCAGGCGGAAGACAATCCGGAGTTCCCCGCCACACTCGATCTTCGCAGGGAAAATATTCGTAAAAGGCGGGCCGCATTGTGTTGAAGAGCGCTCAGGTAAAACCCACGTCGGTTGCTTCGGGCATACACGGGATGGTGCGCCAGTACGTCCCGCATGAGGGTCATTGGGATGAAGCGTTGCTGCCCTCCGGCTTCCCCCGCCGTCATTGGCGCAAGCTCTCGGTCACGCTCGGGAGGATGGGTTTCCGCCAGCTCACACGGCACTGGCGCACGGGACAGCAGCTCATCCAGTCGAACGGCGTCACCTACAACGTTTACGGCGATCCGCAGGGCAAGGAACGCCCGTGGCTGATGGATCCGATCCCGCTCCTGATCGACGAAGGCGAATGGGCTTCGATCGAGCGCGCGATCGTACAACGCGCCACGCTGCTGAACACCATGCTCGCCGATCTTTACGGCGATCAAACGCTGCTGCATTCCGGGCGCATTCCATCGGCGCTCGTGTTTGCCAATCCGAATTTTCTCCGCCCCTGTTTCGGCATTAAACCGCCGGGCAATGCTTTCATTCACAGCTACGCGGCGGATCTCGCGCGCTCGCCGGATGGCAACTGGTGGGTGATTGCAGACCGCACGCAGGCGCCTTCGGGCGTTGGCTACGCCCTCGAAAATCGTCTGGTGAGCGCGCGCACGCTGCCCTCGGCTTTCAATCTGTGCCAGGTTCGGCCACTGAATCGCTATTTCGATGTCCAGCGCGAGGCTTTTCTCGCGATGACGCCGCACTCGGCGACCAGCCCGCGCCGCAATCCACGCGTGGTGCTGCTGACGCCCGGACCGCACAACGAGACCTACTTCGAGCATTCCTTTCTCGCCCGCCACTGGGGTTTCCCGCTGGTCGAAGGCGCGGACCTGATCGCCCGCGACGACCGGATTTTTCTCAAAACGCTGGCGGGGCTCGAGCCCATCGATCTGATCGTGCGGCGGGTGGATGACAGCTTCTGCGATCCACTGGAACTGCGCGGCGAATCGGTGCTGGGCGTTCCCGGGCTGCTCCAGGCGGTGCGAGCCGGAAACGTTGCCATCGCCAACGCGCTCGGCAGCGGATTGATGGAAACGCCCGCGCATATGGCATTCCTGCCCGGACTCTGCCGCGATCTGCTCGGCGAAGAATTGAAGATGCCGTCGGTAGCCACCTGGTGGTGCGGCCAAAAACCGGCACTCCAGTACGTGGTGGAGCATCTGGAAGAGCTGGTCATCAAGCCCGCGTTCCCGCGCTTCGGCAAGAAAGTGGAATTCCCCGGTCTCATCGATAAGGCGGCGCGCGCGGAGCTGGCGAAACGCATTGAAGCCAATCCCGGGCAGTTTGTGGCGCAGGAACAGGTTGCGCTCTCCACCGCGCCGGTGCGAACCGAATATGGCGTTGCTCCCCGCCACGTGGTGGTCCGCGTTTTCGCCGCATGGGACGGCGAGTCGTACACCGTATTGCCGGGTGGCCTGACACGCGTCTCCACCGCGGATAAATCGCTCGTCGTTTCGATGCAGCAGGGCGGGGGCAGCAAAGACACCTGGGTGCTGGGTTCGGAGCAGGCGAAGGACGGTGATGATCCGCAACGCACGGTGCATGCGTTCCCCGATGAATCCCCCGCCGCCGCAACGCGCGGAGCGGGCGATCTTCCCAGCCGTGCCGCCGATAATCTCTTCTGGCTGGGCCGCTACACGGAGCGCGTGGAAGACAGCGTCCGGCTCGTTCGCACGCTCCTGCCCGGTCTTTCCGGCGAGGCGGATTTCGGCCGTTCCGCGGCTCTCGAAACCGTGGCGCATCTGCTTTCGAACCTCGGCTATCTCGCCGAGGAGTTTCCGTCCGCTTCCATCGCGCAGCAGCGCTGGCAACTGCAGCGGCTTCTGACGGGCATGGTGTACAACCCATCGCGCAGCACGGGAATCGGCTGGAATCTGAAGCAGATCCGCCGTGTCGCATGGCCCTTGAAAGAACGGCTTTCGCAGGATACCTGGCGCGTTTTGCAGGATCTCGACCGTGAATTTGCCGGCGCGAGCGCGCCTGGGCAGAATACCGACCAGACCTTCGTGACCGAGATGAACCTGCTCGATCATGCCATCGTGACGCTCTCCGCATTCGCCGGATTGCTGATGGAAAATACCACGCGCGGCTACGGCTGGCGCTTTCTCGAAATCGGCCGCCGTCTGGAACGGGCGCTGCAAACCGCCAATCTGCTCGATGCCGCGCTCGCCCGCACCGTCATGAAGGACGAAGACGATGTGGAGGCCTGTCTTCAGGTTCTTCTGCAGATCGCCGACAGCTCCATCACCTATCGCATGCGTTATTTCACCGAAGTGCGCACTGAGTTTGTTCTGAATCTTCTGCTCGCCGATGAGACAAACCCGCGCTCCGTGGCGTTTCAGCTCGTCCAGTTGCTCGAACAAATCCAGCATCTGCCTGCCCGCCAGACCGACGAGAGCGATCCGCCGGAGCACCGGTTGCTTTCAAAAGCGCTCGGTTCTGTGCGGCAGGCATGGATGTCGGATCTGGCGAAGCGCGACGAGGAAGGCAGACTGAGCGCTCTGGGCGCGCTGGCCCTCCAGCTTCGCGGCACTCTTTTCGATTTTTCGGACGCGCTCACGGGGCGCTATCTCAGCCACCTCTCGCAATCGAGGTTATGATGACCTACCGCACCATCCACACGACCACGTACCGTTACGAGGAGCCGGTTGCGCAGAGCATCAGCGAAGCTCGCCTGACGCCGCGAATGACGGAGGGGCAGAACGTCATCGAATCGAACATCGCGGTCGAGCCGGCGTTCGCGAAATGCGAGGCGCGGATCGACTATTTCGGCAACGAAGTTACGACGATTGCGGTGTTCGGGACGCACGACCGTTTTACCGTCACCGCATCCAGCATTGTGGAGACCGGTCTCGCGTCACTTGAAGAACTGCCCGCGATTTCCTGGGAGACAGTACGGGACCGTCTGGCATCGGCGGCCGATCCGGATACTCTGGCGGCTTCGGAATTCATCTTCGAATCCCCGTACGTACCAGCGGTGCGGAGCGTCGCGTTGTATGCGCGGCGGATTTTTGCGGGCTCGAAATTGATCGGCGAAGCCGTTCGGGAACTGAATGCGTGTGTCAACAAAGACTTTCTGTACAAGCCTGCGTCCACGTCGATCGAGATTCCGCTGCAGGAGGTCATGGATAAGCGCCACGGCGTTTGCCAGGATTTCGCGCACGTGATGATTGGCGCACTTCGCAGCGTAGGTCTTGCGGCGCGTTATGTGAGCGGCTATCTGCGCAGCGGAGCGAATGTGCAGGGCGCGGAGGCCTCGCACGCCTGGGTGTCCGTCTGGATTCCCGGCGCCGGCTGGGTGGATTTCGACCCTACCAATAACGTTATGCCAAATGATGGACACGTCACGGTCGGTTGGGGGCGCGATTACGGGGACGTCACGCCCGTGAAGGGCGTCGCGACGGGCGGCGGCGGCCAGACGGTCGAAGTGGAAGTACACGTCACACCGGTCGAAGTCGCGGCGAAGTAATGCGAATTCAACCATTGGACAGCGGAAGACTGGCCGGCCGTTCGTGCGGTCTACGAAGAGGGGCTCGCGACCGGCACCGGCAGCTTCGAAGTTTCCCCGCCCCAGTGGGAACAGTGGAATGCGGCTCGATTGCCACATTCCCGTCCGATGGCGCGCGATGCGCCGCCAGAGGCCAGGGCGTTTGGCATGACACGATTCTGACCGAGCGGCGCAACCGAAAACTCGAATAACGGTTGCTTCGGAACGGATTCACATCCAGGTGTGTATGCAGCGCCACAGCCGCTCGCCTCACTTGCGGTGTCTCTCATAGAGTTAAGCCCCGGCCACAGAATTGCCCGGCTCGGGGATGCCCAGAGCCGTGAAGCCACTACTACGAAGCTAGTACTGCGATTCCGTAAAACTGCCGGTTACTTCC
>DASZVV010000016.1:0-5232 GCA_035546955.1 Bryobacteraceae bacterium
TTATTTTTTCTATGGTTCTCTCCTCGCCGGCGCGATTCCCGCAGGCGGCTTCGGAGCCGTTCCCTCCCTCAGCTTCGCCGGATATAAATCGCCGAATGAAAAGCTGAACATCGCGTCCATCGGCGCGGGAGGCAAGGCCTCCAGCGATATCGACGGCTGTAAGGGGGAAAACATCGTGGCGCTCTGCGACGTCGATGACGAGCGGGCCGCCAACAAGTACAAGCAGTATCCGGATGTCCCCAAGTTCAAAGATTTCCGCAAGATGCTCGATGCGAAGGATAAAGACATCGACGCCTGCATCGTCACCATACCGGATTTCATGCACGCCACCGCGGCCATCGCCTGCATGGAACGCGGCAAGCACGTTTACACGCAGAAGCCGCTCGTCCACACGATTGAAGAAGCGAAGGCGATGCTGGCCGCGGCCCAGAAATACAAGGTCGCGACCCAGATGGGCAATCAGGGCTATTCGAACGAAGGAACCCGCCAGGCCGCTGAAATCGTCTGGGCCGGCGAACTCGGCAACGTGACCGAAGTTCACGCCTGGACAGACCGCCCGTGGTGGCCGCAGGGACTGACTGAAATTCCCGCGCCGAACGATCCGCCCGCAACGCTCGACTGGGCGCTCTGGCAGGGGCCGCTCGCCAAACGTCCTTATACAACCGGCGGCCCGGGTTATCCGAACAAATACGGCAACTTCTATCAGCCGTTCAACTGGCGCGGCTTTTTCGATTTCGGCTGCGGCGCCATCGGCGATATGGCCTGCCACATCCTCGGCGCGCCCAACCTGGCGCTGCGCCTCGGCTCGCCCACCAGCGTGGAATGCATTTATAAGGAAGGGACGAGTCCCTTCATGTATCCGAAGAAGTCGATTCTCCGTTACGACTTCCCGGCGCGCGGCAACATGCCGCCCGTGAAAGTCTTCTGGCATGACGGTATGAAGGAGACGCCGAAGATCGATGGCGTTCCCGCGGGTGAGTTGCTGGGCGATCTGCCCTCCCTGCCCCGCACACCGCGTGCTCCTGGCACACCGCCTCCCCCGCCCCCGCCGCGCACGGGCTTTGTGGGCTCCGTGTTCAACTACGACCACTTTATGGCCGTCTCACAGCCGGGCATCAAGCCGGCCGATCCGAACGGCAGCCTCTTCATCGGCGATAAGGGCATGATGACAACCGGGACGTATGGCGAGGACACCCGTCTCATCCCCGCCGCCGAGAAGATGAAGGACTACAAGTTCCCGCCTGAGCTGCTGACACGCTCGCCCGGCCATTATCAGGATTGGATCCGCGCCGCGAAGGGCGGCGATCCGGCCAGCTCCAACTTCAACGTTGCCGTGCCGTTCGTCTCCTGGATGCTGCTCGGTGTCATCGCGCAGCGGATGGAAGGCAAGCTGGAGTGGGATGCCGAAAAGGGCGAGTTCTCCAACAACAAGGACGCGAACCAGTTCCTCAAACCGCCGTTCAAGGTTGGCTGAGTAAGTCACCAAGGGCGTCGAAGCGCTTATCCCAGATCGATCGGCGATCGGCGATCCATGATTCCGCCACGGCAAATCCGGCGCGTTCGATGCTGCATGTCCGGACGCGCCCGATTTTTTGGGTGGCGATCAGACCGCTGTCTTCGAGCACCTGGAGATGCTGCAGCACCGCGGCGAGCGTCATGTCGAAGGGCTCGGCGAGCTGCGAAACCGAGATCGGTCCGCGGCTGATTCTTTCGAGCATGCGCCGGCGAGTTGCGTCTCCGAGCGCCTGAAAGACAACGTCCGGGTCTGGTTTTTTCCGGCTCACGAGCGCGCGATCTCTTCCGTCAGTTTTTCGAACAGCGCCTTCCATCCCATTTCGCGCATTTCCGGGCCGCCGGAGCCTTCAAGAAACGCGCCATGGTGAGTGAAAAGCAGATCGGTGCCGCCGTCCGCCGCCTCCAGAAATTCGAAGGTTGCGAGCGAGGTCGAGATGCAGCGTCCGCCCAGGTTCATGACGGATGCCATCATGATGCGGCTATCCGGCACGATGTTCTGATACACACCGTCATTGGTCAGGACGATACCGGGCAACGGAGAGCCTTCCCGGAAACGGTATCGGACGCTCTCCTTCCCGCCTTCACGGAAGTCGAGGTCGAAACTCTCCAGATCGTGGCTGCGGGCTTCTCCGAACCAGCGCTGTTTTTTGGCCGGGTCCGAAAACGCGGCGAAGACTTTCTCCGGCGGCGCGGGATAGTAGCGCTCCAGCGTGAACGTGTGGTGGGTGATCGATTGGTCTTTCATGGCAGCCTCCATAGTTAAGTTACAACTTAACTATAAATCGACGTGCGTGTAATTGTCAAGCACAAACTTAACTATTCCGAGAAGGCTGCGCGGGTATCCTCAAGGGAAGATGCGAATCGCCTGCCTGCAGCATGTCCCGTTCGAAGGGCCGGGGAATATTGAAATGTGGGCCGCCGAGCGTGGACACCCATTGCGGATCGTCCGGCTCTGCGAAGGCGAAAGCTTGCCGCATATCGACAGCTTTGACCTGCTTGTCGTGATGGGCGGACCGATGAGCGTCCATGATGAAGCGGAGTTCCCCTGGCTCCGTCCGGAAAAAGCGCTGGTCGCGGAGTGCCTGAAGCGGAAGAAATTCGTTCTGGGAGTTTGTCTCGGCTCGCAGCTTCTGGCGGAAGTACTCGGAACTCAGGTCTATCGAAACCGGGTCAAAGAGATTGGCTGGTTCCCCATTGAGGTGCACGCTCAATCGGGTTCATACTGTCTTTCCGGCCTTCCCGCCACGCTCGATGTGCTGCATTGGCATGGCGAGACCTACAACCTCCCGCCCGGCTGCATCCATCTGGCGAAGAGCGAAGGCTGCGCCGTTCAGGCCTTCGAACATCCTTCCGCCGTGGGATTGCAATTCCATCTCGAAGCGACACAAGATGGCCTGGCCGCATTGATTTCACAGTGCGGGAACGAAATTAGTGGCGGACCTTACGAACAGCCGGCCGAGTCCATACTCTCCGGCGAGAAAACCCACGCTTCGGCGGCCAAATCCGCGCTCTACACCGTTCTGGACAACGTTTCCCATCGAGTGGCGAGCCTTTTGCAATAACCCCCGCGGAGGTTACGCAGATGAAGATTTTACGAGTACTTGCAGCCACGGTGATCGGCATCGGGCTCAGCGCAGGGGCCTACGCCCAGAACACCCCGAAACAGGATATGAAGGACGCCGGCAGCGCGACGAAAGACGCAGGCAAAGACGCCGGGACTGCGGCGAAGGACGCCGGCAAGAGCATCGGTAAAGGCGCGAAGAAAGCCGGCCACAAGGTCAAGGAAGGCACGCACGACGCTTCCCAGAAGGTCGCCAACAAGACTACGACGAAATAAGACGGGCTTTTAGCAGACCAGATCTTCGCGATCGATTTTCAAGCCGTTCAGATTGCCCAGAACCGTGAGGGCAATCTGTTTCGGCTCGAAGAACTTCTGCGCGACGGCCTGGACATCCTGCGCGGTCACTTTTTCAATGCTCTCCACCAGTTCATCGAGAGAGAAGAACCGCTTGAAATGCATTTCCTGGCGCGCCAGATTGGACATGCGGCTGGAGGTCGATTCGAGGCTGAGCATCAGCGACCCCTTGAGATGATCTTTGGCGCGGCGGAGCTCTTCCGCCGGCACGGGATTCTGCCGGAGTTCGGAAAATTCATGCAGAACCGAGTCCACCAGTTTACGGACGGATTCGATCGACGTGCCCGCGCACACCATCAGACACCCGGTATCGGTGTAAGGACTGATATCGGAATAGACGGAATACGCGAGTCCCTGGCGCTCGCGGATATTCTGGAACAGCCGTGAGCTCATCCCCCCGCCCAGCACTGTATTCAGCACGTAGCAATGGAAGCGATCTTCGTGCGGGATCGGATAGGAAGGAACGCCGAAGCAGAGGTGAACCTGCTCCAGTTCTTTTTTGGTCCGCAGAACGACGCCTGCGTGCGTCGCGGGAACCGGCTCCTGCGGCACGGGTCCGGCGGGCTTCAGTTTTTCGAAATGTGCGGCGGCGAGAGCCACCAGCCGTTCATGCGAAAGGTTCCCCGCAGCCGTGATCAGGAGATTTTCCGGCGTGTAGACCGAACGGTAGTAATCCCGGATCGTATCGCGCGAGAGGGCCTTGACCGTATCGCGGGTACCGAGAATCGGACGCCCCAGTGAGTGTCCCTTCCAGAAGTGCGCCGAGAAAATCTCGTGCACCAGATAGTCGGGGCTGTCGGCGTCCATCTTGATCTCTTCGAGGACGACGCTCTTCTCCTTGCCGATATCTTCTTCGTCGAAGCGGGGATTGAGCACGAGATCGCTGAGAACATCCATGGCGATCGGCAGGTGCTCATCGAGCACCTTGGTATTGAAGCAGGTCATTTCCTTCGCAGTGAAGGCATCGAGATTGCCGCCGATGGAATCCACCGAGCGCGCGATATCTTCGGCCGTGCGCGTCTGCGTTCCCTTGAACAGCATGTGCTCGATGAAATGCGAAACGCCGTTCTGCTCCGCCGCCTCGCGGCGCGAACCGGAGCCCACCCAGACACCCACCGACACGGACCGGACGTGGGGCATGGTCTCCGTAATGACCTTGATGCCGTTCGAAAGCGAGGTGGTGCGGATATCCCGATCCAGGCTCGACGGCACGGGCGAGGGGATGGGAGGCGGCTCGACTATGGGGGTGAAGGACAACGCCAAAGGACCTGATTCGTTTGTACCACATGCGGAGGGCGCGTGCTAATCTGAAAGTAAATGCCGCAAGCTCTTGTAGGGATGGAACTTAGCGAGCTGCGACAGGTTCTGCCCCCGGATCAGCCCGCCTTCCGGGCCGCTCAGGTCTATCGCGCCATCTACAACCAGAAGGTTTCTGAGCTGGTCCAGATCTCGACTTTGCCCGCTGCCTTGCGTCAGGAACTGGCCTCGCAGGCCGAATTAGGCCTTCCTGTGGCCGACCGGGTCTACAACTCCACCGATGGCACGCGGCGGTATCTGCTGCGCCTCCAGGACGGCCGGACGGTGGAAACCGTGCTCATGCCCGAAGAGGATCGGGATACCGTCTGCATCTCCAGCCAGGTAGGCTGTCCGGTCGATTGCAAATTCTGTATGACGGCCCTGATGGGGCTGGAGCGCTCGCTGACGGCCGGGGAAATTGTTGGGCAGGTTCTCTATGTCGCACGCGATAACGGCCTGCTGGTAACGAACCGCCGGTTCAATATCGTGATGATGGGGATGGGTGA
>DASZVV010000017.1:0-11736 GCA_035546955.1 Bryobacteraceae bacterium
TGCCCGGCGTGGCGGCGCAGCTCGAAAAACTGCCGGATCTTACAGTTGTCATTGATCATATGGCGGATTGCCCGGTCGATCAGCCTCAGGAGCTCGAAAAGCTCATCGCGCTCAAGCGATACCCCAATGTTTTCGTGAAGATATCGCACACGTGGTCGCTTTCGAAGCAGCCCTATCCTTGGCTGGACGCGCAGGAACACGTCAAGCGCCTGCACGCCGCTTTCGGCCCCCAACGGCTGATGTGGGCGACCGACTGGCCAATCATCGAAAACAGCCACGCTACCTACGACCAGGCTCTGACAGTCGTCCGGGACGATATGAAATTCCTGAATGACGACGATCGTCGTTGGATCCTCAGCAAGACGATTGAGCGGGTCTGGCCCTTCCCATAGAGCCGCAAACGCAAAAATATCTTCAAATTTCGAAATTTCCTGATCGATAAGTTTTTCAGATATGCAATCGACAGGAACCACCGGGATACCGGCAGTAACGCAGGCGAAGCAGGATCTCGCCAAATCACCGGCCAGGCGCGTGCCGGTGCATATTTCCGGAGCCGATGTGCCGGATTTCCCCTGCGAGCTCGTTGGAGTGGAGGCGGGAACGCTGTTGATTCGAGCGGAGCGGCAGATTCCGGAAACGTCAGGCGTGATGGTGAGCCTGAATCAGGTGAAACTATCGGGCGTGGTGGCGGAGTGCCATCCGGCCGAGCACGAATGGATGCTGTCGATTGCGCTCTCCTCGCGCAAGCGGCGGCTGGACGAGCGCATTCCGAGCGGTCAGGAAGCGGCGATTGGTGTAGTGGAGAACGGACGCGCGAAGCTGCGCACGTGCACGATTGTGGACACCTCCGCCTTCGGAATGGGACTGCGGCTGGCGTTTCCCTTGAACCCGGGCGCGCGTGTCTGCGTTGAGACCGAGTCGCTGATGATCTTCGGTGAGATCCGGCACTGCAATCCGAAGCTCAACGGAGATCACATTGCGGGCATGTTGATTGTGGACGTGGTACCGGACGTGAGCCGGCAGAGCCCGTTTTCGATCATGCTGAACAACCTGCGCTGGAAGCTGGCGTCGAGCATCCGCGGGCGGGATGCGGCCCCGCAACGATAGAACAGACAAGCGCCCAGGTATCTAAGCTATACTGATGTTTTGCGCCCGTAGCTCAGTTGGATAGAGCGTCTGGCTACGAACCAGAAGGTCGGAAGTTCGAATCTTTCCGGGCGCACCATCTTCCCTCACTTCAAACAAACCCCATCCAGGACGCGATCGGGCATTTGCGCGGTTTCATCATTGACATTGCGATATGATGCCGTTTCCGCAAATTTTCCCAGGAAGCGCCAGCGGGTGCCATCGGGCAATCGGCCACGAGCGTCGATAATCATCATCGGTCCGCCCAGTCCGCGAAACGGATACACAGTCTCACGATATTCGGTGGAATCGAGGACGTCCTGATCGAACGGAATCCCCAAACTCCACATTCCTCCGCTCCCGTGCATGATTCCCCTGGCTGTGCGGCGGTCGCCAACGTAGTAACTCCTGCTGGTGTAGTCCGCGTCATGACCCTGATCGCTGTACTTGACGCCTGTGATACGCGGAAACCGGAAATCAGCCACGGTGTCCTCAAGCCCCACGGACCCGCTGTCCGGGGAACATGCGGGCAAGTTCGGCCGATCCGCAGGCCTCAGCGTGACTCGCATGGCTGAAGCGCTCTGTGTCAGAATTCGTTCGCTCTGAAAGCCCGCCTTGCGGATCACAACGGCCGAATCAGGAGTGTCGGTTTCGAACCTGCCATCGGGACCGGTTTCCGCAGTCCTGTAATTCCTCGAAAAAACGATCGCTTTCTCGATTGGTTTGCCGCCCGAATCCACCACAGTCCCGGTAATATGCCGTAGTTCCGTCTGTGCCGGCAAAGTAACGAACGCACAGGCGAAGAGAAAAGCGAGTTTCCGCACGCCCGTAATACTAACTTATTTCGATCACGCGGTGAATCCCTGATACCGTGAAGCTTATGCGGCTTTGTCTCCTTCTGGCCGTGCCCGCGTTGCTGGGCGCTCAGCTCATTCCGTCCGGTACGGCGATACCGAAAGGGCCGAATCCACCAGTTGTCTTTCTGAACGGCTATCAGCTCTCCTGCCCTTCCGGCGGCTTCTCCGGCACCTTCGGCAATGCCGACAAGGTTCTGCAGGAGGCTCAGATTGCCAGCGTCTTCTTCGATAACTGCACTGTGGCGAGCTCACTTCCCGGCAGGCCCACGATCGAAGCCCTTGGCTCGGCGTTCGGCTCGTTCCTCGGCTCCCTCCAATACACCGATGGCAGCGCCGTCACGCAAGTCGACGTTGTCGCCCACAGCATGGGAGGCCTGATCGTCCGGAGCTATCTCGCCGGCAAAGCCGATGCCACGCCCGCCAGTTTCTCGCCCCCCGCAAATACAGGCATACGCAAGGTCATCTTTCTGGCCACGCCGCATTTCGGCACGGCCCTCGCCGCCGAGCTCGGCTCCGACGCCCAGACGCAGGAGATGGCCCTCGGCAGCCAGTTTCTCTTCGATCTCAACACCTGGTACGAAGGCCTCGACGACCTTCGCGGTGTGGATGCGCTCTCGGTCGCCGGTACCGGCGGCACCGGCATCGAGTCCGGGACGATATCGCTCGGCGGCGGTCTGGATGATGGAGTCGTCACCATCGACAGCGCCTCGCTTGCCTTTCTGCACGCAGGACGCACCCGGCTCGTTCCAACCTGCCACGCCTCCCTGAGCCTGCTGACCACCTTCGGCCTCTGCTCCGGCAGCGCGCAGCCGATTGCGAACATCCAGGACGACAGCAACGTCGTCGGGCAGATCATTCTTTCTTTCCTGACCGGCACCAGCCAGTGGCAATCTCTGGGACAGGCGCTCGAAGACAACGCCCTGGCGGAGACGCTGGGAGGCATCAACATTCAGGTCGAAGATCCGGCGGGTACACCGGTGCAGGTTTCCGGCGGCACCATCACTCCCCCCACCGGACCGGTGGCGGCGCTCGGTAAGTCATCCACCAGTCAGGTGCTGTATGCCGAGGTATTCCCCGCAAGCGGTCCTCGGCCGATTGAAGTGCAGACTTCCGGATCGCCGATCGATACAACGCAGACCCTGCCGGCGGGCACAGAGATACCCGTCATTCTGAAGCCGGGGCCGGTGGTTCGCGGCGTAGTTCCGGCGGCTGGCCCGATCTTTCCTTACAACGTGGCGCCCGGATCCTTCGTCGCAATCTACGGGACGAACCTCGCCGGCAGCACCCTGGTTGCCGTCGCCCCGAATTATCCGGTTGCGTTGGGAGACGTGCAGGTCACCGTGAACGATACCCCCGCGGCGATTCAGTACATCAGCTCCGGACAACTGAATGTCATCTGGCCCGATGTGCCTTCCGGACTTACCAAATTGAAGATCGTTACCGCCAGCGGATCGTTCACGACAAACGTGATTGTTCAGGATGTCGTCCCGTCTGTCTTCACGCTCGGCGGCGATACGGCAGCCGCACTCAATGGGCTCACGGGAACGGTTGTGAGTGCCGCCGCGCCGCTCCATGCGGGAGTGGACTATGTCTCCCTTTACCTGACAGGCCTCGGCCTGACGACGCCTGAAAATGGCCTCGATTACGCGCAAATCCAGCCCACCGTGACGATCGGCGGGCAACCGTGCAACGTCACTTACGCCGGGCTCGTTACAGGATTTCCGGCGCTCGATCAGATCAACTGCCTGGTTCCGGCGGGACTCTCGGGACCGGCAGTTCCCGTTATTGTGACTTCCAACGGGCGCGCGTCAAACACGGTGACCCTGAACATTCAATAACGAGTCCGGAATCGGCGATAATCGATCCTGGACCAAATGCCGAAGCCTGCCATTCTCGCCCTTATCGCGATCTCATTCGCCGCCGCGCCATCCTATGCTCAATCGGCCTGCGAGAAACTCGCGGCCGAGCACTTCCCTGCCATCACGATTATCTCGGCCGTCGAACATCCGGGCGGCCCATTCGCGATGCCGGGCGCAAAACCCAACGCCGCCCCCGTGACATTACCGGCGTTCTGCCGCGTCGCGGGAATCGTCGGTACGGAACTGCGATTCGAAGTCTGGATGCCGGCACGCTGGAATAACAAGCTCGTGAGCGTCGGCAACGGCGGTCTTGCGGGTACTATCTCTTATTCGGCGATGGTGAAGCCGCTCGAGGCGGGCTACGCGACAAGCAGCACGGACACGGGCCATGTGAATGCGGGCTCCGGCGACGGTACATGGGCGCTCGGCCACTATGACCGCATCGTGAATTTCGCGGATCTCGGCACGCATCTGCTGGCGGAAGCTTCGAAGATCATCGTCGCGGCATTTTATGGCGGGAAGCCGGACCATTCGTATTTCAATGGGTGTTCGCAGGGCGGCCACGAAGCGTTGATCGAGGCGCAGCGGCATCCGGAAGATTACGACGGCATCGTAGCGGGCGATCCGGCGAATTACTGGACCCACCATTACGTCGGCGGCCACCTCTGGGCAGGAATCGCGACCGAGGGCGATGCCTACATCCCGGCGACCAAGGTGCCGATCCTCGCCGATGCAGTGAACAACGCCTGCGACATGCTTGACGGCGTAAAGGACGGCGTCCTCAGCGATCCGCGGCGTTGCCACTTCGATCCGAAGAAGCTTCTCTGCGCCGGCCCGGATACGTCCGCGTGCCTGACCGCTCCGCAGGTTTCGGCGGTTGAGAAGTTGTGGGCCGGTCTGAAAACGGAAGACGGGCGGCAGATCTGGCCGGGGCTGATGCCGGGCGGCGAAGCAGGCCCCGGAGGCTGGGCAAACTGGATCACCGGAACAGGACCGGGCCGCGGCGGCCATCTGAATCTCGGGATTCCGTTCTTCAAATTCTTCGTCTTCGACAACCCGAACTGGGATTACCGTACATTCCGCTTTGAGCCTTCCAACGGCTTCGACAGCGACATCGCCTATCTCGACAGCGAGTTCGGCGCGCTGTTCAACGCGATCAATCCGGATCTCCGCGCCTTTCGCGCGCGCGGCGGAAAGATGATCCAGTATCACGGCTGGAGCGATCCGGATATCACGCCGCTCAACAGCATCAACTACTACGAAAGCGTCGAGAAAACGATGGGGCCGGGAACTCCGGATTTCTACCGCCTGTTCATGGTGCCGGGAATGCAACACTGCAGCGGCGGCCCGGGCGCCACGACTTTTGACATGCTGCAGGCGCTCGATAACTGGAAAACGAAGGGCATCATCCCCGATTCGGTGTTAGCGTCGAAAGTGACGAACGGCGTGGTGACACGCACGCGCCCGCTGTGCGCTTATCCGAAAGAAGCGAAGTGGAAGGGCTCGGGCAGCACCGATTCAGCGGAGAATTTCGACTGCGCCGCGCCGGAATCGCCAGCCAATCGTTAAGCTGCCTGGCTCTGGCTTGCCGCCATGCGCATCAGTTCCAGGCGCAGCGCACTGACGAGCGCATCCCAGCTGGCCTCAATTACGTCTTCGGAAACGCCGACGGTCGACCAGCTTCGCGTCCCGTCCGACCATTCCACGAGCACACGCACTTTCGCCGCTGTTCCTTTGCCGGAATCGAGGACGCGCACTTTGTAGTCGGTCAGACGGACGTCGCCGATCTGGGGATAAAGCGCGGAAATGCACTTACGAAGACTGACATCGAGCGCATTCACCGGGCCGTTTCCGGCCGCGGTTTCGGAATGCTCGCTGCCGCCGGCTTTCACTTTCACGCTGGCGGTATGCGTGGTGCCCGAAGCCGCTGCGCGAATCGTCACTTCATAGCCGAGCACATCGAAAAACGTTTTTCCCGGATAAAGGGCTTCCAATACGAACAGCTCGAAATTGCCATCCGCCGCTTCCAGATCGTAGCCCGCGAATTCCGCGTCCTTGATGCGCTCGAGCAGCTTCGTGCGCGAGGCGTTATCGAGCTTGTTCTGCGGGTCATACTGCGTCAGCTTGTAAACGATGTTACTGCGGCCGGAAAGATCGCTCACCAGCACCCGCTGCCGATTCCCCACTAATTCGGGCCGAATGTGTTCATAAGTCGATGAATCTTTCAATACGGCGCTGACGTGAATGCCACCCTTATGAGCAAACGCACTTTGCCCCACAAACGCGGCGCCGCGCGGCAATGGCAGATTTGCAAGCTCCGCGATGTAGCGCGCGGCAGGGGTCAGAAGCTGGAGCTTTTCGCGGCCGATTGTCTCATGTCCAGCCTTCAGCTCGAGATTGGCAATCACGCTTGCAAGATTCATATTGCCGCAGCGCTCGCCGTATCCGTTCAGGCAGCCCTGCACGTGAGTGGCGCCGTTTTCCACCGCCGCCAGCGCGTTGGCAACTGCCACGTCGGAATCGTTGTGGGGATGAATGCCGATGACGCCGCTGAATTTCGACCGCACGTCCGCCACGATCGCACCGAGCTTCGAAGTCGGCGTGCCGCCGTTCGTATCGCAGAGGCAAAGCACGTCCGCGCCGGCTTTGTGCGCCGCTTCCAGTGTGCGAAGCGCGAAATCGCGATTGTTGATGTAGCCATCGAAGAAGTGCTCGGCGTCGTAGACGACTTCGCGCCCGTGCTTCTTCAGATATTCCACCGTTTCGGAAATCAGCGCGAGATTCTCTTCTTCGCTGATACCGAGCGCGCGATGGACGTGGAAATCCCAGCTCTTGCCGAAGATCGAAATCACCGGCGTTTCGGCTTCCAGCAGTTCGCGTACGTTGCGATCTTCCTCAACGGGATTCTTCGCGAATCGCGTGGAGCCGAATGCCGTCAGCTTTGCATGACTGAGTTTCAGGCTTTTCGCGCGCGCGAAAAATTCGCGATCGCGCGGGTTCGAGCCTGGCCATCCGCCCTCAATATAATCAATACCCAGCTCGTCCAGTTTCCGTGCAATAAGGATCTTATCGTCCACGGAGAAAGAGACAGCTTCGCCCTGCGTGCCGTCCCGAAGAGTGGTATCGAATGTCTGAATGCGCATGGTGTTTATTACGGGCGGGCCATGAACACCGAAGCATCCACGGCCCGCAAAACCGCCCTTACGACTGAGGTACTCCCGCTTCCTTATTCCGCTTGAGGAAAGGCATCATCCGCCGAAGCTCCGCACCCACGGTTTCGATCTGCTGGTTCGTCTGCGATTCGCGCATCGCGAGGAACTTCTTCCGGCCGCCGGTCTTGTTTTCCGCGATCCACTGCTTCGCGAATTCGCCCGACTGGATTTCAGAAAGGATTTTCTTCATTTCAGCGCGCGTCTGGTCATTCACAATGCGCGGTCCGCGCGTGTAGTCGCCGTACTCGGCCGTATCCGAGATCGAGTAGCGCATGTAATTCAGACCGCCTTCGTAGATGAGGTCGACGATCAGCTTGAGCTCGTGCAGGCATTCGAAATAAGCGATTTCCGGAGCATAACCCGCATCCACAAGCGTCTGGAAACCGGCGCGGATCAGTTCCGCGGTGCCGCCGCACAGCACGGCCTGCTCGCCGAACAGATCGCTTTCCGTCTCTTCGCGGAAGGAGGTTTCAAGCACGCCGGCGCGCATGGAGCCGATGCCGGTCGCATAAGCCAGCGCATTCTGGAGCGCCTTGCCGGTGGCATCCTGGCTCACCGCGACCAGCGCGGGAACGCCCGAACCTTCGGTGAACACTTCGCGCACGCGATGTCCCGGAGCTTTCGGGGCGACCATCGAAACATCGATATCGGCCGGCGGCTGAATGGACTTGAAGTGAATGGCGAAGCCGTGCGCGAACATCAGCGTTTTGCCGGCTTTCAGGTTGGGCGCGATGTCCTTTTCATAGATATCGGCCTGCAGATGATCCGGAACCAGGATCATGATGAAGTCCGCGGCCTTCGCGGCTTCGGCGGGCGTCAGAACAGTGAGACCCGCGGCGGTCGCCTTCGACCGGCTCTTGCTCGATTCCGGCAGGCCGACCACAACATCGAGCCCCGAATCGCGCAGGTTCAGCGCGTGGGCATGCCCCTGGCTGCCATAGCCGATGATGGCGATCTTCTTACCCTTCAGCGCATCAATATTTCCGTCTTTTTCGTTATAACGTTTCACCATGGTGAGAACTTGTCCTTAATGAGTTTTGGTTCCGGAATGTGTTTTTAAGCTGCCGGAGCGCCCGCGCCCGCCGGCACCGGGGGCTGCAGCCGCAGCTTTTTCGATTCGAGCGACATCGCGACCGCGCCTGATCTTGAGACATCGATCTCGCCGTAGCTTCGCATGACGTCGACAAATTCGTCGAGCTTTTCGGCCACACCGGTGGCTTCGATCGCAAAGCCTTCGAGCGATGAATCGACCACGCGCGCCTGGAAGATCTCTGCCTCTTTCAATACCGCCGTGCGATTTTCCTGCGTGCACCGAACGCGCAGCAGAACCATCTCGCGGATCAGCGAAGGCGATTCCGTCATGTCGGTTGCCTGCAACACGTTGACCAGCTTGTTCATCTGCTTGATCACCTGTGCGCGCAGCCGCTCTTCCACGTCGACCGTGATGGTCATGCGCGAAAGCTCCGGGTCCATCGTTTTCGCGACAGTCAGGCCCTCGATGTTGTATCCGCGGGCGGAGAGAACGCCGGTCACGCGCAACAGGGCGCCCGGCTTGTTCTCGAGAAGAATGGAAATGGTTTGCAGCATGGATGTCTCTCTGTTCGTCGGCCGTTTTCCCGCTTAATCCACCGCCACCGGCTGCGGCGGTCCGAGAACCATCTCGTGGATCGCGCCTCCGGCGGGAACCATCGGGTAGACGTTCTCCATCGGAGAGACCGTCACATTGAGGAGATACGGACCGGGTGTCCTGAACGCCGTTTCGAGTGCTTCGGCGAGTTCCCACGGCTTATCGACCGTACGGCCGGGGAATCCATATGCGGCAGCCAGTTTCTCCGCTTCCGGAAAGCATTCGAGCGCCACCGAACTCAGCCGGTTGTTATAGAACAGCGTCTGCCACTGGCGCACCATGCCGAGGCAGCCGTTGTTCATCACAACGATTTTGATCGGCAGGCTGTGGGTGGCGATGGTGGAAAGTTCGGGCAGCGACATCTGGAAGCCGCCATCGCCGCAAAGCGCGATGACGAGCTTATCGGGGCGTGCCATCTGGGCACCGATTGCCGAAGGAACTCCGAAGCCCATGGAGCCGAGGCCGCCTGAGTTGACCCAGAGACGCGGCTCGTTGAAACGGATGAGCTGCGCGGCCCACATCTGATGCTGACCCACGTCCGAAGTCACGACAGCCTGGCCGCCGGAGAGGCGGTCGATTTCATCGATCAGGTGCTGCGGGCGGATGACTGTGTCGTCATGGCGGCGATCGTAAGGATGTTCTTCCATCCAGCCGCGGATCTTGTCCCACCAGGCCGCGCGCGCATCGGAATGCATGCCGCGCATTTCGGAGGCAAGCTCCTGCAGAGACTTGTTCATCTTCTGCAGCACGCGCTTCACATCGCCCACGATGGGAATATCCGGAGTCCGGTTCTTACCCACTTCCGCCGGGTCGATATCGACATGGATCACGCGAGCGTGCCGGGCGAAAGCGTTCAGCTGGCCGGTCACGCGGTCGTCGAAGCGCGTGCCGAGCGCGATCAGCAGATCGCATTCCGTCATCGCCATGTTGGCCGCGTAGCTGCCGTGCATGCCGGGCATGCTGATGAAATTGCGGTGGCTGGAAGAAAGCCCGCCAAGACCCATCAGCGTGCAGACGGTCGGCGCGTCCACCGTTTCGACCAGTTCCTTCAGTTCCGGAGAAGCGGCTCCGGCAAGGATTCCACCGCCCGCATAAACCATTGGGCGCTCCGATTCCCAGATCAACTGGGCAGCGCGGCGGATCTGGCCCGCGTGGCCTTCGGTGAACACCTTATAGCCGGGCAGGTGAATGGAATCCACGGGCACGTAATGACCGCGCGCCTGGAAAACGTCCTTCGGGATGTCGACCAGCACGGGGCCCGGGCGCCCGCTCGACGCGAGATAAAACGCTTCGTGCACGATCCGCGGCAGTTCGGCCACCGTCCGGACCATGAAATTGTGCTTCGTCGCGGGACGCGTGATGCCGAATGTGTCGGCTTCCTGGAACGCGTCGCTGCCGATCAGCTTGGAGTGCACCTGACCCGTGATGGCCACGAGCGGAATCGAATCCATCAATGCATCCACCAGACCGGTCACCAGGTTAGTGGCGCCGGGGCCGGAGGTGGCGCAGCAAACGCCGGTACGGCCGGTCGCGCGCGCATAACCCGCGGCTGCGAATGCCGCGTTCTCCTCATGGCGCACCAGGATGTGCTTGATATGCGAGTCATAGACCGCATCGTAGAACGGCAGCGTCACGCCGCCAGGGTAGCCGAAGAATACGTCGACGCCCTCGCGGCCAAGGCATTCGAGGAGCATTTCTGCGCCCGTCATCAATTTGCCGGGGTCGGCCGACGGCCCCCCATTACTCTGCGCTGCGTTCGGAGTTTGCATATCTTGATTCCTGATTACGAGTCCTGAAAATAAGAAAGGCCATCCGCTGGGCTTTTGCACCCCGCTGATGGCCTCGGAAGTTTTTGACTTAGCCGATAGCCTCAGACGGGGCCGGATACTACGACCACAATAATGCTTACTACCACAGGAATGGTCGAGGTAATGAGGCGGGCTGTGACGCTGGACGGCATTGCCAGAAATTTCAGTGTAGTTCAGAAGTTTTGGAAATGCAAGTATGGGTAATTATAAATTGTTTTTATATGTGATCTGAACCCCAAGTCGCGAATACTATAGGAGAAGAGGAAACTTTGGGGTTTCCCGGATCGTATCTCCACGTTATAAGGGCCGGACTTGCACATCATCAACGACAAGCTTGAGGCGCAGGTTTTCGACCCCCTGATCGAGCGAACAAAACACTGGCACCCGACGGTCCGCTATCTCTCTCAAACAGAGGTACATGTGTATGCGCTGTCAATCGCAGCCAGCGTCATGCTCAGCCTTTATCCGTTCCTGACGGTGATGTTTTCGCTGGCGCGGATTTTCCAGGGCGCCGGCGGCATCGCGGAGACAGCTCTCAACAAAGCTCTGACGGATTATTTTCCGGGCAGCCTGGGGGATTTCATCCAGCGGAACCTGTCAGCCAATCTGGGTAAGTCCGGCCACGGCCGCTTCCAGATCGTTTCCCTGATCCTGCTGATGCTGACCGCAAACGGTGTTTTCGAGCCGCTCGAAGTGGCTCTGAACCGGGCGTGGGGCGTTGTCCACAATCGGAGTTATCTGCGGAACCAGTCGATGAGCCTGGGACTGATCCTGCTTTGCGGCGGAATGGTAATTGGTTCGGCGATGCTCACCGCAATCAATCAGGAATTCATACAGGCACGGATCGGCCACACTGTCCCGCCCTTCATGACGCTCCTGCTCTTCAAAATCGCCGCAGTGCCGCTTACGATGCTCGCGCTTTTTCTGACCTACTGGCTGCTGCCCAACCGCACGGTGCCGGCGCGGCCGCTGGCCCGGGTATCGGTCATGGTGGGAGCCGCGCTCGAAGCCCTGAAGTATGTCGCGCTGTTCGTCTGGCCGTGGCTCGACAGCAAACTCTCGAACGAATACGGGGTGTTCAAAAACTCGGTCGAGGTGATTTTGTTTACGATGGTCGCGTCATTTATCGTGCTGGCCGGCGCCGAATGGACTGTCCGGCACGCCAATCCGCCGAGGCCGCAACTTGCGCCTCCGCCCACGCCTCTACGCGGCGTTTAAATCGGCCTGAGCGGGTGATCCCGCCTTCTC
>DASZVV010000018.1:0-1823 GCA_035546955.1 Bryobacteraceae bacterium
TGATGAGCGAGAGCGATGTGCAGCCGCGGGGCGAGTTTCAGGACATAGGGAAGCTGAATCAGGAATTGCGCGGCGCTCCCCGCTACCGACGCCCACGCCACGATAATGGCGAGGTTTTCCAGACCCACGCGCGCGCCCGCGATCAGCATGGCGCCGATCATGATCAGGCTCCACAACACGGGCGCGCTGTAGGAGAGGAAGAATCGGCGATGGCTGTTCAGAATCCCCAGGCACCATGCCGACATCACCAGAAATCCGGCGCCGGGGAAGAAGATGCGAACGAGCGGGATCGCCATCTGGCGCCGGCTGTCATCGAGGCCGGTGGCGATAAAGTCAATCACGTACGGAGTCGCCAGGACACCAACCAATACGAGTACTGCGGTAAAGAGCGCCAGGATCGAGAAGACCGCGCCCGCTACCCTGCCCGCTTCCTCTTCATCGCCCTCCGTGAGAAGGCGCGCGTAGACAGGAATAAACGAAGCCGAAAGTACGCCCTCGCCGAAGAGGTTCTGGAGCGTGTTCGGGATGCGGAAGGCGACGCGGAACGCGTCCGCGTATGGTGAAAGGCCGAAATAGCTGCTGAAGACGCTTTCGCGGACGAGACCAGCGAGCCGGCTGAAGAGGATTCCGGCCGCGACCAGAGTTGCTCCGCCGCGGCGCTTCAGTCTCATTTTTCGAGTAAGAAATTGCCCGCCACCATGGCGTCAATTCCCGAGGAATAAAAGCTGCGAACCGCGTCGCGCGGCGTGCAGACGAGCGGCTCGCCGAACAGATTGAACGATGTGTTGTAGAGAACCGGCAGGCCGGTCTTTTCGCCGAAGGCGTGCAGCAGCCGCCAATAGAGCGGATTGTCGTCCTTCGAGACGGTGTGGACACGAACGGCATCGCCCGAAAGAATCGCGCCGCGGAACTGGTCCTTGTATTCGGGGCGCACGCGGCCGACGGTCGCCAGATGACGCGCGTTCGGTCCGGTTTCGAAGTACTGAGAAGCGATCTCCAGCGGCACCGAGGCCGCGAACTTGCGCGAGGCTTCGCGGTGCTTGATGAAGGTGTTGAGGTTTTCCGTGGAGTAGGGATCGTGCGGCGAAGCGAGGATGCTGCGGTTGCCGAGCGCGCGTGGGCCGAATTCCATGCGGCCCTGCATCCACGCGAGGATGTGGTTGTTCTCAAGGTGCGAGACGGCTGCCTGGATTCGCGCGGGCACCGTTTCGAGCAACCGGAAGCGCAGCTTGCAGTTTTCCAGTGCTTCCTTGAATTCCTGGACGGTGAATTCGGGACCGAGATAGTAGCTGCCGGCGTCGAGCCGTTTGGTTTGGCCGCCGACACCATGCCATGCGTGGAGAGCTGCCCCGAGGGCAGTCCCGGCATTGCCCGCGGCGAGTTGGGCGAACACGCCTTTGAATTGCCGTTCGAGAGCGGAGACGAGAACGGCATTCCAGGCAACACCGCCGCCAAGGCAAACATTCGTCGCGCCCTCGGCGAGGCGCATCACGTATTGTTCGAGAGCCTGCTGTACGCTGGCGGCGAGATCGGCGCGATCATCGCGCTGGAGCGGCTCCGGGAGACTGATATCCGGGTTGACGGAGCGGCCGCGGATCAGCTCGTTGAAGAGTTTCGAGAAGCTGGGCTTACCGGTCATCGACAGCCACTGAACACGGTGTTCGTCCGAGCGGGAGCGCATACCGAGCAGCTCCGTGACATGTCCGTAGAGCTCAGCGATGGAGTCCGGATAAAGAATTTCTTCTTCAACCGTGAGCGTGTTCCCGGAACCCTTCCAGATGGCGCCGCAGCGAAGGTCGCCTTCGCGATCGAGCGTGATCACG
>DASZVV010000019.1:0-12535 GCA_035546955.1 Bryobacteraceae bacterium
ATTCTCATGAGTGGTACCGCAGGACACCATCAAAAGCAAATCCGCGAGCGGGGTGCGTTTTCTGCCCGCTCGCGGATTTTTATCGACCGTGAAGCGCTGGAGGCTTCTCGCTTCCTTCTATCTGCTCACCGTCAGGGTAAGGCCATCCTGCGTCGAAGCGCCCTGATAAGTGCACTTGATCGCATTCTCACCGTTGGTCGCGCCATTCGGAACAACCACGTTGAGCTGATAGAGCCCCGGGCTCACCACACCCGCGAAGCTGACCGTGGCCGATGCATTGTTAATCGTGCACGTCGGCAATGTGGGCAGTGAACCGGTTTGCGTGCTCGAACCGGCGTTCAGGCCGCCCGTCGGCAGACCGAAGCCGACCGTCCACAACACCACGGTTTCTCCGACGGAGGCGGGCGTCGACTGACCAGGATAGAGGTCCGTCGGGCCGAGCAGGCTGAAGTCTGCGTGCGTGGCGGTCACGTGGTTCTTCGGGAACTCAAGCATGGCGGGAGACACTGGGGTCATCGTCGTGGTCGTCGCGACGCTGGTAGCGGAACCGTTCGAGACCGTGATCTGCACAGGTCCGGTTGTGCTGTCGAGCGGCGTGAGCGCATTGATCTGATCGGTCGTCGTGCAGACGGCGCCGGGAGCCGTGCTGGCGGCGCAGTAGAAGTAGACATAAGCTTTCTTGCCGTTCACGGTCACTGTCACGCCGTTCAGTGAGTCGGGCAGCTGACCCTGAGCGAACGAAGCGGCGTTGCTCCACAACACACCGCTGTCCGGTGTTCCGCTGGGTGCGAGATTTGTGCCGGTGATCGCAATAAATGTATTCTGGGCGAGGCCCGTGCTCCATGCCGTTCCCACGGCCGCGATCACAGGAGTTTTCGCGGCACCCGTGCCCACCGTAATCGCCACGCTGACGTTCGTCACTGACTGCAGCACCAGATTCCCACTCGATGTCGGCATCGCTTCAGCCTGGGGGAAGGAATTGGCCGTACCCGAAATCGCAGCAAGAGTGCTCGATTCGGTATATGTCGCAAATGTCGGATTGCCAATCGTCAGATAATCCGGTGAATTATAGTGCCAGATACCGAGGGTTTGTTCGTCCTGATTGTCGAAAACAGCCTGATCGCCGGTGAGGCTGAACTTGCCCCCGGTTCCGAAGTCGGCGGTGGCGGGGGTGCCCGATGGGGTTGTATAGTCCTTCGCACAGCAGCTTGTTCCCTGCGTGACACTGGCCGTGTCGGTCGTAAACGTAATCGTGAACGGCTGATTATTGAAAGCCGTGGAGCCGACAGTCCCGGTTGCATTGCCAGTAAAAACAATCGTCATCGGCGCCGCAAGAATGGGGGACACAGCAAGAGCCGCAAGGAGCAAAGAGCGTTTGATCATTTGTAAGAAAAGCCTCCGTGACGGCTTCAAGGCAACTCGGATGCCAGAAAGCAGACGGCGCGGTAACACAACAAACAAACGTGTAAAGTGGCTGATTCACCACGAAGATAGAAGGATCTGTGAGAAATTACCCTCACGATTCGGGCACTTAGAGGAACAGGCGTTCCACTTAGTTGGTGTACTTTCCGCGCCTCGATACCATCGAGTTGCCCACAAACAGGAAATCTATTCCCGTTCGAAGGAATGTCTCGATCGCCTCATCCGGCGTGTTCACGATGGGCTGCCCCTTCACATTAAAGCTGGTATTCAGCACCATTTCGCGGCCAGTGACTTTTCCCATGGCGCGCAACAGCGCATGGAATGCGGGATTGCTGTCTGCGGAAACCGTCTGAACCCGCGCTGAACCATTGACATGGGTAATGGCGGGCAATTGTTCGCGATATGGTTCGCGAACGTCGACCGTCACGATCATATAAGGAAGCTGCGTTCCCGGCGCCACGTCAAACCACTGGTGAACCTGTTCCGCGGAAACTGCCGGGGCAAAGGGGCGGAACGCTTCGCGCATCTTCACCATGGCGTTGACCCGGTCACGCATTTCGGGCCGCCCCGGATCCGCGATAATGCTTCGATTGCCGAGCGCGCGGGGGCCGAATTCCATGCGGCCGCGATACCAGGCGAGCACGTGGCCGCTCGCCATCAGTTCCGCGGCTTTCGCGCAGGTTTCCTCCAGGCTGCTAAAGCGCTCGACTTCGATTGATTCGCGGAAGCGATCGAACGCTGCCTCGGTATCACTTTCGTTGTATCCCGGCCCCAGATAAGGTACGGGGAATCGCTCGTTTCCGACTTCGCCCGCGAGCATGGCTCGATAGAGAGCGGCGCCGAGAGAGGAACCGTCATCGGCGGCGGCCGGCTGGATGTAGATTTCATCGAAGAGGCCGGAACGCATCAGATGGCCGTTCGCCGTGCAGTTGAGCGCAACCCCGCCGGCCATTGCGAGGCGGCGTTGTCCGCTGCGCTTGCCCCACGAGCCGCAGAGATGAAGAACGGAGCGGTCGAGGCACTCCTGCAGACTCGCCGCCAGATCCCGGTGCTGGTCCGTGATATCGGAATCCGGATCGCGCGCCGCCATCAGTTCGGACGTGAGATAGCGCCGCGTCGCGAGATAGTTCTCGCGTTCCTCCGGCGTTCGATTCAACGCCAGGATCGGAATGCGGATCGTTCCGTCTTCCTGCAGCTGCACGGCTTTCTCGAAGAACCGCCGGTACCGGGCGGGATCGCCATACGGGGCGAGTCCCATGATTTTGTATTCGTCCGAATTGAAATCGAAACCGAGATGGAGCGTGATCAGCGAGTACAGAATACCGATCGAGTCATGCACCGGAATCCATCCCAGCCTGTCGAGCGAGCCGCCGCGCGCCAGAAACGCGGACGCGCTCTCCGCTTCACCCATACCGTCGATCACCACCGTAAGGCATTCATCCCATCCGCTGGTGCACGCCGCGCTCGCCGCGTGCGCCTGATGATGGCTGACCTGAATGACGCGATCTTCGGGATAGCCCGGCAGATGCTGCCGCACGAGGTCCAGCAATGCCGCTTTCGAATAGACTTCGGCATAACGCGCGGCGGATGCCGTTCCGGCAGGATAGAACTTCGCGTAGGGGGAGTAATCGAACCCGTGCGCCAGTTCGTCGATATCGCTCAGCTGCAGACCCGCCTCGCGGAGGCAGTAGTGGATCGCGTTGATGGGAAATCCAGCGGTATGCTTTTGCCGCGTGAAGCGCTCTTCGGCAGCCGCGGCGACGCAGACGCCATCCACCACAATCGCCGCGGCCGAGTCATGCCCCTGCGATATGCGATATTCGCGTTCGTCCAGATTCGGCCAGTGATGCTTTTTAAATGAGACGGAGGTTTCGAGTCCGCTGATTCCGATGATATTCATTTGCCGGCGTGTGTGATCACAGGTGAATCGGGCCGTCCCCGTCTCCCCGCGTTATGTGAATGCGGTCGCCCCGCGGATCGCATTCGTTCAGCAGCGCGGAAAAAGCTTTCGAGGCGCCCAGAATATAGTTCGACGGGCCTTCGATGAAACCCGCCATGCGGCACGCCTGCCGCCAGGAAGAATGGCTCTGATTCGTCACAATGATGTCTGCGTCACGCCGCATCAGAATGCGCTGCGCTTCCTCCATCACCGTGGCTTCTTCGCCCGGCACAGCCAGACAATCCACCACCGAGCCGACCAGCATATTTCCGAAGTACTTACTCTCTTCCATGCGCGTGCAGAGCAGCACGGCCCAGCCAACAGTGCGGTCGCGCCGCAGCACACGGATGCGGATGAAACGCTCGTTCTCCGGGGGATACAGGATGTTGAGAATTTCGGCAGTCCGGACGGCAATGGTCGAATAGTGATCCTGACACTGACGCCAGATATCGTCGGCCCAGCATCCGAAGCTGGAGAACGATTCCGCAAATACATCGCAGTTGCGTGAAAACTTCGCCAGCACTCCGTGCCGCAGGGTCGCGAGCTGCCGCGCGCTTCCATGCGCCGCCAATGCTCCCAGAGAGGCTAAGCCGGACCACGCCGCGAGATTCATCAGCAGCCGGCGAAAACGCGAATCCCGCAGGTAGCGGATCTCGCGCGCGAAAGCCACGCCGCGCTGAATCCGGAAGTAAAATGGAATTGCGCGGAAACTCCAGCCCATGGCTTTATGGACGCGCGCAATCGAAGCGTCAAAGCTGCCGATCCCGAGATCGTACGCGAGCGGCTGGCGGCGGAGCGCGTCCTGCATGATCTGCAGCCCCACGAGCGCGAACCGCTTGTCCACAATGCCTTCGGAAATGGGCATCTGGCAGCTTCCGACAGTACGAATCTCGCCCCCGCACAGGAATTCCTGCAGCTTCAGCGTGTAGGCGCCGCGCACCCGGTTGTCATCGAGCGCCAGAAAAATCTCGCGATGAAGAGTTCTGTCGGCAACCTTCGGCAACCAAACCGCCGAAGGTGTGGCGGGAACGCTGAAAGACAGGTTCGCGGGCGCAACTCGGCGGTTAAACTCGGCGACGGATTCGCTCAGCTCTTCTGTGTAGGGCCGGATCTGTATAGCCACAGTTACGGAGCTTTCCGGGTGCAATTCGAGTGCCGCAATACAACCGCTTTGATTGCCTGTAATTAAAGGAGTTTTTACCCCTCGCGGCGGAGCCCGCCGGTTCCAGCGGCAACAATGGCAGCCGATGTGCTCTTTTTGCCTATCCATGACTCCTCAGGAAAACAACGAAATCGATCGGGCGTCCGCCGGTTCTTTCCCGGCATCCGATCCTCCTCCGTGGACTTTGGGTCCCGAACAGACCGATTGCCGGATCGAGCACGATTCGATGGGCGAGGTTGCCGTTCCCTCCCATGCGCTCTATGGCGCACAAACCCAGCGCGCCATCCTGAACTTCCCCATCTCGGCCCACCGTCTTCAACCCGAGTTCATCCGCGCGCTCGCTCTGATCAAGGCATGCGCGGCGCAGGCAAATGCGGAACTGGGCGCCCTGCCGGCCGATATCGCAAATCGCATCGCCGCCGCGGCCGGCGAGATCGCACGCGGAGGGCAACTGGATGAATTTGTTGTCGATGTTTTTCAGACCGGCAGCGGTACTTCCACCAACATGAACGCGAACGAAGTGATCGCGCATCTGGCTCACTGCCACCCGAACGATCACGTGAACCGGAGCCAGTCGAGCAATGACGTGATCCCCTCTGCGATTCACATCGCCGCGGCCCGGCGTATTCGCGAAGAGCTTCTGCCCGCCATGGAGCTTCTGCGGGGCACGCTCGAAGGCAAAGCCACCGAGTTTGCGGACATTTTCAAGATTGGCCGTACGCACCTGCAGGATGCCACTCCGATGACGCTTGGCCAGGAATTCAGCGGCTACGAGCACCAAATTCAGGCCAATGCAGGGCGCATCGAGGCGGCACTACAGGGGCTTCTGGAACTGCCGCTCGGCGGCACCGCGGTCGGCACCGGCGTGAATGCGCCCGCGGGATTCGCGGCGCGCACGATCGAGCGGATCTCCCGCGCCACACGTCTGACGTTCCGTGAAGCACGCAACCACTTCGAGGCGCAGGCATCGAAAGACGCTGTGGTCTTCGTCAGCGGCGCGCTGCGCACTTATGCGGTTGCGCTCACCAAGATTGCGAACGATATTCGATGGCTCGGCTCCGGGCCGCGCGGCGGGCTGGGCGAAATCCGCCTGCCGGAACTCCAGCCGGGATCGAGCATCATGCCCGGCAAAGTGAATCCCGTAGTGCCGGAAAGCGTGCTGATGGTCTGCGCACAGGTGATCGGACACGATGCCGCTATCGCGTGGTGCGGCGCGGCGGGCAATTTCGAGCTGAACACCATGATGCCGCTGATCGCGTGGAATCTGCTCGATGCGATTGGCCTGCTGACCGCGTGCTCGCGCAATCTTGCGGTCCGCTGCATCGCCGATCTTTCCGTGGACCGCCGCCGCTCAGAAGCCCTGATCGAACAGTCGCTGGCGATGGCGACGTTGCTCGCGCCGGAAATCGGCTACGACAAAGCCGCAGGGATTGCAAAGCGCGCCGCCGAGACCGGCCGTACGGTTCGGGAGGTGGCGAAGGAGATGAGCGGACTGCCGCCCGCGCAGATCAATGAGCTGCTGACGTTCCGGCCGCATGGAACGGATGCGGGAGGAGATTCCCCGCTGCATCGAACTCAATAGCAAATGCCGGACCGGCGACTTCGAGCGCCGGGTTCGCATCGATCTCGCTTCGCAGATTTTCGCTCAGCGCAACGGCTCCCAGTTCCAGCGTATTGTGAATCCAGGCAATCGTCACGTCCGCCGGGTTGAGCTTGCCGACCGTGACCGTCAGCAGATCAATGCATTCGCGATCGGAAGGATAGTGCAGCGGAATCCGCACCGCCGCGAGCGATCCCGACGTTCGCGCATTCAGCCCGGTCGCATGCAGGTTCACGCGCGGCAGCACGTCGTCATGAACCACATCCGCCAGACCGATCCCCACCGCATTGCCGCCGCTCTGCTCGGTCAGACTGCGGATGAAGATCCGTTCGACTTTCGGCGTGTCGGGCCAGGGATTGTACTGCCCGTAAGCGCCGCGATTCACGACTTTCAGGTCCATGCCCGTGCCGCTGATGTTCTTGCCGATTTCGTCCACAATCAGGACGTCCACCGCAGGCACAGGAATGCGCGGCATCCAGGACTTCGCGAGCCGGAGCAATTCTTCTTCGCGTTCGATGAGCTGCGCTGCCGGCAGCACTGCCACCTGCGCCGTTTCGTGCGTGGCATCTTCGAGAATCGCCAGACCGCCGAGAACTTTACCTGTACCGAAAATGAGTTCGCCGGAAGCGCGGATCACCTTGTCCATGCCGTGCGTGCGCGCGTGGGAGTGCGAGGTTTTCGCGCCTTCCAGTTTCCCCAGCCCGATGGCAGCCATTTTCGTCACTCCGCTCTCCAGCGGTCCGGCAAAACTGGTATGCCATTTGACGCGGTTGATCAGGAAGATCGCATCGGCATTCCATGCATCGCGGCTGACAAAGGTTTCGACACCGAGCCGCGAATGGCCGAGCGAAAGAACATCGAGCGAACTGACGATGGGACATCCCATCGCTGCTTCCGTAATACCGTAGTGCTCGAGCGTCGCGGCCTGGCCTTCGGCGGTGCCCCCGCCGTGGCTGCCCATGGCCGGAAAGATGAAGGGGCGGAAGCCGTTTGCGCGGAAAAATTCCGCCACCGTCCGCACGATCGTACTGATGTTGGAAACGCCCCGGCTGCCGGCCGCGATTGCGACACGCGCGCCCGGCGCCAGCCCGGCGGCAATGCCGCTTGCATCCAGTTCACGGCGTACAGCGCCCGCCACATCCGGCAGAGCCCTGCGCGGGAAGTTTTGCCGTACCGGCAGAAGCATATTTAATGAGCTGGACAAAGTCAGTTGTCACCTGGCGATAAATCGTGATTATGTGCGTGCGGAAGCCGGTCACGCAAACCCATCCCAAGGGGGAGAAGCGGATCGAGCGAGTAGCTGCACAGCACCGGGACATACTGCGCCTCGTCGAGCGTATTCCACAGCTCCTCCATGTGAGCCGCGGCTTCCGCGCGGTCAGATGAGCAGAGATCATTCACCATCTCGCCGCAGATCCGCACCTTGCCAGCCGGCGAGTTCGCAATGCCCTGCCTCACGGCGGCGCCGACAATCGAATCGAACGCGGCGGGATCCGGCGCATCGTTCAGAAACAAATCGCCAATCGGATATACGATGTGCGTCTTCGGGTGGGGATCGGCAAGCAGCGCTGCTGTCTTAGGCGTCATGCTCAGTTCGGCAGAAGCTTATTTACGTGATTGAGAAACTGCTCCGACGAAAATGGCTTCTGGAGAAATTCTACCGCGCCGGGTGACATTTGCTGAGAAGAGAGCAGCCCGCGCCTTTGCAATTCCGGCAGACTGAAACCGCTGATATAAAGAAGACGCATGTCCGGCTGGAGCTGCTTCACTTTTCGCGCGACCGCGGGCCCGTTGCTGTCCTGCAGAACAACATCCGCCACCAGCAGATCGATGCTGCGCGAGAATGCTTCGCAGTGCTGCACGGCGCAGGGCTCATTCGCGCATTCGAGAATCCGCGCAGCTGTCCTTTCAAGAATGGTGTGCAGGACGAGGAGCGTGTTCGTATCGTCGTCGAGCAGCAGAATTGTCCGGTCTTTGCCCTGCGCCGGCGCCGTCATCCAGCCACACCCACCGCGAGCTGCGCGCTCGTGCACTCCGGACACAAGCCATGGGTGAAGTCAGCATCGGTGCGGCTCGCGATGTAGCTTTCGATCTGCTCCCACTCGCCGCCGGAATTGTGGATCTTCTTGCATGCGCTGCAAATCCGGAGGAGGCCGCGCAGTTTCGCCAGTTCCTTTTCGCGTCCTTCTTCCATGGCGCGTTGGGCGAGGATACGTTCAGTCACGTCGATGCAGCTTCCGATGTAACCCTGAAAAGCGCCGTCATCGGCGAAGAACGGCACGCCGCGGTCGAAGATCCAGCGATACTGCCCGTCAGCCCGCTTCATCCGGTAATGCATCTCGAAGATCTCGCGCCGCGCGAAGGATTCGAGATAGGTCTTCAGACACTGATCGAAATCTTCCGGATGAACGCCCTCTGCCCATTGATTGCCGGTCTCCTGGGCCATGGATCGCCCGCGGAAAAGCAGCCAGCGGTCGTTGAAATAGTCGCACTCGGTGGTGGTGTTCGCCCTCCAGATCATAATAGGAGCCTGCTCCACTAAAGCCCGATATTCAGTTGCCGAGAGCGACGGAAGCATGTTACCGATCCTCTGGAAGAAAAATCTGCACCGGGGGGCGCATAAGCGCGTAGGGAAGCAAGCTAATCGCCAAATTCGGTATTTTCCCGTGTCCGCGCATCCCCGTTCAATCTATCACCTCCTGCTGGCAGCGAGTTTGCTGCGGGGCACCCGTCCAAATTTCCTACCGGGAGCATTTCCATGCTTCGATTAATCATCGTGTCATTTACGGTTACCGGCCCTGGGCTGGGCGATACTCTGACATTCACTTTTTCCGGAAGTGGCAGCGGCCATTGGGGCACTCAAACCTTCTCCAATGCCGCATTTACCTTAACTCTCTTTATTCCTGCCGCTGACGATATCGTGCGGCCACCCTGCTGCACTGCGGTCCGCTCCACGCCTGCGGGCACTTCGGGCACTGTGACTGTGGCTGGATTCAGGATTTCGGGGTTCGGCCCGAACGGAAACCAGGCAGTCTATATAGACCCGGCGGCCGCGACTGTCGGAGTATGGCACTTCAACCTGAGCGATTTTCTGACGATCGCGAACCCCGCCTTATCCGCCTGGGATTTGTCCACCTCCGTTGGTCCGCTCACCGCAACGACTTTCGCCTATCCGTTGGCGGTGGATCCTGGTTCGGGCGTGGGGCTCGCTGTCACCTCAGTAACAAATGTCAGCTTCATCGCTCAGCGGGCTTCAAGTGGCGGTATCCCCACCCTGATATCGATGAATCCGGCGTTCGGCAATTCCAGCGTCGGAGTTGCCAACGCTTTTCAATTCACTGTCGCGGATCCCGCGGGCGCCGGTGATCTGCAGGGGATGAATGTTCTTTTTTCGATCTCAATTCGAACGCGACTGGCGACGCGTATACGTGCTGGCTATGGTTCCAGAGGCCGGACAACACACTTTCGGCGTACAATGAGGGCAATTGGCAGGTCACGCGGATCGGCGCGGGTGGATCAATCCTCACTGGCGATAATTGCACGGCCGATGCATCCGGCGCTGCCGCAAGTACGGACGGGGACCAACGGACGTTGAATCTGCCGCTCGTATTCGTGAACCGCCCTAGCGGATGTGGACACGATGCAGGTGTACGTCCGGGCGGCGAATAATGAAAACGTCGATTTCAGCTATCAGCAGGCCGGCACATTCACGCTCTATCCCGGCGCCAGCCTGAACTTCATGATGAGTGTGACACCTGTATTGCGCGATGTGGCAGTTGGCTCCGATGCCACATACACGGTAAACGTTGTTCCCAAACCCGGGTACAACGACGTTGTCATGCTTTCCGCAAACGCGGCTGTGAGCGGTTCAACCGCCGGAGTCTCGCCGGCGTCCGTCACAGGCGCGGGCACGTCGACTTTAACTGTTTCGACCAGCGGAATTCCGGGCGTGTTTATCCGCCCTATCTCAGTGGCGGATACCCTGCGACAGCCACCGGCGAATCTCCCTCGGGAATTGTCCGTCAGACCGTGGACCTCCTCGTGGAGGTCGGTCCGCCGACTATTCAGGTCAGCAGCAGGGTGATCAGTGGAACGACGAGTGTCTACACCGTTTCCGTGAACGACGTTCTGTCCTTTTCGAACTGGGCTACCGGAATGACGGGTTTCGACCTGCTCTTTGCGCCGGCGCTGAACGCCAGCATGCGTGCTGGACGTTTTACGACGGAACAATACTCTGGCTCGCGAGTGACGATGCTTCGGCGTGGACGGCGGTAGGCCCACTCGGCACCACACAGACGGCTCAGAACATCCAGTGCACGGTTGGCGGCCCAGCGGGGAGTCCGGGACCGCGCCTCATTCCGCATGTTGGGTGGGTGGTGAACGTGCCGGTAACGTTCAGTCCGGGCTTCGCCGGAGCGGCGAATATCTTGTGGGTGCGCGCCGGCAATGCGGCCGGATTCGATACCGGATATTTCGCTTCGATTCACTGACGCGGAGAGCAAAGCAATACAGGCTGCGCGCGTTCGATCTATCGCTCATCCTGATGTTTTAGAATCAAGAATGTGTAGAAAGTCGGGGCGTAGCGCAGCCTGGTAGCGCACCTGCCTTGGGCGCAGGGGGTCGGGCGTTCGAATCGCCCCGCCCCGACCAATGGAATCAGTGGGTTAGGACGGTTTAACGGTGGGCAAATCCAGCGGGGTTTGTTCACTTGGGGCGGAACTTTGGGTGGTGGCTTGTACTTTGGGTTTCAGGGTCAACGACTCCACGGCCTGACGCTTCGCGTTCATTCGGATATGCCAGTAGCCTTCCAGCATCGCGCGGGACAGATTCCCGGCCAGCGCCATGATGGTCGAATCGGACGCTCCACTCTCAGCTAAATTGGGTCCTGCTTCGTCCTGAGCGCGTCGTTGTTCCGGAAACTCGATCGCGGAGGAGAGGGTCAGGCCAAATACAGAATAAACAAAAATGCGCAGCCACCAAAGTTCCAGAAATCCGTTCTATACCGCGAGTCGCATTTTGATAAAAGGTCGGGGTATTATTCGGACTTGATCAGGAATAAGAGCCGGTGATATCGCGGTGCGGGGAAGATATCGGACTGGTGAGGGCGTCCTTAAAAGCCAGGCGTTTCAATGAGGGTTTGATCCATGGCTGCCGACTGCCGTTCATTTCCTCCAAGGGGGTATCGGCGTTCGAAGCACGAATCGCCATCCCGTCGTGTTGCAAGTTATCCATAAAATTAACGTTATCCTTCCTCAGTGACTATATTGTACTCCCTGCATACTGCGCAACAACGAAATAAAGCAGACAGATTAACACAGCCCCGAGGGGAAAGTTTCGAATCTGTCCTATTTTGCGTCAGATGAGCCACAAAGGCGTCTGTCGGGGAACAGAGTACACGGAAGTCCCACGGACGCCAGAACTCCCAGATCGGCGCCTGCCGGACGAGTTCCGCGCAGCGCCGAAAGTGGGAAGCCGGATCGCACGCGGACATGAGCAAATCGCCGCGCCAGGTTCCGGCGCGGAACAGGCGGTTCAGGGCGGTGAATCCGGCAACGCGCTCAATTCTCAGCTCGCCCCACGAAAGGAGATAGATGGAACGCAGCGGCTGCGGTTCGGGTACGGCTCGCGCGGTTCGAAAGTAGTGAAGCTTTTCGGCGCGGATCTGGTCGGGAACGGAATCCGTTCTTTCCCAGCCGAGTTCGCGGATCGAATCGGTCCAGAGTTTGAACCGCGGAACCGAGGGAAAGACGATGGGGATCTCCGGGCCCGCGGCGCTTGTACAGCAGAGGTCATCGGTGATGAGATGGAAGCCGCGGTCGCAGAGGAATGCCGTCAGGGTGGACTTACCGTCTCCCCGGCGCCCGCACAGGAGTACTGCCCCGGACTCGGTTTGAATCGCCCCCGCGTGCAGAGGGAGGAGTCCCCGCTGGTAGAGCAGGGCTCCCCAGGCAGATCTGGTGAGAAAAAGGCGTAGCCTGCGGCTGACAGAACCGGATTTCGGCAGGACGGAAATCCGAGAACCGCCTGCAATTCGGAACTCGGCCGTATCCTTTACGGAAAGACGATACTCGCCGGGATCGGGTGTGGGCGAGTCGAGGGGTGGTGAGGAGTCGGTGCGGATTTCGACATCGGGCACCGGTACATCGATGGTTTCTCAAAAGCAGCCCACTCGGGGATCGGAAATTCCGACTCAATCCGGAGGCCGTTATAGTGATACTGAAACCTCGCCAAATGCGATTGGATCACACGGGCCGATCCGCGGATTGCTCGACCCAGCGGAGGAAGCGTCCGGTCATGAGGCCGAGCTCGAGTTTTTCCCGCAGAACATCGCTTTCCGAGGCTGCCGGCGCCTGGGGGGCGGTCAAATTCTCAACCATTTCGCGAAGTTCGGGCAGATCGATTGCGTACTGCG
>DASZVV010000020.1:0-17241 GCA_035546955.1 Bryobacteraceae bacterium
CACGGATAATCCGATCGAGTGGTTCGAGCAATATCGGGTGAAGTTTTCGAAAACGCATCGGGAGTGGGCAAAAAAAGCGGTAAATACGCTGCCTTCGGAGATGACGGCGCCGAACCCGAAGGCTGCAGCCGCGAGATACGCGGATGCGCAGGAGACGAACGAAAAATATACGGATGAGGCGTGGGCGAAGCTTTCGCCGCGCGACCACAGTCTCCATCAGCGCGCGTTTACGACGAACGCAGGAGATCCGGCTTATCGCGAACTCGCCACGCTGCGATATCGCGACGGCAATACTGAGCGCGAACTGAAGGTGCCGAAAGGCGATGTGTTGTATCAGTTCCGCGAGGACGTGAAGAGCGGAAATCTGCCGGCGGTTTCGTGGATCGTGCCACCGGAGAACTTTTCGGATCACCCCGGCGCGCCCTGGTATGGCGCATGGATGGTATCCGAAGTGATGAATATTCTGACGCAGAATCCGGAGGTCTGGAAGAAGACGATCTTCATTCTGACCTACGACGAGAACGACGGTTACTTCGACCACGTGGTGCCGTTTGGCTCGCCGGATCCTGCGCGGCCGGAAACGGGCAAAGTGGCCAGCGGGATTGACGCTGCGCTGGAATACTGGCCACTCGAACGCGATCGGCAACATGCTTCGCCGAAGGATGCGCGCGGCGGATCCATAGGGCTCGGTTTTCGCGTGCCGATGGTGATTGCGTCGCCGTGGAGCCGCGGCGGATACGTGTGCTCACAGGTTTTCGATCATACGTCAGTCGTGCGGCTTCTGGAAAATTTGCTGAGTCATCGGACGGGCAAGCCGATTCGGGAAACCAATATCTCGGCGTGGCGGCGCGCGGTGTGCGGCGATCTTTCGTCGACATTTCAGCCGGCACTCGCGTCAAACCAGGCTGCGACCGAGGCAAAACTGATATTTCCTTCCCGCGACGCGGTCATCGAAGGCATTCACAAGGCGAAGTTCCGGGAACTGCCCTCGGGATATCGGAAGCTCTCGGCGGCGGATATCGCTCAATACCGGAAATTCATGCCGAAGCAGGAGCCGGGCACGCGGCTCTCGCTGCCGCTGCCGTATGAGCTTTATGCTTCCGGGCGGCTGAGCGCCGATGGCAGGTCGGTCGAGATCTCGATGGAGGCGCGGAAGGGTGTGGGGTCAGCGTTCCACGTATACGAGCCGGGAAAATCCGGATCGCGGGCTTATGCCATGAAAGCTGGGCAGAAATTAACGGATGCCATTCCGGTTGAAGGCAGCGCTTATCGTTTGCGGGTCTGTGGGCCGAATGGATTTCTGCGTGAACTGGCCGGCGGCGCCGGCGATCCCGCCGTCGATGTGGATTGCGAGTATCTGGCATCCGGCGATCTGGATCTCGTGCTGACGAATCGTGATTCGAAGCAGAGCCATGATTTGCGGATTGTCGATCATTCGTATGGGACGGGGACGCGCAGCGTTTTTCTGAAGGCGGGCGAAAAACGCACCGTTACGCTGCCGCTGGCGAAGAGTTTCTCCTGGTACGATTTTTCGGTGACGGCGGGGCGCCTGGAGAGGCGATGCGCGGGGCGAGTGGAAACCGGCAAGCCGGGCCAGAGCGATCCGGCGATGAGCGGCCATGCATGAGAACGCACGTGCGGTGGTTCAGGGAGCGAAGCGAATCGCTGTGGTGACCGGCGCGGGCGTATCGGCGGAGAGCGGCATCCCCACATTTCGTTCGAACGGCGGATTCTGGCGCAACAACCGCTTTCAGGATCTGGCGACGCCGGAAGGTTTCGCGCGCGACCCAAAGTTCGTTTGGCAGTGGTACGAAGAGCGGCGGCGAGGCATTGCGGCGGCACGCCCGAATGCCGGCCATGAGGCTCTGGTTCGAATGGAACAGCGCACGCCGGAATTTACGCTGATCACCCAGAACGTCGACGGGCTGCATGAAGCCGCCGGTTCGAAAAACGTGATCCGGCTGCATGGCGACATCTGGACACTGCGCTGCACGAAATGCGGGCATGAGCGTGTGTCTCGCGAGGAACTCCACGATCTGCCGCCATACTGCGAATGCGGCGGGATGCTTCGTCCGGGAGTAGTGTGGTTTGGCGAAGATCTGCCGGAGGGTGCGATCGAGCGCTCGGCTGAGGCCGTGCGCCGGGCGGAGGTGCTCATCGTTGCCGGTACTTCGGCGCAGGTTTACCCGGCGGCCGGGCTGATTCCGCTGGCGCTTCGGAGCGGCGCTGCCGTGATCGAGATTAATCCCGAAGAGACGGATTTCTCCGGCGAAGTTACGATCGCGCTGCGCGGCAAATCCGCTGAGATTCTGCCGCAACTGGTCTGAACGTGTATCGCGTCCGCTTCGCTCCATCCCCCACCGGGCCGCTGCATTTCGGATCGCTCGTGGCGGCGCTTGCAAGCTATCTGGATGCCCGCGCGGCGGGCGGTGCGTGGCTGGTTCGGATGGAAGATCTCGATACGCCGCGCAATGTGCCTGGCGCGGGTGAAGAGATTCTGCGCACGCTCGAACGGTTTGGTTTTACGTGGGATGAGCCGGTGGTCTGGCAGAGCGGGCGGATCGATCTGTATCAGGCCGCGCTGGACCGGCTGCGCACGGCAGGGCTGGCGTATCCATGCAGTTGTTCGCGGAAGGGCACAGGCGGCGGACCCTATCCGGGAACATGCCGCAACGGCCCGCGCGATCCGGGCCGCCCGCTTTCCTGGCGCGTGCGTACCGACGATGAAGGCGGCGACTTTATCGTGCGGCGTTCGGACGGCATCTTCGCTTACCAACTGGCGGTTGTTGCAGACGATGGCGCGCAGGGGATCACGGATGTGGTGCGCGGGGCCGATCTGCTCGATTCCACGCCGCGCCAAATGTATCTGCAGAGGCTGCTCGGGCTGCCGTGCCCGCATTATCTCCATGTGCCGGTGGCGCTGAATGAAGCAGGGGAAAAGCTGAGCAAGCAGAATCATGCGCCGCCGCTGGACGAAGCGAATCCCGCACGCGAACTGCGCGAAGCATTGCGGTTTCTAGGGCAGCGCGATGTGGATGGCGCGGCGCCGGACGAGATCATTCCGCAGGCGATTCGGAACTGGAATCCGGATGCGCTGCGCGGATAATGCGGTCGCGAATGCCGGCCCATTCGGGTGTTTCCGGCGGCAGATCGATCGCAATCCAGTCGAAGCCCTGCTCGTCGAGTTCGTGCAGACGCCCATAGAGCGTTTCCGCGGCCGCCGCGGGATCCGAGGGCAGATTCAGTTCCACGCCTCGCCCGTTTGAAGGGCGAGCGCCGATGACGACGCGCGTGCCCGGGCTGTAGTGCTTCGGATGCTGGCCGGGAGACTCCGCGCCGGCGCCCGTTTCCACGGGACCGATCACCTCTTCGATCTGCGTTTGCGAAATCATGCCGGGGCGCAGAATGCGCGGCTTCGGTCCAGCGAGCGAGATGACCGTGCTTTCGATGCCGATCGTGCAGGGTCCGCCATCGACGATGAAATCGACGCGGCCGCCCAGGCTGTCGCGGACGTGCTGCGCGGTGGTGGGCGAAAGCCCGGTGAATCGATTCGCGCTCGGCGCGGCCACCGGAATGCCCGCGGCTTTGATCACGGCGAGCGCGACTGGATGCGATGGCATGCGAAGACCGACGCTCGGCAGTCCGGCGGTGACGGCATCCGGCACGCGGCTGTCTTTCGGCACGATGATGGTCAGCGGTCCAGGCCAGAATCGTTCCGCCAGAGCTTCGGCCTCCGGCGGCCATTCCTTTGCGAGAGCGCGCGCCATCGCGATATCGGGGACGTGCACGATGAGAGGACTCGAAAGCGGACGGCCTTTCGCTTCAAAGATGCGGCGAACGGCGGCTTCATCGAGCGCGTTCGCGCCCAATCCGTAGACCGTTTCGGTGGGGATTGCCACCAGTTTGCCAGCGCGAAGCAGTTCGGCCGCGCGCGCAACGGGGTCCACTAATCCTCCGTGTCGTCGGCGCCCGTGCCCGCGGTGCGGCCTGTCTTGCGCCAGACCAGAAAAGCGTGCTGCAGCTCTTCCAGATCGCCATCGAGGACGCGGTCCACATCGCCGATCGCGAGCTTCGTGCGGTGGTCTTTAATCATGCGATACGGCGCGAGCACGTAGCTGCGAATCTGGCTGCCGAAGTTGATCTCGAGCTTGGAGGCTTCGGTCTTGCGGGTCTCTTCGCGCTTCTTTTCGAGCTCGTGTTCGTAGAGGCGCGCACGAAGCTGCTTCATGGCGCTGTCGCGGTTCTTGTGCTGTGAGCGCTCGTTCTGACACTGCACCACGATGCCAGTGGGGAAGTGGGTGATGCGCACGGCGGAGTCCGTCATGTTGACGTGCTGGCCGCCCGCGCCGCCGGAGCGAAACGTGTCGATGCGCAGATCTTCCTGGCGGATGTCGATCTTGATTTCGTCGTCAATCTGCGGAAACACGAAGACCGATGCGAATGACGTGTGCCGCCGCGCGTTGGCGTCAAAGGGAGAAATACGGACGAGGCGATGGACGCCGATTTCCGACTGGAGCAGGCCGTAGGCATTCGGTCCGTTGACTTCGAATGTGGCGGATTTGATGCCCGCGCCTTCGCCTTCCTGACGATCCGTGATGACGGTTCCGAACTTGTTGCGCTCGCACCAGCGGAGATACATGCGGAGGAGCATCTCGGCCCAGTCCTGCGATTCGGTGCCGCCGGCGCCGGGGTGGATGGTGACGATTGCCGGGAGCTGCGCGTTCTCGCCCGAGAGCAGCATCTGGGTTTCGAGCTTTGAGAGGTACTCCGCGTAACTTTTCATTTCGCGGGAAAGGTCCGCGGAGACATCTTCGCCTTCGCGCGCGAGTTCGAAGAGGGTATCGAGATCGTCGGTCATGCGGGCAACCTGGGAATCCGATTCCACCGCTTCTTCCAGGCGCTTGCGATCCTGCATAACTTTCTGGCTCCGCTCGGGGTTGGACCAGAAATCGGGTTCGGCGATGACTTCGCCGAGCTTGTCTATTTCCTTCGATTTTTTGGCTGCGTCAAAGATAACTCCGGACGGCAGATGCCTGTTCACGGAGCGGCGCGTATTCGCGGTCGAGTTCTTCCAGCGTCATAGGTGGGAACCCCCATTTTACAGGAGGCATTGCCTCCCCTTCGTAGTTCAACCCCGTTATCCCCACATTAAATCTACGGGCTCACGGTAATATCGGTCTCATTTGCCGCCACTCCATATTCGATCGGAGGAGGCATCATGCAGAAGATTCGATTTGGCGCGCTGCTGGCGATGGCCGCGGCCCTGCCGGGCGGGGTGCTCACGGCGCAGACCGTTACGCTCGCGCCAACCGGATATATCACCGCCGGGCCAGGCGGGACGGTACAGTTCACGGCCACCGTCAGCGGATACACCGGAGACATGAAGATCGTATGGATGGCCGGAGGGAAGGCCGGCGGAAATTCGACGGTCGGAACAATTACCCAGGACGGACTGTTCACGGCGCCGACGACCGTTCCCTCGTCCGGAATGACGCCGGTGATGGCGGCGCTGGGCGGCAATACGAAGATTGCGGCCACCGGTTACGTTTACCTGCTGAATGCCGGACCGACGATTACCGCGGTTACGCCGGATCCGCTGCCCCCCGGGACGCAGAATGTCACCATCACCGGCAGCGGGTTCCTGACGGGCGCGCTGATCTGGGAGAACGGAGTTCAGTTGACGACAAAGGTGGTGAATTCGACGACCCTCACGGCCAGCGTCTACAACGCCTCGGCCACGGCGAGCGCGAGTTTTTCGGTGCGGAATCCGTCGTCGGTTTTCGGAAATACAATTACGGTTCCGGTAAGCGGCAAATCGAGTGGCGGCGATGGAAGCAGCGGCAGCGGGAGCACGACGACGAAGCCGGTGGTCTCGCCAGGTACAGTCACCATGATTCTGGGCGCGACGCAACAGTTCAGCGCTCCGGGCGCGACAAGTTGGACTGCTGTCTCGGGAACCATCACCTCGAGCGGCCTTTACACGGCGCCCTCCGTGATGCCGGGGTCGGGATCGGATGCCGTGACGGCGATCAATTCCGCGGGCAGTTCAACGGCGACCGTCTCACTGCTGGCGAACGTGCCGCCGACAGTGACAGCGGTCAGCGCCGCGCCGCTGCCGCTCGGCGTGTTTTCAACGACGGTGACCGGCACCGGATTCACCGCAAAATCAGTAGCGCAGTTGAACGGACTGAATCTGACGACGACGTTCGTGGATCCGGCGACGCTCACCGTCACGGGCTTCGCGGGGCCGGCGTCGCCGGAGAATCTGACCGTCGCGAATGGTCCGCTGGTGTCGGCGCCGCTTTCGGTCCCGGTGGGTGTACAGAACCCGTTGGTCTCGCCTTCGGCGGCCCGCCGCTTCCTGGAACAGGCGGCATTCGGCCCCACTCCGGCGGACGCCGCGCGCGTTCAGACGATCGGATTTAATGCCTGGTTGGATGAGCAGCTTGCGATGCCGGAGATATCAAGCTACGCGAGTGTCAGCGGCAGCCAGGGTGGTCTGCCGAATACGTTTTTGGCGAACGCGGTAACGAACGCAGATCAGCTGCGGCAGCGCGTGGCGTTCGCGTTGAGCCAGATTTTCGTGGTGTCTCTGACCAAGCTGATCTGGAATGACGACGTGGCGCCGTACGAACAGATGCTGATCGACGATGCATTCACGAATTACCGCAGGATTCTGGGTGACGCGACGCTGACTCCGGCAATGGCCGATTATCTCGACATGGCGAACAACGCGAAGGCGAATACGGTAACCGGGACGGCGCCGAACGAGAACTATGCGCGTGAAGTGATGCAGCTATTCAGCCTGGGCGACGTGCTGCTCAATCAGGACGGTACGGTGCAGGTGGATGGAACCGGCGCGCCGATTCCGACCTATCTGCAATCGAACGTCACGGAACTGGCGCGAGTGCTGACGGGCTGGACGTATACGCAGCCGAACGGCAGCGTGGTTTGGGGCGGCTACATCAATTCGAGCCTGCCGATGGGGCAGTTTCCGTCGATGCATGATTTTGGGTCGAAGACGCTGCTGAACGGCTATGTGGCGGCGGCGAATTTGACGATGCAGCAGGATCTGGACGGGGCGCTCGATAACATCGCGACTCATCCGAATGCGGCGCCGTTCATTTCGAAGCAACTCATTCAGCATCTGGTGAAGAGTAATCCAACCCCGGCTTACGTGCAGCGCGTGGCGCAGGTGTTCACGCAGACGAACGGCGATATGCCGTCGATCCTGAAGGCGATTCTGCTTGATTCCGAAGCGCGCGCCAACGACGAAGGCGGCAGCGATCTGGTGGCCGACGGGCACATGCAGGAGCCGGCGCTGTTCATTCCGGGCTTCGTGCGTGCGTTCGGCGGCCAGATGACGACCGCGAATTATTATTCATACGTGCTCGCCGCTCTCGGGCAGGATATTTACAATCCGGCGAGTGTTTTCAACTACTACTCCCCTGGATATACCGTTGCGGGAACGGGTGGGCTGAAGGGACCGGAATTCCAGCTCTACAATCCCAACGCGTCTATCCTTCGCGAGAACGTCGTGGCGGGATTTTTCTCGCAATATTCCAATCCGGTCGCGAGCAACGGGCCGGGAACGACGGCGGACCTTTCACCATTCCTGCCGCTCGCGGCGAATCCGGCAACCCTCGTGAGCGCGCTCGATCTGACGCTGACTCACGGCACCATGCCGGCCGCGATGAAGCAGATCGTGGTCGACGGGGTGACGCAGGATAGTGGCGGGGCGCTGCACCGGGTGCAGACGGCGTGTTATCTGATTCTGACTTCGAACTATTACAACGTCTGGCACTAACCGGACGGGAGGACTTTCCACATGTTGATTCAATCCAGAAGAAATTTCATTCGCGCGGCGGTCACGTCAGCGGGGGCGCTGGGCGCATTCGGCAAGTTCGGAGAGATGAATGCGCTCGCATCGGGCAATGCGCCTTATCAGGCGATGGTGTGCATTTTCCTTGCTGGCGGGAATGACAGCCACAATATGGTGATTCCGGTAGCGACGGCGAAATATGTAAAGCAGGGCTACAGCGATTATCAAAAGGCGCGGCCGTCGCTCGCCTTGCCATCGGCAAACCTGCAGATCATTCCGGACGGGGGCGATACTTACGGGCTGCATCCTCTGATGCCGGAAGTCGCAAGTCTGTATACGGCCGGGAATGCGGCGATCGTCGCCAACGTCGGGATGCTGGTGCAGCCGACGACGCGGCAGATTTTTCAGAGCCAGAACCTGGCGAAACTGCCGGCGCAGTTGTTCTCACATTCCGATCAGACCAACCAGTGGCAGGCGGCGATTCCGAATGGCAATACAACTACGGGATGGGGTGGGCGAGTGGAAGACAATCTGCTTGCGGCGTACAATTCCGGGGCGAATTTCACGCCCATGACCTCGACCAGCGGCTGCGGCCTCTTCTGCACAGGCGCGCAGACGTATGCGGCCACGGTGCCGGTGGGCGGCGCGTCTCTGCTGGAGGGCGCCACCTCGTCTTCGCGGCTGAACGCGGTGCAGCAACTGATGCAGTTCGATAATGGCCTGAAGCTGGTGACCGCGGCGAATACGATCTTCCAGCGTGGCGTGGGATTTTCAACGGCGTTGACGAATGCGCTGAAGACCGCCGTGGTGAACACACCGTTTCCCTCCACGCTGCTGGGCCAGCAGCTTCGCACGGTGGCGCAGATCATGAGTATCCGGTCGGTGCTGGGAATCGGACGGCAGGTATTCTTTTGCCAGCTCGGCGGGTTCGATACACACAGCGCTCAGTCGGCCGCGCAGGATCCGCTTCTCCAGCAGTTGAGCCAGGCGCTCGGCGCGTTCTACACGGCGACGCAGGAAGTGGGGACGGATGCAAACACCGTGACGTTCACGGCTTCCGAATTTGGGCGGACCCTGCAGCCGAATGGCAACGCCGGGACCGATCATGCGTGGGGCAGTCACCACTTCGTTATTGGCACGGGCGTGGCGAACGGTGGATCGCTGCAGGGCGGGCGCATCTGGGGGCAGTTTCCGTCGCTCGCGCTGGGAGGCGTGGATGATGCGAATTCGCGCGGCACGCTGGTGCCGACTACGTCGGTAGACCAGTATGCCGCGACGATGGCGCAATGGTTCGGCGTAAGCCAGGCGAATATCGGATCGATTTTCCCGTATGTGGGGAACTTCCCGACATCCAATGTCGGATTTCTGGGATAGTTGCGGTTCAACGTAACTTGGCCGGACCCGGCAGCCGTCATACAGGCGGATGACGAGGGGTTTTCTGGCCGGATTTCTGACCGCTGCTGCCATGCTGGCGCAAACCACCGGCTCGCCGACGTTCGATGCTGCCTCGGTGCGGCCGAATTCGAGCAGGGACTCCGGCTACACCACGATGAGCAATGGGTTCCTGATTGTTCACAATCTCCCGCTGCGGGCCTGCATTGCGACGGCGTACGGTGTCCGCCGCGCGGATGTGGTTGGCCCGGAATGGCTGGACAGCGCGCGTTTCGATATCAAGGCTCGGGCATTCGGGGCCAATCGTTCGTCGCCGGTGCTGAAGATGTACCAGACGCTGCTGGCGGAGCGGTTCCATCTTCGTGTCCATTCCGGGACGCGGAGCGCTGATGGATTTGATTTGAGGGCGCCTGAACACGAAATTCTGCTGCGCGACATTGGAGCAAAACCTTCGGAGAGACTCCTGTTTCCCGCGAGCAAACACGCCGATGACACTCATATTGTTGCGGCACGGGGAATGACGATGGCAATGCTGGCCGATGCGCTGAGCAGCCGGCTGCATGCGCCGGTTGTGGATAAGACCGGAACGCCGGATTACTTCGCCGTCAACCTTGAATTCAAATCGGCGCAACTGAACTCGGCGGAGTTCGATGAAAAGGGCCGCCCCACGCTTTTCGCGGCGCTGGAGAAATCGGGTTTGCGGCTGGTGGCCGCGAAAGTCGACGTGCCGACCGTCATCGTGGATTCCGCCGAAAAAACTCCCACCGCCAACTGAGTTCAGCGGATGACGAGCTCGGCGCGCGGAAACGCGAACTTGCGGCCGACTTCATCCACGGCGGAAATCTGGCTGGTATATTCGCCGGGCGGGATGTCCTTCAGGGGAATCTGGAACTGCACCGGGACGGCATCGGGGCGGGTGGAGGCTAACTGGGTGGCGTCGATGGGGCCGACCTCAAAAGCTTTCGCGCCGTTCTTGTTGAACAGACTCATGCTGACTTTGACGCGGCGTGCTTTGGTGTTTGCCGGATCGGGCTGTGCGTCATAGACATCGAAATTGACGTAGAGGGTCTGGGAGCGGCGAAAGACTTTCGTTACGTTCGGGATCACCTTCTCATCGCCGACGATCAGCGGATTTGCGGCGGCGGCCTGCCGCGTCGCCCGCTCAGCGGTTCCAACAGCAGAGCTTAGCGAATTGCGCTGGTTGCTCCAGATGATGGAGCTGAGCTTGAGCGCGTTCGTGTCAGCGCTGAGGTCAGGAATGGTGAAGCGTGTCTCGAATGTACCCATCTTGCCGCTGATGTTCTCCCGGACGACGAACTTCAGGTGATAAGTGCCGGGCAACAGAGTGAAGCCGGCATCGTATTGATAGGTGCCTTTCGTGGCGCGCTCTGCGTTCGCGCCGTCGAGACGGATTTTGATGTTGTCGCGCACCGTCTGGACGGCTGCGTGCGTTTCATCCTGCACCTGCCCGGCGAAATCGAGCTGGGTTTCGGCCGCGCCGCCTTTCTGCGCGGTGGCGACGACGGAGCCGGGGACGCGAATCGAGCAGGGCACGTAATAAGCGGTCGGTGAAACGCGGAAGTAATCGAGCTGAAGGACGAGCGGCAGATCCGTGACGGGATCGCCCGCGGAAAGCGCCTGAGTGAGCTGATATTCCTTATCTTCGCCGTTCATCTTCTGCCAGTTCTTATCGGCGTAATAGCCATTGCGGCCTTCAATCTTCGCGCCGGAGATTCTGCTGTTGAGCTTGTAAGTGATCTTGCGGTAGCGGCCGTCTTCTTTATCGCTGTTGCTGTAATAGCCGATCAGATAATAGCTGCTCATCGTTTTCTGCACATTCTCAATGCCCAGCCCGATGTTATTGCTGTCGACGAACATCTTGCCGCCGGTGTCTGCCGCGAGCGAATTGAGCGTGTCCTGAGAGGCGTTGATCGCGGAGCGCTGGGCGTTATAAGCGCCTCCGTTGTACATGTTGGAGCCGCCGCGCGTTCCCGCTGTACTGGCATTGCCGCCGGGAGGGTCAGCCATCAGTCCCCGCGTATCGATGGGAAAGATGGCCATGTTCGCTTTTTGCGCCAGGTTCTCTGTCGCTTCGAGCTGAGCTTCGTTCTCCATTCCCGTGCGGGTCACGCCGGCGGAGAAGTAGATGAGGGCTTTTCGCTCCGGAAAGCTCTTGAGCATTTTCGCCACTTGCCCAATGGCGTTGAGCTGTTTATCGGTGTTGTAAACGTTGAATTCCGTTTCGTCGGCCACGAAGGCGGCTCCGGTGTCCTGGCCGGTGTCATCGCCGGTGTCCGCCAGCCCGGCGAGCTCCGAAGCTTCGCCGATGGGAAGCTGGCGAATCACATTGACGAGAAGATCGCGATCGTCGGTAAAGTCGGTTTCAACGACGGGGGTGCTGGTGTAGAGAATGACGGCAACCAGATCGTCTTTTGTGATGTACTTCTGGAGGTAATCGAGAGCCGCATCCTGAGCGCGCAACTGCTCGGGCACGCCCATCGAAGAAAAGTCCAGATAGAAGACCATCAGGCGCTTGTCTTTGAAGTGGAGCTGGCCGGGCGTAGGGGAAGTGATCTCCGTCTTCGGCGCTTCCGGGAGCTTGAGCTCGTCAGCGAGCTTCAGCTCCTCCGGCGGCTCGGGTTCCAGATTGAGCTCCTGATATTCGAAAACGGAAATCTTCTGGGGCTTGCCGTCTTCGTATACGCTGATATCGTCCTGCCGGAGATTCGGAATCAGGTTGCCGGCTTTATCTTTGACGGTGACGTCCAGGATAACGAGATTGGAATTGCTTTTAAAGAGCGGCGTCGGCGGGGCGGCGGAATTTCCCTGCTGGGCATCGCCGGTCTTCACAAACGGAAGAATCAGCAGTACGCAGGCGGCGGAGATCCAGATGGCTTTTCGCATCAGAACGCAAACCTCATGTTCATCGAAACGGTTCTCATTTGCGAAGCGCCGGTGGGCAGTCCAAAAGTATACGCCGAAACGTTGGTGCCGAAGCTGGAGATCGAAGGATGGTTCAGGACGTTATTGGCATTCAGCCGGAATGTGAGATTTCGCTGCGCGGCTTCATTGCCAATCCGGAAGGTGCGCTGGAGACTCAGGTTGAAGGACGTATGCGGCAGTCCGGGGATGGTGTTCCGTCCGGCGTCCCCATATTCGCCAGGTGGCGGCGTAGTGAAGGCTGCAGGATTGAAGTAGGGGAACCCCGCAGCTTCGATGGGGAGTCCAGTGGCTTCGGCGCGCAACGTTCCGCCCAGTGCACCGCCACCACCCAGGTTGGAGAGGTTTCCCGAGATGGTGGCGGTGGAGGGGGTCCCCGACGTGAAAGTGTAAGAACCGGTGGTGGCCCATCCGCGCAGCCAGGCGGTGTACCAGGTGGTGTTCCGCAGGCGCCCGCGCACGCCGAAAGGCGAAGAATACTGGAAAGAAGCCGTCAGATTGTGCGGCTGCTGGAAGTTCGAAAGCCCACGCTCGAGCGACAGGTTATCGATGTACTGCACGATGGTGCCGCCGGGGCCGTTGAAGCTCGAAACATCGTCGATCGACTTCGAATACGTATAGAGAGCGGTAGCCTGGAGACCGGAGGCCAGGCGCTTCGTCACCCGTACTTGTCCCGCATGATAGATCGAATTTCCGTTCGACGTCTGATAGGTAAACTGTGCGGCGTCGGGGATCGGCAGCAGGCCGGTGAGCGAACGGTTCGGCTCTTCCACGATTCCGAGCCGGGTTCCCTTGGTGCCGATGTATTCGGTCTCGACGAGCAGCCCTCCTTTCATGGTTTCCTGCAGTGTGACGTTCCAGGTCTGCGCATAGGCAAGACGGTAATTGGGGTCGATGGCGTAATCGTCGACAACCGTCTGAGTTGCCGGCCCGAAGAAGCCGTTCTGCAGTGTCAGCGGGTCCGCGATTCCCTGCGTGCTGAAGGACTGCGCATTGACGAACGGCGGCTGCGAACCAAGCTGGCTGGCGATCTGGCTGTACGCCGCACCGCTATAGAAAATGCTGTAGCCGGCGCGCGTGACAAGATTATGCTTTTGCCATGGACGCCATGCGATGCCGAGACGCGGAGAGAAGGCTAGCTTATCCGGGCGGATCAGGCTGGAGGGCAGCGTGCCTCCGCCGAATGGGTCCACCATGCCCGGCGTCACCACGGCGACTTCCGTCATCGCGGGGTTCATGACGATGTTGGCCAGTTGATTCCGCAATTCGCTGGCGGGCGAGAAATATTCATAACGCAGGCCGACGTTGATCGTGAGTCCCTGCGAGACGCGGAAATCATCCTGCGCGTAGGCGTTCATGTTGTGGGTGCGGTAGTAGCGGTTCGTCGCGCCATCCTGGATGGAACTGGATGCCGGCAGGCCGAGGAGGAAGTCCGCGAAATCGGAACCGGTGCCGGGCACGGGATTTCCCTTCGAATCCGTGAGGCTGGTGAGAAGCCCGGTGAAGCTGAAAGAGCCACGCGTGTTCGCGTAGCTCAGATTGTTGAACTGCTGCCGCTGCCACGTGTAGCCGAAGGTGATGTTGTGCTTTCTTCCAATGACCCAGGTGAACGTATCGGTCACGCCCATTGTCTGGGGGCGTGCTGAACTGATGCTGCCGTCGCCGATACCGCCGAAGTTCGTGAAGTGGATGGTCGGCGGTCCCCAGGCGTTCGGATCATTGGTGACGCCGGTGATGCCGAGTTGGGCGGCAATATCCGCTTTGTTTGCGAAATAATTCGTGTTTCGTGTGATGTTGCGGCTGAAGTTGACGGTCGCGACGTTATTCACGCGCGGGCGGAACGAATGGTTCCAGCCAACCGATTCACTCATGCCGCTGCCGGAACCGGTGTCCTGAAACATGCCATAGTTCTGGAGCGTCGAAGACGAGCGCTCCTGATACTGCACGTTGAAATTGAGCCGGTCTTTGTTATTCAACGGGGCGTTGAGGCGGATACCGATGCTCTGGCTGTTCGAGGGGTTGTTCGCCACCAGACGGAAATTCTGCACCAGAAGATTCGCATAGCTGGGCGCCGGGAAGTACTTGAGCAGCGCCTCCGACGCCGGGTTGATGCGCGAGTCCGGGATGATGTCGCCGGCGAAGGGCTGGCCGCTGAGCGGATCGTAGATCGTGGTCGGCTGGCTGAGATTCGAAAAATTGCCCAGGAGCATGTCCGGCGTCGGAACGGTGTACAGGCTGTCGATACCGGAAAGATTATGGGTACCGGAATAGCTGATGCTGTATTGCGCGCGGGTCCACTTGACGATGTGCGGGACGACCAGCGGTCCTCCCACGGTGGCGGCGTAGCTGTTCGTCGTCGCTTCCGGCTTGGCGGCCGCAGTGCCATTCAGGTTGAACGGCGCTGCGTTGAGCGCCGAATTCGTGCCGGCCCACGAGAGATTGACGCTGGGCTTATAGGGATTGCGGCGCCGGTTGCCCAATTGATTGAACTGTCCGCCGAACGCGCCGCGGCCATTGGCGTTGCCGCCGCGCCCGAACCCGCCACGGCCGCCGCCGCGTCCACCTCCCCCGCCACCACCGCCGCCTCCTCCGCCACGGCCACCGCCGCCGAATCCGCCGCCACCGGGTGTGAAACCGCCGCCGCCCGCGGGACCAGCCCCGGCCGCTCCGATGCCGAAGCCGGCATCGAGCGCCGCCACGCCGAAGCCGCCGAGGCCGAGTGAATCGTTGGTGGGCGTTGCCATGCCGGGCGGAAGCCCGAGGTTGGACGCAAGAGCGGAACTATCGAGTGCGGCGGAAGCCTGATTCATCCCACCGCCTGCGCCGCCGGGACCGCCGCCGCGTCCGCCGATTGCGGCCAGCATGCGCTGGCGTTGTGCTTCATCGAGGCCCGATTGCGCGAGACCGCCGCTGGTGCTGCCGCTGACCATCAGGGTTTCGTCGCCCGCGTTATCGTCGAATTCCGGCGGCAGATTCGAGGCGGTTGGGGTCTGCGAACTCGCGGTCTCAGGCGCGGATGTAGCCGAAGCCTGTGATTCCTGCGTGGCGCGGATCTGTGCATTTTGAAAACCGCGCCCGGGTCCGGGCGCCGCCGCCTGCTGTGTGCCCGTTGCACCCGAGGCGCCCGCCGCGCCTCGTCCGAAGCCGCCTCTGCCAAATCCGCCGCCGCGCCCGAAGCCGCCGCGTCCACCGCGCCCGCCACGTCCGCCGGCGGCCTGGGCTCCGGTCTGCTCCGCGGCCGAGGCGGCAGCCAAAGCGCCGGCCGTGGCCTGATCGGTTACAACTCCCGCGCCCGTGCCGAGGCGATCGCGCAGTTTCGGCATTTCGAGCGTCCATGCCTGAGCGGCTGGTTCGTTGCCGATCGTGACTTTGCCGGTGGCGGTCGTGAACTCGAACATTTCGACGGAAATATCCCACGCGCCGGGGTCGAGATTCATGGTGTAGCGGCCGTTCTCGTCCGTGTAGGCGATCACCTTGCGGTCAGCCTGCTTCGCGGTCACCATGGCGCCGGGCACCGGCTCATCCGCCGCCCGCACGGACCCGCTGTACTGCGCGGCGGTGAGCGGGAGAATAGAGACAGCGGAGAGCAGAATGACGACGGCCGGAATCCGGCGTGGGGTGCGCAGCAGCATGGTGGCTTCGGAGTCCGCGATTAGTAATTATGATTGTTTCTGCCGGAGATTTCGTGCCCGGCCGAGGACAAAATTCTGTAAATGGACGTAACGCGGGGGTTCACCGGGCGGCTGGCGCGCATCCAGAAGTCATTTCGAGCGAAGCGGATGCGCCGGTTTCTGCATGCCTTCCCCGGAGCCGGCAGCTCACGGATTCTTGATGTGGGAGGAACGGCGGAAATCTGGGAACTGATGCCGGGCGCCGCGGGGCGCGTTTCCCTGCTGAACATGCCGAGCGCGACGGCGGAGAAAGGCAAGGCGGCCGCGGAAGTGATTCACGGCGATGGCTGCCGGCTTCCGTTCGCGGACGGGGCGTTCGATATTGTCTTCAGCAATTCGGTCATCGAGCATGTGGGAGATGCTGAGGCGCAATCGCGGTTTGCGTCAGAGATCCGGCGCACAGGGCGCGCGTACTGGGTCCAGACGCCGAACCGGTATTTTCCGATCGAGATGCACCTGCTGACGCCCTTTGTTCATCTGCTGCCGCAGCGCTGGCGGGCATTTATTGTGAGGCGGTTCACCGTCTGGCAATGGATACATCATCCCAGCGCGGACCGTAAAGAGTTCTATGTGGAGCACTTCATTTCCGATATCCGGCTGCTTTCGGCGGCGGAGATGAAGCAGCTGTTTCCGGACGCGGTGATTCTGCGGGAGCGCTTTCTGCTGTTCACGAAGTCGCTGGTGGCGTACCGGCCGTCTTCGGAGTAGAATTCCGGTGTGCATCGAGAAGTTCGCGAATGCGCGCCAGGAGCGCGGGTGACGCGAAGGGCTTCTGAATGAAGTTCACGGCGCGGTCGCCTTCCATCCAGAGGCGGTCGTTATAGCCGGACATGTAGAGGACCGGGACACCCGGATATACGCTCGAAAAGTGTTCGGCGAGTTCGACGCCGCCGCATTCGGGCATGACGACATCCGTCAGCAGAAGATCGATGGGGCCGGGGAAACTGTGGAGGACGTCCATAGCCTCCAGTCCGTTTGACGCCTCTGCCACGCGATAGCCGTGGCGCTCGAGTACGTGGCGAACATAACCGCGCACGCCGGCTTCATCTTCCGTGAGGAGGATCGTCTCGGTGCCGTCCGATGGCGGACGGGCGGGGATGGCGGCGACATTCGCCACGCCGGTCTGCGCCGCCGGGAACAGAATCCGGAACGAGGCGCCCTGTCCCGGTTCGCTGTGGACGGTGATGGAAGCCTTACTTTGCTGCACGATTCCGTAAACGGTCGAAAGTCCGAGCCCCGTGCCTTTGCCGCGCTCTTTGGTCGTGAAGAACGGCTCGAAGATCCGGGACCTGATTTCGGTTGACATGCCGACACCGGTATCGCTGACGGCGAGCATCACGTAGTGGCCGGGCTCGAGCGCCAGGCGCCCCTGGGCGGACTCTTCATCAATGTAAATATTCTCGGTCTCGATCAGAA
>DASZVV010000021.1:0-13484 GCA_035546955.1 Bryobacteraceae bacterium
AGCTTCGCGGTCACGCGTGAGCGCATCCGGCAGATCGAAGCCAAAGCGCTGCGCAAGCTGAGGCATCCGAGCCGCAGTTACCGGCTCAAGACCTTTTTGCAGGAAGGCTAAGGCTTTTTCTTCGCCATCAATTCCTTCACCGCAGGCGGCAGGTCGAAGGTTGCGGAGGGAATCTTCGCGCTGTAGCTGACCTTGTCGATATGGAATGCCATGTTCTGTCCCATGGCACTCTGGCTCATCGTAAAGGGCGTGAGGATACCATCGATCGGGCGGTAATCGCCCAGACCCATCTCGACCGGAATGTCACCCAGCGAAGTGGGGAGAGTCTGAGTCATTTTGACCAGCAGGCCGGATTCACGATCGAAGTAGAACTCTTCCACGCTGCTGCCTTTCGTGGGAGTCATTTCGACCTGCCAGGCGGGTTTTCCGTTGACGTCCGCTTCGCCTTTGGTGATGGCGGATTTGTAGTAATCCTTCCAGTCGCCAAGGATGGAGACGCGGGACGCACGGCGGGTGGCCTCAAGCTCGTCGCCTTCTTTGATGCGGGTTCCCTGGAGCAGGTTGGATTCCCAGGCGGTTGTGCCGTCGAAGCCTTCTTCCACTTTTCCGATGCCCGGGAGATCGACCTTCGTGTAAGACTTTTCGCCCTGCTGATCGATTTCAAACGGGCCGGCAATGTTCCGGCCGACGATTTCGACTGTGCCGCTCATGACGACCGTCTGGGCGCGGTCCATAGCCTTCGCGCCGCCTTCTTTGTCGATGCAGCGCTGGATGAGGGTTTCGCCGGAGGGAACATCGGCGGACCAGACGAGAGAGACGGCAAGGAGCGCGGCCGGGAGAGCAAACCACTTCATGAGTACAGGTTACGCCAGAGGGGAAGAGGAGGTTGGGGTGGGCCGCCGAGCCATGAGGGTTGTAAGGGAATTGCTGGGCTATTTACCGGCGGCCCCTGGTACTCTGAGCAGTATTGACGAAAGCCGTAATTTAGTTCCCAATTTTTCCGGATTTCAGGGGAAAATTTGTAAACCCAACATATTGAACCTCTTCTTCGAGAGGAATATCCCAGCGACGGCGGATTCGTTCCTTGAGCTCCGTGACGATCGCGATCAGATCGCGGGCAGTTCCGCCCCCCGCGTTGTAGATGAGATTGGCGTGATAATCCGCCACTTCGATGCCGCCGCGTTTCATGCCCTTTGCCCCGACCTGCTCCAGAAACCAGGCGGAAGGAACTTTGCCTTCGATGATGACTTTGGCGGGAATCTCGGCGGCGACCGCCGCGGGCAATTCGGACAGCAGAAAATTTTTAAAGATGCTGCCGGCGCAGCGCATGGTGGGCGGGTATTTGCGGTTGCGGACTGTCAGGATGCTGTCGGCCGTTTTGCGGAGTTCGGCGGCGTTACCGGGCTCCATTTCAAGCGTGGCGGAGACGATGATCCACTGCTTATTCCGCTTAAAGATACTTTCCCGATAGTGGAACTGGCATTCGGCATTGCCGAATTCGCGGACCGCTTCGCCATCGAGGAAACGAATGCGGCGGACGCGTTCCTGAATCGAATGGCCGTAAGCTCCCGCGTTGCCATAAACGGCGGCGCCAACGGAACCGGGGATTCCGGTCATGGTGTGGAGCCCGGCCAGCCCGCGGTCGACGGTGAAGTCGACCAGGTTCTGGAGCACGGCTCCGGCCTCGGCCTCGACAGTGAGGCCGTTGGCGGAAATGCGGTCGCTCGTCAGCCGGAGACAGATGCCGCGAAAGCCTTCATCGGAAACGATGAGGTTGGTGCCACCGCCGATGACCACCCAGTCGAGGCCGCTCGACCGAACGATAGCGAGCGCCTGCGCGAAGGCGCCTGGGTGCGCTGTTTCAAGGTAGAAATCAGCGGGGCCGCCGATGCCGAAGCGAGTGTGTTCGGATAGCGGGACATCGCGCTGAATGGAGATCTCTTTCAGGGTGAAAAGCGCCTGCAGAGCGCTTTGGGCGGGGGCCATCTGGCTCCATTATAAGAATCCTTTAGAAGCAACTGTGCCGCGCACACCTTTGGCGAAGGGATTGCACCCTTTTACGCGAAAGGAAGTGTCATATGGCGACCAATGCATTTGAAGACAGCCGTATCGCCGAAGGCACCATGCACATCGGAGCACAGCACGTCTCGAACATACCGGTAGCAACCCCCTGGGATGACCCGGGAAAGAGGTTTGCCAGCACGAGCACGCCGACGGGAGAGCCGGGAGGGCGTCCATTACGGCGGGTCCTCGGCGTCACGATGCTGACGGGCGCGGCCGTGCGGAATCCGGCGGGCGAAAGCCTGGGAAAACTGGAAGACATCATGATCGACCTGGCGGCGGGAAGGATCGCGTACGCGGTTCTCTCGTTCGGCGGTCTGTTCGGGATCGGGAGCAAGCTTTTCATCCTGCCCTGGAGCTCACTGAAGTTCGATCAGGCGCAGAATGAATTCGTTCTCGATATACCGCGCGAAGTTCTCGAAAAAGGTCCCGGTTTCGAGAAGAACAACTGGCCGGATATGGGCGATCCCGCTTACGGAGCGAGCATTCACCGGCACTACGGCAAAACGCCGTACTGGGAAAACACGGCGACGAACTTCGGCGGGGACGAGTTCTCCGCGAATCGCAGCCGTGAATAAGCAGCACGCACTCATACATAAAAGCTGGAGGCAATCATGTCGAAAGTCGCAACGATGGAAGAGTTGTTTCTCGAAGAGATCCGCGATCTTTACGATGCGGAAAAGCAATTGACGAAGGCGCTGCCGAAGATGTCAAAGGCGGCGTGTTCCGAAGAACTGAAGGACGCGTTTGACGAGCACCTGGGTCAAACGGAAAACCAGGTGGCCCGGCTGGAGCGGATTTTCGCTCTGGTGGGCGAAGACGCCAAAGGCAAGAAGTGCGCCGCCATGTCAGGCCTGATCAAGGAAGGCGATGACATGGCGGACGACACCGAGGAGACTTCCATTCGTGATGCCGGCCTGATCGCGGCGGCGCAGAAGGTTGAGCATTACGAGATTTCGGGGTATGGTTCAGCGAGAACGCATGCCGAACTGCTTGGCAACGACGAAGCAGTCCGGCTGCTCGAGGAGACACTTCGCGAGGAAAAAGAAGCGGACGAAAAGCTGAATCGGCTGGCGAAGACCACGATCAACCTGGAGGCGGCGGATCTCGCCAGCGATGGCGGTACGCGCGGCAGGAACAGAGAAACGGTTTCGCCGCGAATGCGTTGAGCCGGCCTGGGGCGGGAGGGTCCTGCTGATTGAGCAGGCTCTCCTGCCGGGCCGTATTGGGCCTGAGATCGAAAGAGGCTTCGAATGGACGAGATCAGCCGCCGCGAGTTCAATGCGATTGCGACTACGGGGGTCCTTGCTTCCGGAACGCTGCTCGAAGCGGCGTCCACAGCAGCGGCGACGCACAGCTTCCCGCTGACGATCAACAACAATGTGCGCAACATCCATTGCGAATCGCGCGTGACGCTGCTCGACCTGCTGCGCGAGCGGCTGCATCTTACCGGTACCAAGAAGGGCTGCGATCACGGGCAGTGCGGAGCGTGTACGGTGCTGGTGGATGGTGTCCGCGTGAAATCATGTCTGACGCTTGCGGTGGCGACGGAGGGTTCGCAGATCACAACCATCGAGGGCCTGGCGCAGAACGGACACCTGCATCCGCTGCAGGAGGCATTTCTGAAACATGACGGGTTTCAGTGCGGGTTCTGTACGTCCGGCCAGATCTGTTCCGCGGTGGGGATGCTGAAGGAATTCGAGGCTGGCGCGCCGAGCCTGGTGAACGTGAAGGGCGCAGCCGCTCTGACCGCGGACGAAGTACGGGAGCGGATGTCCGGGAATATCTGCCGTTGCGGCGCTTATCCGAATATTGTGGCGGCGGTACTCGATGCGCATGAGCTGATGGCGCGGGGCTGACGATGGAGAACTTCACTTATTCCCGGGCGCAGGACGTCAACGCGGCAGTGAGTGCCGCGGCGGAACCCGGCGCGAAGTTCCTCGGCGGCGGGACGAACCTGATCGATCTGATGAAGATGGGGGTGGAACATCCGTCCCATCTGATCGATGTCACAAGGGTGCCGCTGGATGAGGTGGAAGAAAGGTCGGGCGGAGTTCGGATTGGGGCAGCGGCGAAAAACAGCGCGGTGGCGGCGCATCCGCTGATTCGCGAGCGGTATCCTCTGCTGAGCCAGGCGCTGCTTTCCGGGGCGTCGCCGCAACTGCGAAACATGGCGACGGTCGCCGGGAATCTGATGCAGCGTACGCGCTGCTATTACTTCTACGATCCGAGTTACGCGCACTGCAATAAGCGGGTGCCGGGATCGGGCTGCGCCGCGATGGATGGCTATAACCGGATTCACGCGATTTTAGGAACGAGCGAACAATGCATCGCGAGTTATCCGGGAGATATGGCGGTGGCGCTTGCGGCGCTCGATGCGCGGGTTATAGCGCGGGACCAGCACGCCGAACGCGCGATTCCGATCGACGACTTTTTCCGGCTGCCGGGGCACACCCCGCACGTTGAGACGGATCTGCGGCACGGCGAAATGATTACGGCGGTGGAGTTGCCGGCTGCGCCGCCAAACGCGGGATTTCATTACCTGAAAGTGCGGGAGCGAAATTCTTTTGCGTTCGCGCTGGTTTCGGTGGCTGCACTCGTGGGACGCGACGGCAATGGAATGATTCGCGACGCGCGGCTGGCGCTGGGCGGTGTTGCGCCTAAGCCATGGCGCGTCCCGGAAGCGGAAGGCGCGATGCGCGGGCAGCGGCCGTCGGATACGGTGTTCCTGCAGGCGGCAGACCATGCGCTGGCCGGGGCGCATCCCAGACGTTTTAACGGTTACAAGGTGGAGCTTGCCCGCCGCGCGATTGTGCGGGCTCTGAACGAAGCGAGCGGAACGGTTTAAGGAGAGCGGAACGTGGCAGGCGCGATTGGGGAACCGCTGGACCGAGTGGACGGACGCCTGAAGGTGACCGGCCAGGCGGTGTATACAGCGGACTGGCAAATTCCGAATCTGGCTCACGCGGTGCTGGTAACGAGCAGCATTGCGGCCGGCCGGATTGCCTCGATTGACACGCATGCCGCGAAGCAGGTGCCGGGAGTCATCGCGGTTCTGACGCATTACGATCGCCTGCCGGTGGCGCAGGATCCATCGAAAGTGAAGCAGGGGGAGCCTGCGGACCGCGCACTTCAGCTTTTGCAGGATGACCGCGTTCTTTACGGCGGGCAGCCTGTTGCGGTGGCGATTGCGGAGACGCTGGAGGCTGCCAATGAAGCGGCGGAAAAAGTCCTGGTCCATTACGAGGCCAGAAGACCGTCAATCACCTTTGCGGGAGGACTCGCGCGGTCATACATACCAGAGAAGGCGGGTGGCGGAAAAGATCCTGGTGAGAAGAATCGCGGCGATTTTCATCAGGCGATTGCGGCTGCGCCGGTGAAGGTGGAAAACATCTACTCGACGCCGTTCCACACGCACAATCCGATGGAGCCGCACGCGACAGTGGCGGTTTGGGACGGTCCCGAAAAACTGACGCTCTACGACACCTCGCAGGGGATCTTCGGCGATCGCGCGCGTGTAGCCGGTTTGCTGGGGCTGAAGCCCGAGAACGTGCGCGTGGTTTGTCTCTACGTGGGTGGAGGCTTCGGCAGCAAAGGCCCCACTTGGTCGCATTCGCCGCTCTGCGCGATGGTGGCGCGGCATGTGGGACGGCCGGTGAAGCTGGTGCTGCGGCGTCCGCAGATGTTCGGACCCGTTGGATGCCGGACGGAGACGCAGCAGGCGATTTCGCTGGGGGCGTCACCGGACGGAAAGCTCGCGGCACTTTCGAACGAGACGCTTTCTCACACCTCCACGTTCGATGAATTCACGGAAACGGCAACGCTGCCTTCGCGCATGCTGTATTCGGTGCCGAACAATTACACGGTGCAGCGGCTGATCCGGTCCGACATCGGAACGCCATCTTATACGCGCGCGCCCGGGGAAGCGCCGGGGACGTTCACGCTCGAGATCGCGATGGATGAGCTCGCATACCGGCTCGGAATGGATCCTGTTGAACTTCGGTTGCGGAATTACGCGGAGAAGGATGAAGACAAGAATCTGCCGTGGTCGACGAAATCGCTGCGGGAGTGCTACCGGCGCGGGGCGGATAGATTCGGCTGGGCTAAGCGGAACGCGGAACCGCGATCGATGCGGCAAGGGAAAAAGCTTGTGGGATGGGGAATGGCGACATCCGTATATCCGGCGCGGCGGAGTCCGGCTTCGGCGGTGGCGCGGATGTACCCGGATGGTTCGGTGCATGTGGATGCGGGATCGCAGGATCTTGGCACCGGCACATACACGATCATGACGCAGATCGCGGCGGATGCGGTGGGCGTGCCGGTTTCGGATGTGGTGTTCCGTTTGGGCGACACGCGATTTCCGGAAACGCCGGTTTCGGGTGGCTCGCAGACCGCGGCAACGTGCGGGACTGCCGTCTTTGAAGCCGGGCGGGCGCTGCGAGATCGTATTCGCTCGATGGGCGGCGATGGAGTTGCTCTGCGCGAGATTGTGGCGCGCTCGGGGCAGCCTTATGTCGAAGCGAAAGCCTCATCCGGTCCGAACGAGGACGAGAAGAAATTTTCATCGTATTCATTCGGCGCGCAATTCGCGGAGGTGCACGTGGATGCGGACGTCGGTCAGGTTTTCGTGGCACGGATGACGGGCGTTTTCGCGGCGGGGACGATTCTCAACGCGAAGACGGCTCGCAGCCAGTTCATGGGCGGAATGGTTTGGGGAATTTCACTGGCGCTGCAGGAGCACTCGGCCTATGACCGGGGGCTCGGGCGCATCGTGAATAACAATCTGGCCGAGTATCACGTGCCGGTAAATGCGGATATCGGTGAGATCGATGTGAGCTGGGTTGAGGAAAACGACCCGCATGTGAGCGCCGTGGGCGCAAAAGGTATTGGCGAGATTGGGATCACGGGGTCCGCCGCAGCCGTGGCAAATGCGATTTTTCACGCCACGGGCAATCGGATCCGCGAGGCGCCGATCACGCCGGATCAGTTGATTACTTAGAAAGGACACGGGATGTCGACAACAGCGTCAGACGTACTTATCGAAACGATTCTCGATTGGGGTGTGGATACGATTTTTGGCTTGCCGGGCGATGGCATCAACGGCATTATGGAGGCGCTGCGAATACGGCAGGACAAGATCCGGTTCATTCAGGTGCGCCACGAAGAAGCCGCGGCTTTCATGGCGTGCGCATATGCGAAATACACGGGGAAGCTGGGCGTGTGTCTGGCGACTTCCGGTCCGGGCGGCATTCACCTGCTGAACGGCCTCTATGATGCGAAGCTGGATGGCCAGCCGGTGCTGGCGCTGACCGGCATGCACTTTCACGATCTGATCGGCACGCACGCGCAGCAGGATGTGGAGCTCGACAAGCTGTTCATGGACGTGACCGTGTTCAACCAGCGGGTGATGGGCGCGTCCCATGTTGAAAACCTGGCGAACCTGGCGTGCCGTACCGCGTTGAGCTATCGCGGTGTGGCGCACATCTCGTTTCCGACGGATCTGCAGGAAGAAGCGGCCGACCGGAAGCTGGCAACGCCGCGAAACGTACCTCATCATGAGGCCACCGGCGAGGCGCAGCCGCGGAATCCCCGTGTGCCTTCCATGGAAGATCTGCGGCGCGCGGCAAACGCGCTGAATGCCGGGAAGAAGGTGGCGATTCTGGCGGGGCAGGGGGCGCTGGGCGCCGGCGAAGAACTGGAAGAAGTAGCGGACCGGCTGGGTGCGCCGATCGTGAAAGCGCTGCTCGGTAAGGCGGTGGTTCCGGACGATAGTCCCTACACGGTGGGCGGGATCGGCCTGCTGGGAACGAAGCCGGGACAGGAAACGCTGGAATCCTGCGACACGCTGCTCATTGCGGGCAGTTCATTCCCGTATATCGAATTTCTGCCGAAGCCGGGCAAAGCGCGCGGTGTGCAGATCGATCTCGATCCGGCGCGGATTGGGCTTCGATATCCGGTGGAAGTAGGGCTGGTGGGCGACTGCCGACGCACGATACAGGAACTGCTGCCGCTGCTGACGCGGAACTCCGACCGGTCATTTCTGGAGGAAGCTCAGAAGGGGATGGACGAATGGCGCACCACGATGGTGACGCAGGAGACGCGCACGGAAAAGCCAATGAAACCGCAGGTGGTGGCGGCGGAACTGGGGAAGCGGCTGGCTCCGAATGCGATTGTGAGCTCGGATTCGGGGACGAATACAACATGGTTTGCGCGGCATATTCCGGCGCGGCGGGGCCAGATGTTTTCGTGCTCGGGAACACTCGCGACGATGGCGGGCGGCCTTCCCTATACGATTGCCGCGCAGGTGGCGCATCCGGACCGGCAGTGCATCGCGGTGGTGGGCGATGGCGGATTCTCGATGCTCATGGCGGAGTTCGCGACTGCCGTGAAATACAAGCTGCCGATCAAGGTGCTGGTGATCAAGAACAACACGCTCGGGCAGATCAAGCGGGAGCAGATGGTGTTCCTGGGGAATCCGGAATTCGCGTGCGAGCTGCAGCCGATCGATTTCGCGGCGTTCGCGCGGGCGTGCGGTGGACACGGCGTGACGATTGACGATCCGGCGCGATGCGGCGCGGAGCTGGATCAGGCGCTTGCGTTTCCGGGGCCAGTGGTGATCGAGGCGGTGGTGGATGCGGTTGAGCCGCCGATGCCGCCGAAGGTAACGGTGAAGCAGGCGGCGCATCTGCTGGAGTCTCTTGTGCGCGGCGAGCCGAATCGGACTGAGATTGCGACGACTATTGCGAAGGACAAAGTGAAGGAGATGGTATGACGCGACTCAAATTCATTGCATTGATCGCGGCGGCGGGTGCGATGGGCCTGTCGGCGCAGGGTCCGCCGCCGCCGGATACACCGCCGGATTCGAATACGCCGGGGACGCCGAAGATACCGCCTCCACCGCCGACACCGGCTCCGCCGCCGACGCGGCCGGTACCGAGGCAGGCGAATCCGGATACAAATCCGACGCCGCCGGATTCCAATACTGCGCCCGTGCCTCCTCCGGGAACGCCGGCGAAGCCGAATCAGCCGCCGGATCCGGGGCCGGCACCGCCACCGACTCCGCCGACGCCGCCGGATAAGATTCAGGGGCGTTGAGCGATTGAGTGACTACAGCTTTTGGGCACCCGCCATTTTTGCGAGACTACGGTCGAAAGTGCCAAGTGGCAGGTGCCCCGCATGACGTGCGATCTCAAGGATCAGGCAGTCGGAGAAACCAAGAGCGGGTTTTGAGCGAAACATTTGCAGTGCGGCTTTGATCGCTTCCGGGCTCTGCAGAACCAACTCGTGATGGTCTATCAGCATTTCAATCGCGTCGGCCTGCTCTCGGGGTGTCAGCTTGTAATTTGCTTCGAGCACCCAAATTGCTTCGACCAGCGCGAGATCGGAAACCCAGGCGCCGGGCTGGACGAATTTCTCCGCCGAAGCGAGTTGGGGTAAATCATCTTCCGCGAGAAGCCGGATCAGGACATGCGTGTCAATAGCGCGCATGCCGCTTCCGAATGTACTGCCGGATGCCTTCCTTCAACTGCCGAAGACTCTGCGGCTTCGGCTTTCGATTACCGAAAATCGCCAGGTGAATATCGTGAGAGGTGTACCGGCCAGCCCGCCGGACAGTAATCCGGCCCTCATCATCCTCTGCCCATTCGATGACAGCACCCGGACCGACACCCAGTTTTTTACGGACTTCCAAAGGGACGGAAATCTGGCCCTGTGAGGTGATGCGGGATCGGGTGATCACAGCCTCATATTACCGCGGTAATGGAGCGCATAATAGAGAGCAATGCTCCTTCTTCAAAATGGGCTGGTGTTCGATGGGACCGGTGCGCCGGGTGTTTCCGGATCGGTTCTGATCGATGGGGATCGGATTGAGGCGATGGGCGCCGTGGCGCCGCCCGCGGGGTGTTCGGTTGTCGAATGTTCGGGGCTGGCGATTGCGCCGGGATTTATCGATCTGCACAGCCATCTTGATCTTCAGGTGCTCGAGGATCGTCCCGAAAAAATCCGGCAGGGTGTCACCAGTGAGGTGGTGGGGAACTGCGGGTTTTCGCCGTTTCCGTCTGCTGAAGATGGGCGGGCACTGCGGGAGTTTGCTTCGGGGATTCTGGGGCGCGAGGGCGGGTGGGGTTGGCGGACGGCCTCGGAATATCTTCGCGTTGTGGAAACGCGCAGCACGAAGGTGCATGTGTTTCCGCTGGTGGGGCACGGGAGTCTGCGGATCGCGGTTGCGGGGAATACGCTGGCTCAGCTTTCCGCGAGCGAGTTGGGTACGATGTCCGGCTTTCTGGAGGATGCGCTGGCGGCTGGCTGTGCGGGGTTCTCGACCGGACTGATGTATGCGCCGGGATCGAGCGCGTCGAGTTCGGAACTGGAGCATCTGTGCCGGATTGTGGCGCGCAGCGGAAAGCTCTACGCGACCCACATGCGGAGTTATGCGGAGGGACTAGTGGAAGCGGTCCGGGAGCAGATCGCGCTGGCTCGGGCGACCGGATGCCGATTGCAGATCTCGCATCTGCAGGCCGCGGGGCGGGTGAACTGGGATTTGCAGCAGCGGGCGCTCGATGAGATCGAAACGGCGCGCGCGGAGGGAATCGACGTTGAGTTCGATATTTATCCGTATCAGTGCGGGAGTACGGTGCTGACGCAGTGGCTGCCGGCGTGGGTGCTGGAAGGTGGGAAGGATGCGATGCTGGCGCGGCTGCGCGACGAGGCGCTGCGGCCACGGATTGCGGAGGAGACGGAGCATTCGCGTCCGCAGTTATGGAGCGATATCACGATTTCCGGGACACAGAGCGGGAAGCTGGTGGGCCGGACGATCGCGGAAATAGCGGCGGAGCGCGGGACGGAAGCGCCGTTTACGGTGCTTGATCTTCTGTTGGAAGAAGAAGCGGGCATCAACGTGATTTCTTTCAATCAGAGTGAAGGGAATCTGCGGCAGTTGATTACGCACCCGTTGTGTTCGGTGATCAGCGATGGGTTCTACGTGAACGGCAAAGCGCATCCGCGGTTGTATGGAACATTCCCGGAACTGCTGGGGCGTGTGACGCGGGAACTCGGCTGGATGGATCTGCCGCGCGCGATCCATAAGATTACGGCGCAGCCCGCGGCGCGTCTGCGTTTGCCGGATCGCGGCACGTTGCGCGCGGGATACTTTGCAGATGTCACGATTTTCGATCCGGCGAAGATTGCGAGCCGTTCGACATACGACGACCCGGACCGCGAGCCGGATGGGATTGTGAGCCTGATCAAAGACGGCAGGTTCGTGTACGGACGGGGCGCGTGAACCGGCGCTGGGCGGTTCTGGCGCTGGTCTTTTTCGGGATCGTGATCAGTTATGTGGATCGCGGGAATCTGAGTATCGCCGCGCCTTCGATGATGCGCGATTTCGCGATTACGCCGACGGCGATGGGCGTGCTGCTTTCGGCGTTCTTCTGGACGTACGGAGCGTTTCAGATTCCGAGCGGGATTCTGGTGGACCGTCTGGGGATTCGGCGAGCGTACGCGGCGGGATTTTTGATCTGGTGCGCGGCTTCGGCTTCTATTTCGCTGAGCCGGGGAAGCGGCGATGTGATCGGGCTGCGTATGGTGCTGGGGTTCGCGGAGTCAGTGGGGCCGCTGGCGAGTCTGAGTTTTATCCGGAACAATTTCGAGGGGAAAGACCAAGGGCTGCCGACGGCGATTTACATTGCGGGGCAGAGTGTTGGTCCGGCGATTGGGGCGCTGGTGGGAGCCGCGCTGCTCGACCGGTTTGGATGGCGGGCGATGTTTGCAGCGACGGGGCTGGGGGCGCTGGTGTGGCTGCCGTTCTGGTGTTTCGCGGCGCCGCGCGATCGGGCGCGGATACGAGAGAACCAAACGCCGGGCGTGTGGAACCTGGGCGCGATTGTGCGGGAGAAAGCATTCTGGGCGCTTTCGCTTGCGATTCTGCTGGCGTCTTACTACTGGTATTTCGTGCTGACGTGGGTGCCGAGTTATCTGGTGCTCTCGAAAGGATTCACGACGCTGCAGATGGGGAGCATCGTTTCGACTTGTTTGTTTGCGATGGCGGGAACGAACGTGATTGCGGGGTTCGCGGCGGACCGGCTGGCGGGGCGTATCGGCGTGTTTCGTTCGCGGGTGGGATTTGCGGCTGCGGGATATCTGGGGACCGCCGCGGTTCTGCTGCTGGTGGTGGTGCGGGAGCGGGGGTGGGTGCTGCCGGTGCTGGCGTTTTCGATTTGCGCCACGGGGGCAGGGAATGCGAGTTTCTGGGCGATTGTGCAGCAGGTATCGCCGAAGAACATGGCAGGGCGGAGCGTCGGTTATCTGAATACGCTCTCGCAGGTGGCGGGCGCGGCGGCTCCGGTGATTACCGGATGGATTTTAGGTCCGGCGAAGGAGTTCGGTCCGGCGATTCTGGTGGCGGGGATTTGTCCGGTGCTGGCGGCGGGATGTTTGCTGGCGGCGGGAAGTGGCGGGCTGGAAACGATGCGGGTGAGGATGGCGGCGGGGTGACTTATTTTTTCTGGCGAACGACTTCGTCTTTGTACGCGAGGATATCGTGATTGATGTTGAGCAGAATGCGTTTCGGGGCTGACGTCAGATCGACTTTGAATTCTCCCGAAGCACTGCCTGCCATGGCGGCGACGAGAAGGCGATCTTTGCGCCCGGGGAATTCGGCGAAGACCGGGACCAGCATTCTGAAATTCGGCGGCACTCCGCTCTGCGTGAGCTTCCCTGTGAGGAGAACTTTCCCCCCTTTTTGCGGCGTGAGCGAATATTCCAGCCGGTAGCTGGGAACGTCGGTGGTGAGAAGCCATTCGGAGAAGAACCAATCCATGCGGTGGTTGTGGTCGAGATCCATGGAGGGCTTCATGTGCTTTTCGACGACAGACTGGAAATCTTCCGACGAGACGGCCCGATTTGCGAACTGCTGAAGGAAATCTTTCATCATGGACTGGAAGTCCGCGTCGCCGGTATGTGGATCCCAGAATAGTGAGCGCAGCATCTGGATGATGAAGGCGCCTTTCGAGGTGTTGAGGAGTGCACTGGCGCGGGGAGTTTTCCCGGTTTCATTGAGCAGGCCCAGCCAGAGGGGGCCCACATCATTGGCTTTACCCCACCCCAGTCGACTGGACTCCAGCAGGTCTTCGCGCGCCTGCGTCCAGTGGCCCTTGTAGTTGTCGTAGTCACCGGCTTCGGTGTCGAAGAGGCTTCCGGAAAAGCTGGCGAGGCCGTCGGTCAGCCAGACGTCATGGAAGCTGACGGGGCTCACGGTGTTGCCCCACCACTGCCGCGACATGAGGATCGGGAAGGCTTCATCGAACGCAGGGCGCACGGCGAGTCCGCGGCCGCCCATGGGCGTGCCCCGGCCGCCGGACATCACGAGGCTCTGGGAGTAGACGCTGCTGAATCCGACGATCGCCGCGGGAGGAACGAACACCATG
>DASZVV010000022.1:0-10836 GCA_035546955.1 Bryobacteraceae bacterium
ACCATGCTCGGCGATACCGCCGTCGCGATCAACCCGCGCGACGAACGCTATCTCGATCTCCACGGCGGCAAAGTCCTGCTGCCCCTGATGAATCGCGAAATCCCGATCATCCTCGACGAAATGGCCGACCCCGAATTCGGCACCGGCGTCGTCAAAATCACCCCCGCGCACGACCCCAACGATTTCGAAGCCGGGAAGCGCCACTCGCTCCCGCTCATTGAAGTCATCGGCCGCGACGCGAAAATCACGTCCAACGGCGGCCCCTACGCCGGGCTCGACCGCTACGAAGCCCGCAAGCGCATCGTCGAAGACCTCGAAAAGCTCGGCCTGATGGACCGCATCGAGCCCTACACCGTCAACGCCGGCAAATGCCAGCGCTGTAAATCCGTGGTCGAGCCGCTCGTTTCGAAGCAATGGTTCGTCCGCACCAAACCGCTCGCGGAAAAAGCTATCGCTGCGGTCGATGAAAAGCGCATCGAAATTGTTCCTGACGTCTGGGTCAAAACCTGGAACGAGTGGATGCACAACATCCGCGATTGGTGCATCTCCCGCCAGCTCTGGTGGGGCCACCGCATTCCCGTCTGGTATTGCGATTCCTGCGGGGAAACCATCGTCAGCCGCGAAGATCCCACTGCCTGCACGAAATGCAAAGGCGCGCTCCGCCAGGATCCCGACGTCCTCGATACCTGGTTCAGCTCCGGCCTCTGGCCCTTCTCCACCCTCGGCTGGCCCGATCAGACCGAGGACCTGAGGCACTTCTACCCCACGTCGCTGCTCATCACCGGTTTTGACATCCTTTTCTTCTGGGTCGCTCGCATGGCGATGCTCGGCATCGAATTCATGGGTGACGTCCCCTTCCGCCAGGTCTACATCCACGGCCTCGTGCGCGACGCCGATAAACAGAAGATGTCGAAGACCAAAGGCAACGTCATCGATCCTCTGGTCGTCACCGAAAAATACGGTACGGACGCTATCCGCATGGCGCTGCTCATGGGCGCCGCGCCCGGTACCGATATCGTTTTCACGGACGAGCGCGCCGCCAGCGCCCGCGCCTTCGCCAACAAAATCTGGAACGCCGCCCGGTTCATTCTCACGAGCGAAGGCCAGGCCGCATCATCGGAACCGAAAGTGGAAGACCGCTGGATCGCCTCGCGTTTCAATAAATGCGCGCGGCAGATGAATCAATCGATCGAGGCGTTCCGCTATCACGACGCCGCGCAAACCATCTGGCACTTCATCTGGGACGATTTCTGCGACTGGTATATCGAGCTTAAGAAAGACAGCGGCGATTGGGCCAGAATCCGCCAGATCTTCGAACAGACTTTGCGTCTCCTCCATCCTTTAATGCCGTTCATTACGGAGGAACTCTGGCACCGCTTCGGGGAGCGGGAAGGGCAGTCCCTCTCGGTTCAGCCGTATCCGCAATATGATGAATCGCGCGATGACGCCCCAGCCGAAGCCGAAATCCAGCTCCTGCAGGACGTCGTCTCTTCGCTCCGCAACCTGCGAGCCGATCTGAGCCTCGATCCCAAACTGCAGTTGGAGGGCGTCATCTCCGGAACTGATATTTCCGCACATTACGGAGCCATCCGCAGACTGGCAAGAGTGAACCTGAGGGCAGGGGAGACCCCGAAATCCGGCGCCGTGAAATCGATGTCCGGATTCACCGTCTCCATCGACGTTCCCGCCGCCCAGCTCGAAGTCCAGCGCAAACGCCTCGAAAAAGAGCGCGACCAGCTCGTGAAGAACATCGCCAACAGCGATCGCCAGTTAAATGACGAGGTTTTCTTAGGCAAAGCCCCGCAGAAGGTCGTTGAATCGATTCGCGCCAAAATGGCCGAATACGAAGCGCAACTCCGGAAGGTCCGGGAGTTGCTCAACGAGTAGCCATGGCGACGAACCCTCTGATCCATCTGGCCCTCGCCGAAGATATTGACTCCGGCGACGTCACCACAAAAGCTACGGTCTCATCGGATCGCGGCGCGAAAGGTGTCTTCCTCACCCGCGAGAACCTCACACTCGCCGGCATCAACCTCCTCCACGACATCTACCAAATCCGCGGCGGCGTCTCTGACCTCCAGATCCACCACAAAGACGGCGAAACCCTCCCTCCCAACACTGTCATCGCCACCGTTCGCGGCAAAGCCCACACTCTCCTCGAATGCGAGCGTACCGCCCTCAACTTTCTCCAGCGCCTCTCCGGCGTCGCCACCCTCGCGCACAGCTACGTCGAACACGTCGCCCATACGAAGTGCCGCATTCTCGATACGCGCAAAACCACACCCGGTTTCCGGGCCCTCGAAAAAGCCGCCGCTCGAGCCGGCGGAGTCACCAACCACCGCATGGGTCTCTACGATGCCATTCTGATCAAGAACAACCACATCGCAGCCGCCGGCGGCGTCACTCAGGCCATCACCGCCGCGCGCGCCGCTTCCACGCTCCCCATCGAAATCGAAGTCCGCACCCCTGCGGAGCTCGATGAAGCCCTCGCCGCGGGCGCGGATCATCTTCTCCTTGATAACCTCACGCCGCCCGAAGCCAAAGACTGGATCGCCCGCATCAACCACCGCGCGAAAGTCGAGCTTTCCGGCCGTGTCACGCTCGAAACCGTCCGGGACTACGCCGACACCGGCGCCGATTTCATCTCCGTCGGCGCCATCACTCACTCGGCCCGCGCCGTTGATATCAGCTTCCGCCTGGAGCTCGTGTGATCCTGCGCCTCCGCTCCACCTCGTCCACGATGAAGGACGCGGCGGCGCTCGCATCGAAAGGCCAGCCGCACGGAACCGCGGTCGTGGCTGACGTTCAGACCGCCGGCATCGGTCGCCATGGCCATACCTGGCATTCCGAAGATATGGGCGGGCTCTATCTGTCGATCATTCTTCGTATGCCGCTCACATCGGCATCCATGCCGATCCTGACCATGGCTCTCGGTCTTGCGGTCCAGCGCGCCGTGAACGATTTCGCGCAGGTGGCCACCGACCTCCGCTGGCCCAATGACGTGATGCTCAGCGACCGCAAACTCGCCGGCATTCTCGTGCAGGCGGCTGGTGACGCGCTCATCGCCGGCATCGGCGTCAATGTCAATCAGGAGACGTTTCCGCTCGATCTCGCCGGCATCGCCACATCTCTCGCGCGTGAGACTGGCCGCGATTATTCCAAAGATGAACTCGCCGAGCGCGTGATCGCCGAGTCGCTCCGCTACACCGCACTCCTCACCGAACGAGGCCGCCGTGAAATCCTGCGCCGCTTCGAGGAATCCTCCACATGGCCGCGCGGCAAAGCGGTTGAAATCGATGGCCGCATTCGCGGCGTCACCGCTGGTCTGGACGACAACGGTTTCCTCCTCGTCCAGACGCCGGACAAGCTCGAAACCATCATCGCCGGGGGCGTGCGGAGCCTCTGATGCGGGTCGCCGGAATCATGAGCGGCACCTCGCTCGATGGCATCGATGTCGCCATCGTCGATATCCACGGCCGCGGCATCGAAACCCTCGCACACGCAAGCTTTCCCTACAGCCCCAGGCTGCGCGCCGCAATTCTCGCCGTCTCAAACACGCAATGTTCCACGCGTGACATCTCGCGCCTCAACTTTGAACTTGGTGCACGTTACGCCAAAGCCGTCTCGGACACCTGCCGCCGCCACAATGTTCCCCTCCAATCTGTTGAGCTGATCGGCTGCCATGGCCAGACCGTTTATCACGAAGGCGCGCACGCCCGCCGCAACACGCTGCAGATCGGCGAAGCCTCGGTCATCGCCGAACAACTCGGCATCCCGGTAGTCTCTGACTTCCGCACGCGCGATATCGCTGCCGGAGGGCAAGGAGCCCCGCTCGTACCGCTCGTCGATTACCTCCTTTTCCGCAGCGCCACGAGATCGCGTGTTGCCCTCAATATCGGAGGGATCGCCAACATCACCGTCCTGCCGAAGAACGCGAAACCCGAACAGGTCATCGCCTTCGATACCGGTCCGGGCAATATGGTGATCGACCAGCTCATCTCGCTGCTCAGCAAGGGCCGCCAGACCTTCGACCGCAACGGCCGCATTGCCGCGGAAAACCACTGCGACAGTGCGCTTCTCAATAAGCTCCTCCGCCATCCTTATTACAGAGTGCATCCGCCGAAAACCGCCGGCCGCGAACAATACGGCCACGAATTCATCGAAACGCTGCTCTCGGCCGGACTCCCCGTACCGGACCTCGTCGCCACCGCAACCGTTTTCACCGCGGCCACCATTGCCGCCGGTATCCAGCGTTTTGCGCCCGGCACACAGGAGGTAATCGCTGCAGGCGGCGGCGTCCACAATTCGCAGTTGATGGTGCAGCTCGAAGCTTTTCTTCCCGGCTGCCGCTTGACCACGACTGCGGAATTCAAGGTCAATCCCGACGCGAAAGAAGCGATCGCCTTCGCAGTGCTCGCGCATCGCACATGGAAAAGGCAAACCGGCAACTTGCCATCCGCCACCGGAGCAAGTCATGCTGTTGTACTGGGCAAGGTGACTTTTGGAACCAGATAAAATCTCCGTCGTAATCGTCTCGTTCAATCGCGTGGAGCAGCTTCGCCGTTCTCTCGCGGCCCTGACTGCGCCTGAAGCCGGACTGCAGGTGATCGTGGTCGATAACGGCTCGCGCGATGGCTCCGCGAATCTCTCGGACGAATTTCCGGGCGTCCGCTTCAGCAAGCTCCCGCGCAACTTCGGTCTCACGCGCGCGCTCAACATCGGCATCCGCGCTGCCGAGCGCGACTACATCCTGCTGCTGCACGATGACGTTCTGATCGAACCTGCCGCGGTCAACGCGCTCGCCGAAGTGCTTCAGGAACGCCAGGATGTCGCGGCCGTCTGTCCGAACCTCAACAGCCCGCAGATTCGGCCGCTGCCTGATCCCGGCCATCCCGATCCATCTTTCCAGACGCCGCCCGTTGGCGAGGACACCGTCGCCGCCTGCGTCTCCGGTGCGGCCCTGATGGCCCGCTCTCCTTTCTTTCGATCCATGGGCCACATCGACGAACGCTATGGCAATTACGGCAGCGCCATGGAGATCTGCGCCCAGATCCGTACCTCCGGCCGCAAGATCCTGGTAGTCGGCAATGTGACCGCTATCCACGGCTCTGACCCCTCCCCGATGCCCGCCAGCGCCTTGAAAGGCGATCGCGCCACCGGCATCGCCGCCTACCTTGGTAAGCATTACGGAATGGCCGCCGGAATGGCTTACCGGCTGAAATCATTCGCATTTACCGGCACAAAGATCGACGGTTCGGGCTAAACTATAAAACAGAATGGACGCGATTTGGTGGATTGTCCTTTCAGTTTTCAGCGCTTCCGTCTCGGGCGGGCTGGTGTACTTCGTGATGAGCTCGAGCACCGCTGTGAAGCTCGCCCGCCAGCGTGAAAAGCTGGCGGCCGCGAACGCCGCTCTCGGCGCGCAGAAGGAAGCCATCGCCGATTCGATGAAATACGCCAAAGAGAGCGCCCGCCGCGAAGCTCTGGACGATTTTCTCTCTGACATCCGCATTGAGGAGCGGCATTACGTCCGCGAGCACAAGGCCCTGTTCATCACCCGGAAATCGGTGGTTCGTCAGGAGCGCATCTTCTTCCGCAACCTCCCGCTTTCCAACTGGATCGAGCAGGAGATGCCCTACGAAGAAGGCGCGGATATCGACGCGCTGGCTCGCACCATGGCTGTCTTTGCCCCGGAAGCTCTGCTGGAGCCGGACGCAGTGCCGCCGCGCCGCTTACTGCGCTGACCTGTGAAATCCGGTCACACTTGCATCAATATCGGGGCACTCCGGAGTCGATTTCGAGACTCCAGCGGTCGATTCCGCCGGCCATACTCTGGCAGTTTTCCACGCCCTGCCGCCGCAGCCAGTCGACAACCGAGAGGCTGCGGACACCGTGGTGGCAGAACACGCAGAGGTCGATATCCCCGTCGAGATCCTGCAGATGCTGGGGGATAGTGCGCATGGGAATGAGTTCCGCGCCTTCAATGTGGCAGATGGCGTGCTCCTCAGGCTCGCGCACGTCAATCAGCCGGATATGGTCGCCACGGTCCAGTTTCGCCTTCACTTCCACAGGTGTGATTTCGAGCGCTTCGGTCATGTCGCGAGTGTATCAACGGGAACCCGGCGAAACGGCTGGAAACAAGCGTAACGTCAAACAAGGTTGCTATACTTGGTGAAAGTTCAATCGCCATCTCTAATGGACTCCTTCTGAAGATGAAGTCTTTTTGTGCCCTTACTTTGCAGGCCCTGCTGGCTGGCGTGTGCGCCCTTGCGCCTCTGGCAGCCCAGACCGTCGGTTTCAACACCGGCGAAGCCGCCCATCTGGTGATCGGACAGCCGAACTTTACTTACGGCGATTACGGCGCCACCGCTAATTTGCTCGGCTCGCCCAGTGGCGTCGCCTATGCGAACGGCACGTTATGGGTGGTCGATTCCAATCGCATCGGCGCGACTCCGAACAACAATCGCATCCTGCGCTACAGCGACGTCTCGAGCTACCCTTCGCTCACCGATCAGCCCGATATTCCAGGCTCCGTCTGCGGCGTTTGCCGCGGAACGGCGAGCCTCGTCCTGGGTCAGCCGGATTTCACCTCCTTCTCCACGGGTCTCGGGGCCAATCGCCTGCGCAATCCAACCGGAATCGCGACCGACGGCAATGTGCTTGCCGTTGCCGATACCGATAACAACCGCGTCCTGATCTGGCTGCACATGCCGACCGCCAACGGTCAGCCCGCCGACGTGGTGGTGGGTCAGAAGGATTTCAACTCCGCGGCCGCTGTTTCGCCGAATCAGAATTCGCTGCGCGCGCCCTCGGGAGTCTGGATTTATGGCGGCAAGCTGTTCGTGGCCGACACTTTCGATAACCGCGTCCTGATCTACAACAAGATTCCGACCACAAACTACGCTCCGGCCGACGTGGTGCTCGGCCAGACCAGTTTTACTGCTTTCGTCCAGCCGGACCTGACCCAGGTCAATGGCGTCGCGAGCGCGTCCAACATGCAGACGCCGGTCTCGGTGACGACGGACGGCACGCATCTCTTTGTATCTGACCTCGCTCAGAATCGCGTGCTCATCTGGAACAGCATCCCCACGAGCAACGGGGCGCCCGCCGATGTGGAAGTCGGCCAGCCGGACTTTACCAGTTCCGTCGCCAACAACGCCACAACGAACAACAATACAAGCGCGGTGGATGCGGATCAGAATCCGACCGACGTCACGCCCGTCCTCTGCAGCTCCAACGGCACGGATACGGTGACGGGGACGACGCTCTATCCGGCGCGATGCGAGAAAACGCTCTCATTCCCCCGCTACGCCTTCTCGGATGGCACTCGTCTGTTCATTGCGGACGGCGGAAACGATCGCGTGATGATCTTTAATAAGATCCCGACCGCCAACGCCGCTGCGGCGGACGTCATCCTCGGCCAGCCGGACGCCTACAGCGATCACACCGGAGACAATCCGGACGGTACCAATGCGTTCGAAACGCCCTCCGGTATCGCATGGGACGGCACGAATCTGTATGTGAGCGATACCTACAACCGCCGCATCATGGTCCACACGCCCGGAGTGCAGAATATCCCGCTTGACGCCGTCAACAACGCGGCGAGCCTCTCCGTGCACGCCGTCGGATCGATTTCGATTTCCGGCTCGATCACGGCGAACAATACGGTCACAATCAAGATCGGTTGTACCGGCGGGCCGCCCGATTGTACGGTAGCTTCCGCGTCCTATGTCCACACAGTGACGTCGGATGATACCCTGACCACCATCATTCAGGATCTGATCGCCAAGATCAATAAGGGTGATACCAACGCCACGGCGCTTTTTGACAGCACGTCAGATGAAATCGTGCTGACCGCGAAGGTTCCTGGCGCCGATGGCGGAAACGTCACGATCTCCGCCACGAATTCCACCAACGCCACGGTGCTGGCCTCGGCTTCGGACGCAACGCTGAACGTTTATCTCGAGAACCCCGCGCAGATTGCGCCGGGCACCCTGATCCAGATTCTCGGCAATAACCTCTGTGATTCGGTGGGATCGGCGGATTTCTCCAATACGAACCTGCCGACCGACATGAATAACTGCGTTCTTTATGTCGATGGCGTTCGCGCGCCGTTACTCTATGTATCGCCCACGCAGATCAACGCGCAGATGCCGCTCGAATTCCTGGACCGCACGAGCGTCAGCCTCTATCTGAGAACGCAGCATGCGGATGGCTCGGTAACGGCGACAACACCGATCGCGACGACGATCGTCCCGCAGAACCCCGGCATTTTCGCTTATCCCGGCCGCGATCCGCGTCCCGGCATCGTCTATCACGCTTCCTCGCAGGCGTTTGACATTATCGATCTCAACGGTCTCCCTCAGGAGGGCGACGCTGCGACCCTGATCATCGGACCGAATGTCCAGCAATATACGACCGGTAATGTTAACGTCGTTCAGAATACGAACACGGTCACCGGCGTAGGGACTACCTGGACATCGGACATGGTCGGCGGCAGCGTGATCATTTCCGGCAATATTTATCAGATTGCGGCGGTCAACAGCGCGACGAGCCTGACGCTCACCTCCAACTACACCGGCGTAACCGGAAACGGCTTCACTCACACGCTTTATTTCGGCGGCCACGTTTATACATACAGCGAAACCGCGACGGATACGATATCGACCGTGACGGACGGCCTCATCGCCGCTGTCAACGCCGGGCCTGATCCCTATATTTATGCGGTGCGCGCCAACGAATATAACCGCATTATTGTGTATTCGTACATTTCCGGCCCGGCCGGCGAGAACATCCCGATCTACGGGGAGGCAACCACTACTTCCTCCAACAGCGCGGGTTCGCAACTCACGGTTTCCGTTTACAACCCGACCACCGGCTACGATCATCCGGCTGGTCAGATGGTGACCGACGACAATCCTGCAATTCCCGGTGAGGCTCTTTACACTTTCGCGACCGGTATTGGTCCCACGAACCCGGCGGATATTCCTTCCGGCTTCATCTATCGCGGCGGGAACGACAATCCGCCCCTGGTTTACGTGGATTCGATTCTGGTGCAGGGTCTTGTGGCGACGCCGATGAATGTGGCGCTCGTGCCGAATACGGCGGGGATTTACTACGTCGAATTCGCTCTCAATCCGACGCTTGCGACGGACGCCTTCTCTCAGCTCACGATCGCGCAGCAGTTGTTCATCAGTAATGTGGTGACCTTCCCGGTCGTGATTCCGGGAACCACCACTCAGCCTCCAACGGTGACCAGCGTATCTCCGTCTTCCGGTCCTCTCGGAGGCGGCAATACTGTGACGATTACCGGCACGAACCTCCAGCAGCCGCTGACGGTCACCTTCGGTGGCGTCAATTCGCTGAACTATCTCTCGGTCAACCCGAACACGATCACCGCGACGGTACCCGCCGGAACGGCCGCCGGTCCCGTCAGCGTCGTCGTGACGACGACCCCCGGAAGCAACGCCGCCAACACGCTCTACACCTACGTAGTCGCGCCGGTCATTACAAGCATCAATCCGACGTCCGGCCGCATCGCGGGCGGTACCACGGTGACGATTACCGGCAGCGGTTTAACGGGCGCCACAAGCGTGACCTTCTCCGGCGCGAACGCGCAGAGCTTCACGGTGGTCAGCGATACGACGATCACCGCGGTTTCGCCTGTCGCTTTCGAGGCCGGTACAGCGCAGATTGTGGTGACCACCGCCGGTGGAACCGCGTCGGTAAACTACCAGTATTCGGCGACCGCGACATCGGACCGGCCTGGCCAGATCGAAGATCTGCGCCGCGCCACACCGGTTCTCCGGCGGCGTTAAATCCAGTAAGAAATCGGACGTATTCCGGGCCGTTCACAACGGTCTGATAAACTCCTGTTTTTATGCCACAAATTGATGTTCCGCTGGTACGCGGACGGTTTGGGGAGACCTCACGCCCCGACAACTGGTGGATTCAGCCACTGGCGGTCTTTCTGGGATTCTCCGCGTTCATTGTGTACTCGACGTGGGCCGCGCTCCAGGGCACTAACTACATGTCGGGACATCTGCTTTCGCCGATGTATTCCCCGCTGGTCTATGGCCCAGAGAGCGTTGCCTGGATTCACGGCACTGGCGTTCCCTCCTGGTTTCCCTCCTTCCTTCCTTTCTCCGCTGCAATGTTGGTTCTCTGGGCTCCTGGCGGTTTCCGGTTCACTTGTTACTACTATCGCGGCGCCTACTATAAAGCCTTCTGGCAGGATCCTCCGAACTGCACGGTCGGAGAGCCGCGCAAGACTTATCTTGGCGAGCGCAGCTTCCCTCTGATCTTCCAGAACATTCATCGCTACTTCCTCTATCTCGCGCTCATCTTCCTGGTACTGCTCGCGCATGACGTGTATGAGGCAACGAAGTTCAGCGACGGTTTCGGCGTCAGCGTCGGCACTCTGGTGCTTCTGCTGAATGTAATTCTGCTGAGCTCGTACACACTCGGATGCCACTCATTCCGGCACCTGGTGGCGGGAATGAAGGATCGTTTCTCCGAAGCGCCCACCCGCAAGAAGGTGTACGACTGCGTCAGTTGCCTGAACGCGCGGCATATGCGGTTTGCCTGGTTCAGCTTGTTCTGGGTCGGGTTCTCGGATGTCTATGTCCGGCTGTGCGCGATGCACATCTGGACGGATTACAGGATCTTCTAACAGGCTCAGGCAATGGCGGAATACACAACACACGAATACGACGTGCTGGTGATCGGCGCGGGTGGAGCGGGGCTCCGCGCGGCGATCGAAGCGTCAGCGGCCGGATTGAAGGTCGGGCTGGTTTGCAAGTCGCTGCTGGGCAAAGCGCACACGGTGATGGCGGA
>DASZVV010000023.1:0-4151 GCA_035546955.1 Bryobacteraceae bacterium
CTCGGCTTCGAGGAGACGATCGACCAGCATGCGGCGGTTGGGAAGGTTCGTCAGCGGGTCGAAAAGCGCCATCTTCTCGGAAGCGATGCGCATTTTGGTATTGGAAGCGAGAAGCATCCCGAAAGCGCATCCGACGAAGGCGATATCCGCGCACAGGGAGAGAGGGATTTCGATGGGGACCGGCGCGAGGAAGTTCGTCCCGTAATAGCCGCGAAACGCCGCCATGGCGCGAATCCCCAGAAAACCAGCGGTGAACAATAGGGCCAGTCCAGTAGGCCAATAGGTGGCGCGCTCGTGCCCCGAGACATTCTTCATCATGGAGATCGCCGCATCCAGCGCGAGTACAGCCATGGCGAGCGAAATGATGCCGAGCCGCTTGCCGAAGTCTTCGTGGAGAAACATCCAGTAGAAAAAAGGCACGGCCACCAGAAGACTGAAAGCAGCGATCAGGGGGGGCGAGAGTCCCGGGGCGCCCCGGAATTCACGCACGCCGCGCGCGAGGCTGATGGTGCCGCCTACGGTCAGGATGTTCCCCAGGATCATGATCGGCGTCCCGGCGATCACCAGCCGGGACATTCCGACGATCGAGCCGACACAGATCGAGAGGAGAGCCAGCGCGAACAGCCGCATCCCGGCGACAGGACGATTGATTTTCCAAGCCAGCAGCGTATAGAGGCTGACAACGAACACCGTGACGAGCGTCACCGCTTTGACCGTAAAGAGATCGAGTTGCGGCAACGGTGTAACGGGCATTTACATCTTATCGGCCGGAAATCAGCGTTGAATAGTCTACTTCGCCGCCGCTCCGCAAAATTCAAGATCGCATGACCGGCATTGCTCACGGCACGTCGCCCGCGCGGACGTAAACTTCACCTTCGCGACACGGAGTGCTGAATAAGCGACTTCGATCGAATCGTCAGTTCCGGAGAAGACAGACTTCATCAGAAGCGCGGTTGACGCTTCGAGCTGGGCGACAGCGGCGTCCAGCCGGACCCTGTTTTCGCAATGGGGGTCGCATTCGTGGGTCATACTTCCCTCACGTTAACTTAACAACTCCGTCGCGGGAGACACAATACAACCAAGGTTAATGGTGGATGTTGCCTTGAGCGGGGTATCTCCAACGGATAGAGTACTTTCGCTCCATAATGTTTGAGGGGGGTGAGTTATATGCGGCTGGTTTCGCGGCGGCATTTTTCGGGCGCGGGCGCGGCGGTATTCGCGGGTCTGGCGGCGGGTGGATTGCGAGAAGCGGCGTCCGCACCCGGCACGGTCAGGCCGATGCGGCTCGGCGGCCCGATCTTTATAAGGTCGGCGGATCCGGCAGCGCAGGCCCAGGCGCATCTCGACCTGGGGTATCGCGCGGCCTATGCTCCGAACGATCTGAGCGTGAATGACCACAGCCGCGTGGAGGCGATGGTGAAGGAGTTCGGGCAGCGCGATGTGGTGATCGCCGAGGTGGGTGCATGGAAAAACATGCTCGATCCGGACCCGGAGAAGCGGCGCGCTAACCTCACTTATGTAACGGAGCGGCTCGCGCTGGCCGAAGCGCTGGGCGCCCGGAACTGCGTCGATATCGCGGGTTCGTTCAATCCGGCGGTTTGGTTCGGACAGGATCCGAAAAACCTGAGCACCGCATTCTTCGATGCCACCGTGGAGAATTGCCGGAAGGTCATCGATGCCGTCAAACCTGTGCGCGCAAAATTCACGATCGAAATGATGCCGTGGAGCCTGCCGAGCACGCCCGGGGACTATGTGAAGCTGATCCGGGCGGTGGACCGCAAAGCGTTCGGAGTGCATCTGGACGTCTGCAATACGATGAGCAGTCCGGAGCGGCTTTACCGGAACGCGGAAGTAATTGAGGAATGTTTTCGAACCCTCGGCCAGTGGATCGTTTCGTGCCATGCAAAAGACCTGCAGTGGGGGCCGGGGTATCAGGTCAATATCCAGGAAGTGATTCCCGGGACGGGGCTGATCGACTACAAGACCTATCTGCGCCAGCTTTCGCAATTGCCGGTGGATGCGCCGCTGATGCTGGAACATCTGCATAGTGAAGAGGAGTATACGAAGGGGCGGCAGTATATTCAGGGCGTGGCGAAGTCGCTGGGACTATCGTTCGGAGTACCCGCGTGAGACGGCGCGAATTTCTCGGTGTGGCCGCCGGCGCGCTGGTCGCCGGCGATGCTCGGGCTCAGTCCGGCTCGCAGGCGCTTCCCTTTCCGGTAATCGACACGCATATTCATCTGTTCGATCCGACGCGTCCCCAGGGCGTGCCATGGCCGTCAAAGGACGACGCGGTTCTATACAAACCCGCGCTGCCGGACCGGTACCGGAGAGTTGCGGAGCCGTTCGGTGTGGCCGGGGCGATCGAAATTGAGGCCAGCCCATGGCTCGAAGACAACCAGTGGGTGCTGGATGTGGCGGCGAAAGACAAGATCATCGTGGGAACGATCGGCGATCTGGAACCGGGCAAGCCAGGTTTTCGCGCGCAATTGGAACGGTTCCACCGCAACCCGTTGTTTCTCGGGATTCGGTACGGAAACCTTTGGGGACGAAACCTTGCGGTGGAGATTGCGAAGCCCGCGTTCATCGATGACCTGCGCGCTCTCGCCGCGGCGGGACTGGTGCTCGATACCGCGAACCAGACGCCTGAGTTGATGGCCGCCGCGGTACGCGTAACGGATGCCGTGCCGGATCTGCGCATCGTTATCGATCATCTGCCTCAGCTCGCTGCACCGGCGGATGCGAATCTGCGGGAACTGGGGAAACGGCCGCAGGTTTATGCGAAAGTGTCCGAAGTGCTGCGCCGCGTGAACGGCCATGTGCCGCTCGATCTGGCCGGGTACAAGCCAAAGCTGGACGAGATTTTCGGAATTTTCGGCGAGAATCGGGTCCTCTTCGGCAGCGACTGGCCGAACAGCGATAACTGGGCGCCGTACGGCGCGGTTTTCGGTGTGGTGCGTGAATATTTTCTGGCGAAGGGGACTGCCGTCGCGGAGAAGTATTTCCGGACCAACTCGGTAAAAGCCTACCGCTGGCAAAATAGAAGTTGAGATGTCCCCCCTCCCGATTTCGCCGGCCACACGCGAGCTACTCACTCAACTTCGGAATCTGCTGCTGGCGCAGCACAAGCTGCTGCTCGATCGTGAGCGCGCGTCTTACGAGAAAACGAACGGACCGATTTCCGGCCCAGGCGCGTTTCTGGGGCTCGTGATGGGGGATTCGCACTTCGCCTGGCTGAAGCAGATTTCCACGCTGGTGGTGGAGATCGATGAAGCCCTGGCGCGCCGCAGTACTGCCGGCCAGTTGGAAGCGGATGCCCTCGTTACGCAATCCCGCGACATTATGCGTCCAAGGGAGCACGGAACGGATTTCCAGCAGCGTTATCACGATGCGATCCAGGAATCGCCCGATATCGTGATTCTGCAGTGCAGGATCGAGCAGTTGCTCGGAATCTGATTTTCGGCCTGCCCTTTATAATCGAAGTATTCCCGTTTCAGAAGGAAATTTGTGACAGGCAACCAGATCCGCCAGTGTTTTCTCGACTTTTTCCAGGCGCGCGGCCATCGCATCGTGCGCAGCAGCTCGCTTGTGCCGGGCAATGATCCGACGCTGCTGTTCACTAACGCCGGCATGAACCAGTTCAAGGAAGTTTTCCAGGGGCTGGAGACGCGGGAGTACACGCGCGCCACCACGTCGCAGAAGTGCGTACGGGCGGGCGGGAAGCACAACGATCTCGAAAACGTCGGCTATACGCGGCGGCATCATACGTTCTTCGAGATGCTGGGGAATTTCTCGTTCGGCGATTACTTCAAGGCCGATGCGATCCGGTTCGCGTGGGATCTGGTCACGAAAGACTACGGCCTTCCGAAGGACAAGCTCTATATCACCGTCTTCCGCGAGGACGACGAAGCGGAAGAGCTGTGGCAGAAAGTGGCGGGCGTGCCGAAGAGCCGCATTTTCCGGCTCGATGAGAAAGACAATTTCTGGCAGATGGGCGATACCGGTCCTTGCGGGCCGTGCTCGGAGATCCATTACGATCTGGGGCCGGAAGCTGCCGAGTCCGGGCGCGAACACGAACAGTTTCCACTCGATGGCGGCGGCCGGTTCGTCGAAATCTGGAACCTGGTGTTCATGCAGTTCAATCGCGACGC
>DASZVV010000024.1:0-7946 GCA_035546955.1 Bryobacteraceae bacterium
AGTCGTTTCATTTACGAGCGTCGGGGTGATCGTGTAGGTCAGGGTCCCGGCGTCGCTGTGACCACCGTTGGGGTGAACGATCGGCGCGATGCCCTTATCGCCGAGTATGCCACCGTGGTCGTTGCTGAACTGAACACCGTCATACAGAACGTACATGTAATCGGCATCGTTGATGAAACGGTAGTACCCGCTCAGCTTGCTGCTGAAATAATAGTCGCCGCGGAGCACACTGTTGAGGCGTGGGTGAATGGCGCTTCCCTGCTCGGTGTAGTTGTCCACGTTCACCTGAGAAGGCAGCGTCGCCACGAAATTCGGCAGCGGGAAGAAATTGAGCAGTTCCTGGCCGACCGGATTGAGGCGGCTGGCGGGGATCATGTTGTTCGCGAACTGGACGTTGCCGTTATCGGGATCGAGAACCTTGATGAGTGTGCCGTTGTTGTTTAAGCTCTGCGAGAAGTCACCGACGCGTTCGAGCGCGGTCGGAGTGTACTGAAGAGCAGTACCGCCGCTCACGAACTGACCGGTCCGCTCCTGCGACCAGAAGAAGAACGCCTTCGTGCGGTTGCGGTTCCAGTGCTTGGGGACGAAGATCGGACCGCCGATCGAGTAGGTTTCAACGTTGTACCGGTAGGGAACGCGCGGCGTTGCGGCGCCGTTTTTGATGGTGTGGTTGTTGGCCCACGTATCGGAATTGAATTCTTCGTGGCGGTGGTTCCAGGAAGCTGTGCCGTGGAACTGCTGGGTGCCGTTCTTGGTGACGACGGTAATAGTGCCGCCGGAAGTGTGGCCGAATTCCGCCTGATAATTCGAGGTGAGAACCTTCAGTTCCTGAACAGAGTCCAGGTTGGGCTCGTACTGGACCGACGTGTTCGATCCGGTGTCCATATCGGTAATGCCATCCACCTGAAAATTCAGCGCTGTAAAGCCACCGTTGATGTTCATGCCGCTCAGAGAGCTATGGCTGGTGACGTCACGGTTCGCGGTATCCACAACGCCGGGAACGAGACGAATGTAGCCGAACAGATCGCGCCCCTTCAGCGTGAGACTGTCGAGATCTTTGGAATCGACGGTCTGCGATTTTTCCGAGCTTGAAAGCTGCACCTGCGCGACTTCGTCCGTGACCGAAATCGATTCGGTGACGTTGCCGAGCTGCAGGCTGATCTTGTTGACGTTGTGAGTTTCGTTAGCGGTCACCACAACACCGCCCTGCGTAAACGCTTTGAAGCCGCTGGCCTTGACGGTGACGCTGTAGGTGCCGGGCTCGACGTTCGTGAAGCGGTAGGTGCCAAGGTTGTCGGTTTGCGCGTTGCGAACCGCACCTGTTTCGGTGGATGTCAGGGTGACCGGGGCACCGACGACCGCAGCATCCGCGGGGTCGACTACCGTACCGACGATCTGACTGCTGACCTGTGCAAAAAGTGTAAGGCTACTGACGGCGAAGGCGAGAGCAAGCTGCGCGAAAATTCTGCTTTTCACATTACCCCCACAAAGTGTTTTGTTGATCAAATTACAGACTCCTGATTGGAAGGTTTTAAGACAAACCTCAGGGTGACGATAACATCGTGAAATACCAGTGTCAATGTTTTATCAGTTTGTTGTAGAAACGAATTAAATTGTGTGACACCGCTCACACGGGACAATAAGCCATTCGTAAACTATAGAGTACTGCCTAGTACTGTACAGCAGTCGAGACAGGCGATATTTCACGGAAGAAGTTGCGGGCACCCTGAATCAATCCGCGGCTTTCACGGCGATTGACGCGCCGCCAGGCTTCCCACACGTTCCCGGCAAGAACTCCGGCGAGCAGGTAATAGACGACCCCGGCCCATTCGAAGAACGCGAAGCTGACGACGGCCACGAGCGTGCCGAACACGAACTGATCGGGATACTTGGCCGGCGAAGTCGGCGGGTCGGTGAGGATAATGAAGGCGAAGTACAGGGCGGCTTCGGCGTCCGGGGAGCGGTAGATCTCGGAAACCCAGCGCGGATTGCCTATATAAGAGGCGACCGTGAACAGCGTGAAGTACACACCGAGGAACGTCAGGACGAGCGGCATCTTGTTGACGCGGTCCGTGATGAAGACGCCTCCGAGTATGAGGGCTGCCTGCATCCAGAGAGGGAGTTCGGTCAGCGCACCCCACCAGCTCTGGCCCGTGTGGAAGACGAAATAGCTGACGATCACGGCGAGGGCGGCGGGGTTAAATACATTCGCGTGGCGCGTGCGGAAGATGTACTTGGTGATGACCGCGAAGGCCGAGGTGACGGTCACGACGAACCAGGGCTCCTGCGCGCGCAGCACCATGGCGGTGATCATGGCGGTGAGAACGGCGCCGCTCGGAAATTCCCACTCGTCCTTGCGGACGCGGAGGATGTAAGCATCGATCAACCCGCTGACCGCGACCGCGGCAGCGACCCCCGGCAGAACCGTGCGCCATCCCTGGCTCGGCGCGGCCAACACGATCAGCGCCGCGAGGATCAGGATCAGCAGGCCTTTCGGGGTTTTGAAAAACTTTTTGAGCTTACGCAGCATGGAGGAGGCTCCCGGTTTCGTAACGTTCAAGATCCGGAGTTACGAGAATCCCGGCAACACCGGCGCTTTCAAGCAGGCGGATGCCTTCGGCCGGCCCGAGCACAAATGCCGCAGTGGCCAGCGTGTCGGCCAGCATCGCGACCGGCGCGATCACGGTGACGCTAGCCAGGCTTTCCGCCGGTTGACCGGTGCGGGGATCGAGGATGTGGGAACGGCCGTCTGCGCCGCGGCGTTCATAGTCGCCCGAAGTGCAGACAGCCTGATTCGATACCTGCAGCGTTTCGAGCAATTCGCCATCGCGGCGCGGGTGCCGGATTCCAACCGTCCAGGGATCACCATGGTGATTTGTTCCAGACATATACAAATCCCCGCCGGCGTCAATGGCGAAGTTTTCGAACGGCTTCAGTTCGCGCGCGGCCATGTCGATTGCGAGGCCTTTCGCAACGGCGCCCAGATCCGGGATCAGCGGGCGGCGCAGCCGGATGGTGCGGCGATCGGGATCGAGTTCGATATCGCGATAGCTGACGTCTGACGGCTGCATCTCGAAATGCATCGCTTCGCCGGTTCGATGATTGCGGTCGAAGCCGCGCTCCAGCATGCGATATCCGCCGGTTGGATCGAAGGCGCCGCCTGTTTGCTCGGCGACCAGAAGGGCGAACTGCACAGCCTCGAAAAGCATGGGACTGGCGGCAACAGCCTCGCCAGGGCGAGCCGCGAGCTGCATTAGTTCGCTTGCAGGATCAAATCGGGTGCAGCGCTTTTCGATTTCCCGAAACCAGCCGAGTGCGCGTTCGAGAGCCTGCTGCGAGGGGCGCTGGGCGGCTGCCCCCATGACGGGGATTTCGATGGTGACAACGGTCCCCATCACCGCCTCACTCCGGGTGATGGATTCCCGGCTCGGATCCGGACTGCTCACTTCGCTTTGCCCAGAGCCTCGAGGACGGCGTAATAAAAAGCGTTGGCGCTTTGCGTCGCGCCACTGACGTAATCGACTTCGGCGCTCTGCCTCTGGATCACCTCAGGCGGCAGACGCCCGATGACATCGCACGAATAGCGCGTGAGGCACTGGGAGATGGAGGCGGAAGTGATGCGGCCGCCTTCGATCACCACCTGGGCTTCGATGTCGCCATGCCGGCAGGTACCCCAGCCTTTATAGGTGCCGTCTTTCCATTGCGGAGCAGGCTGCGCTGCCGGGGGGGCGGCGGCGGGCGGCGTTACGGCAGGTGTCGCAACCACGGCGGCCGTGGAAACCGGAGCCGCGGCCGGAGCAGCCGGAGTGGGTGCAGGAACGACGGCGGCGGGTGCAGCGGACGGCGAAGCCGCCGGGGCTGCGGGGATGACGTCCGCTTTCTGCGGCAACGGCGACGGTGCGGCTTGCGCTGCAGGAGGCGCGAGCGAGGCGACTTCTCGCGGTGCTGCCTTTTCCTTCTGAACCGGAGCAGCCACTTCGGCGGGCGCCGGCGCCGATACTGGCGCAGGGAGCGGGCCTCTCGCACCCCGGGATTCTACGGGGGCGGGACGGCGTACCGAGGACTGCGCTTCCAGTTGTTCGGCGGCAGTGCGGGTCCGTTCGTATCCGGCGGCATAAACGGCAAGAACAGCGGCGGCTCCCGCGGCGAGGAGACCGTTGGTCACTTTCCGGCTGGATCCGCCCTGTGCCATGTCACACCGAGTATATCCGAACCCGCCCCGCAAGCGGGACGATTATTTACCCTGTTTACATTTATTTAACCGTAAAGTTGACCGATGCAACGTGCTTCTCCCATTCCATCTGGAGCTTGCCGGTTTTGGGGCCGGTCTGGGAGAGCGTCATTTTATAAACCTCGATCGGTGCGGGAGGAGTACTCATGGTCATCTTCACGCGGCCGAGGTCTTTCGATGCGTCGTAACTGAGGCCCCACTGGCCAGTCTCTTTATTGACGATCAGCTCCCAGTTGTTCGGATCTTCCACCAGGGCGTAGAGCGTGTAATCGCCCTTCGGGACATTCAGCGTACCGATGGTGAGATCGGCGTCCGTATGGAAAGAAGTAGCGGCGTTCGCGCCGGCGCGCCAGACCGGATAATTAGGATCATGGCTGATTAATCCGCCGGGGCCGAAAATCTGGCGGCCTCGTACTGAGGGCGCGGAATATTTGATCGATATCGTTTTGCCACCAATGGTGACGGACGTGGTGGCGTCAGGGCTGGGGGGCGGCCCTTGCGCAGGAACCAGAGTGGCGGACGTAAATACGGTAAATGAGAACAGAAGAAGACGTCGAGTCATCGGCATTCGTCCTCAGCATACAACTGTGGCGCAGATTCCGTTGTTACACGATTCACGCGAACTTTTCCCCGTATGGCGCGTATAACGATCAGAAGGAAAACGTGAGAGGGAAAACCTGATGGCGTCACGTAAACGCGGGAAAGCTCTCTGGATTGTTTCGGCGATCGTGGTGCTCGGGGCGGGCGGCTTCTTCGCGATGAAGGCAGTCGGCGGGAAGCCGGTGAAGATCGACCCGGAAAAGCTGGCGAAAGTGGAGCGCCTGGATCTGGCGCGTTCGGTGGTGGCCACCGGAAAAATTCAGCCGGTCACTCAGGTGGAGATCAAGAGCAAGGCCAGCGGCATTATCCAGAAGCTTCCTTTTAATGTCGGCGACGTGGTACGGAAGGGCGACGTGATCTGCCAGCTCGATCAGAACGACCTGCTGCCGGAGCTGAATCAGCAGCAGGCTGCGCTGCACGTGGCGCAGGCGAATCTGAGTTCCGCAAAGGCCGATTATGAGCGTTACAAGGTGGACGCGCAGGGAACCGATCTGCCGTTTCTGAAGCGCGATATGGACCGCGCACACACGATGTTCGCGGGCGGACTGATCGCGCAGAACGCGCGCGACGATGCGGACAAGAATTATCAGGTAGCGGCGAATAAAAAGGAATCGGCGCAGGCGAATCTCGGCTCCGCGCAGGCGGCCATCACGCGCGCGCAGGCGGCGCTCGAACAGCAGCAGGCAGCGGTGGCGGCTGCGGACGAGAATATTCGCAATGCCACGATTTATTCACCCATCGACGGCGTGGTGCTTTCGCGCGACAGCGAAGTGGGAACGGCCGTCAGTTCGATTCTTCAGGTTGGTTCCACCGCAACCACGATCATGACGGTCGGCGATCTCAGCGAAGTCTACGTCAAAGGCAAGGTGGATGAAAGCGACATCGGGCACGTGTATCTCGGGCAGCCCGCGCGCATCAAAGTGGAGTCGTTCAAAGACCAGACGTTCTCGGGGAAAGTGACGAAGATTTCGCCGATGGGAGTGGAGAAAGACAACGTCACCACTTTCGAAGTGCGCGTCTCGATTTCGAATGACAAGCATATTCTGAAGGCGCAGATGTCCGCCAACGCGGAGATAGTTCTCGAAGAGCACAAAGGCGTCCTCGCGATTCCGGAAGGCGCGGTGCTGTACAACAAAGACCGCTCTGCCGCCGTGCAGATTCCCGATGCCACCGACCAGACCGGCATGCGGAAGCTGGCCGTGAAGCTCGGCATCAGCAACGGCGCGAAGACGGAAGTTCTGAACGGGCTCAAAGAAGGCCAGCAAGTCGTTCTGCAATGACCTACCTGAGCGAACTGTTCGGCCAGGTGCTGGGAAGCCTCTACCGCAATAAGCTGCGGAGTTTCCTGACGATGGCAGGCATCGCCTGGGGGCTGGCGTCGATGGTGATCATCGTCGCCATGGGAGACAGTTTCAAGGAAGGCCAACGGAACGACGTCAAAGAACTGGGCCAGCAGGTTGTGATTTTGTTCGGAGGCCGCACGGAAATGCAGGCGGGCGGACAGCGGGCGGGCCGGCGCATCCGACTGAACCTCGAAGACGTCGCGACGCTCCGCCGCGAGGCGTGGATGGTCCGGCTTGTGGCGGTTGAGCTGGAGGGAGGCCTGAAGGCAACGAGTCCGTACAACAGCGGATCTTTCGACGTGAGCGGCGTGGAGGCGCATTATCCCCTGCTCCGCACGCTGCCGATCGCGCAGGGCCGTTTTTTCAACGACCACGAAGAGAAGAACGGTGAACGTCTCTGCGTGATCGGGCAGGATGTGAAGAAGCAGCTGTTCGGCACGCGGCCTCAGGTGGTGGGGACAGAGATTTCACTCAATTCCCTTCCCTACCGGATCATCGGGCTGCTGGCCGAGAAGGATCAGAACAGCAGCTATTCCGGTCTCGACGAAAAGAAGGTTTTTCTCCCGTATACATCGATGGCGCGCGACATGCCGCCGAAAGAAAACTATCAGGAAGGCGATCTTTCGGAGATCCTCTATCAGCCGCGCGACGGCCTGGATTCGCTGGACGTGGAACACCAGGTGCGCAGGATTATGGGCCGCGCCCATGATTTCGATCCGGCGGATGAGAGCGCGTTGGGGATGTGGGACACCGTTGAAGACCAGAAACAGGTCGACGGAATTTTCGATTCCATGACGGTTTTCCTGGGGTTCATCGCGTTCGTGACACTGTCGCTCGGCGGCATTGGCGTCATGAACATCATGCTGGTGACGGTTTCGGAACGGACGCGCGAGATCGGACTGCGGAAAGCGCTCGGCGCGACCCGTTCGCGCATTCTGGCGGATTTTATGGCGGAAGGCATCGTACTGGCGTTTGTGAGTGGTGTGGTGGGCTGGTCGGTGGCGTTCGGGCTTTCGAGCGCGCTGAAGCTGGTGAAGATGCCGGACATGTTTCCGGGGCTACCGGTGAGCTGGGAGAGCACCCTGCTCGCTTTCGTGACGCTCACGGTGATTGCGGTGCTTTCCGCGCTGCTGCCCGCGTGGCGCGCGGCGGCGCTCACGCCTGTGGAGGCGCTTCGTTATGAAAGATAGCGCCAAAAGAGGCCTCCGGTGAAGTTCGGCGCGATCATTCGGGAGGCGGCCGCGGCGCTGAATTTCAACCGGCAGCGCAGCCTGCTCACAATGGCGAGCCTCGGCTGGGGCGTGGCGTGTTTCGTGATTCTCTATGCGTATGGGGAAGGCTTCGGGTTCGCGCTGCAGAGCTCGTTTCAGGCTGTGGGGCAGGACCTGATTCTGATGTTCGGCGGCCAGACCTCGGCACAGGCGGGCGGACAGCGCTCTGGACGGCAGATTCGCCTCGAAAGCACGGACGTGGATCTCATCCGCGAGAACGTGCCGCTGGTGAGCGCCGTTTCGGCAGAGACGATGATTCGCAACGCGACGGTGCTGCGCGGCGTGCGGCAGTTGAATATGTCCGTGCGAGCCGTGGAGCCCCCGTACGGGAAGATACGCAACATGACGCTTTCCGACGGCCGGTGGATCAATGCCGAAGACTACGTGGATAAGCAGCGCGTGGCGATCCTGGGGGCGAAGGCGGCGCACAAGCTGTTCGGCGAGATTCCGCCGGTCGGTGAGACGATCACGGTCAATGGCATTCAGTTCCAGATTGTGGGG
>DASZVV010000025.1:0-19971 GCA_035546955.1 Bryobacteraceae bacterium
GCAGACGACGAATTTCCCGGCATCGCTCTCATTCGTGCAGGGTCTGCCGCCGGGCGGCATTTCTGTCACCGGATCGGTGACCACGACTGGATCGAATGTGATTGAGGCGGCGGGACCGAATAACGCCACGAATTCCTGGAATCGCCGCAATCTGTTCACGTATTCGGACGATGTGCAGTACACCAGAGGCAGGCATCACTTCAGCACGGGTGTGTGGTTCCAGCGGCTGCGCGATAACGAAGACACCGGATCGCGGCAAATGGGTGTCGCCACGTTCACCGGCATCGCCAATCTGCTGGCGGGAACGGTGCAGTCGTTCCAGGTGATTCCTCAGGCCAACGAACTCGGCTGGAGAAGCTGGTACGGCGCCTGGTACGCGCAGGACGAAATTCACCTTCTGCCTCGCCTCACGGTCCAGCTCGGGCTGCGGCACGAATTTACCACCGGCTGGAACGAAGTGACCGGCCGCGCCGCGAATTACATCACGGATGCGAGCGGCACGCTGCTGACCAATCCGATCGTCGGCAATTCGATTTACACGAAGAACAACATGACGAAGCTGTTCTCGCCGCGCACTTCACTCGCATGGGATGTTTTCGGCAACGGAAAGACCGCGGTGCGGGCGGGGTACGGGATCTATTATTCGATGATCGACGCCCTGAACTTCCTGATGAATTCGCTCCCGCCGTGGAACAGCAGCCTTTCGTTCAATAATCAGGCTCTGCTGCCGCTGCTGCCGATCGTGCAGTCCGCGCCCCCGGCATGCGGCCCGGGATCGAAACCGGCCTGCGTGCTGGCGCCGCAGGGTCTGCAGCCGGATGCGAAAGCCCTGGCGGTAAACGAATGGAACTTCGCGATTGAACAGGAGATCGCGCACGGCACGTCGCTTCGAGTGAGTTATGTCGGATCATTCGCGGTGCACGGTCTGCTGAGCGTCGACCCGAATACGATCGCGCCGCAGATTTGCTCGGCGGCCACGTGTGTCACCGGCGGAACGCCCGGAACGACCAAAGGCACGGTTACGCAGGGTCAGCAGTACATTCCCGTTGCGTCGCGGCCGAATCCGAATCTGAGCGCCGGCTTCTTCTGGTATACGGAAGGCAACAACCGCTACAACGCTCTGCAGGTGGATGTCACGCGGCGGTTGAAGCGCGGGCTGGAACTGCGCGCGAATTACACATGGTCGAAGAACCTGGATATGAATTCGGGTCTTACCATCGCCCAGGCCAACAATCAGCCGCAGATGGTGATGGATCCGCGCGATCCGAGCCGCGACTGGGGACCTTCCGCGCTGAATCCGCCGCAGCAGGCCACCATTTCTTTCCGCTATCTGCTGCCTTTCGGGCACAGCCAGATGTGGCTGAACGGCCTGAACCCGATGGCGGAAAAGATTCTTGGCGGATGGCAGGTGAACGGGATCGTCACGATGCTGAGCGGCTTCCCGTTTACTCCGCTGATCGGCTCCAATCGTTCGGGTGACGGCGATACCCGCAATCCGGACCGGCCGAGTGTGAATCCGTCGTTCTCGGGACCAGTGATCCTCGGCAATCCGAACCAGTGGTTCAATCCGAATGCGTTCACCCTGCCGGCAGTCGGTACGTGGGGAGATCTCGGGCGCGGTCTTTATTCCGGCCCCGGGATGGCCACGGCGGACCTTTCGCTCTTCAAGAATATTACGCTCACCGACCGCACCAGCCTGCAGATACGCGCAGAGGCATTCAACGCGCTCAACCGCACGAATTTCGGCGCGCCCAACGCGACCGTTTTCTCCGGCACTTCGATCAGCGCGACCGCGGGGCTGATTACTACTACGGCGACTACGTCACGGCAGATTCAGTTCGGTATGAAGCTGATCTTCTGACGCCATGAGCCTGTGCGCAAATCTCTCGTTTAACGGCGACTGCCGGAAAGCATTTGAGTTTTATGCAAAGTGCTTCGCCGGGACGATTTCCTTCATGGGAACCTATGCCGGCTCACCGCTCGAATCGCAGTTCGGTCCGGAGATGGCCGAGAAGATTATGCACGCCTCGCTGCAACTGGAGTCGGGCATGCTGACCGGCAACGATGTGCGGGCCGCCGACTACCGCAAGCCGCAGGGATTCTCGCTGCTCTACAGCCTGAACGACGTGAGCCGCGCGGAGACGATTTTCCGCGAGCTCAGCGAGGGCGGCGCCGTCCAGATGCCGATGGAGAAGACGTTTTGGGCGGAGCGGTTCGGCGTGGTGATCGACCGCTTCGGAATTCCGTGGGCAATTAACTGCGCAGCGTAGTCCGCGATTACGCCTGATTTCCGCGGAACAGCGGGAACGTCTCAAAGTCGCTTCTGAGTACGCTCTTCGTGTCTTTGAGACCGAGCCAGTTGGACATCATCGTGGCGTAGACGCGGCGGAAGTCGGTCGAGTAGATCAGATTGTCGCCGGCATCGAGCTTCGTGAGACTGGAACGTGTGCCGTAGTGGCCGCCCTTCACTTGCTTGCCGACGACGAACATCAGGTTCGCCGTGCCGTGGTCGGTGCCGAGGTTGACGTTCTCGGGTACGCGGCGGCCGAATTCCGAGAAGATCATGACGGCGACGTCATCGGCGCGGCCGATGCGCTCCATATCCTTCATGAAGGCGGCCACGGAATCTGAGGCGTACGTCAGCAGCCGTTTATGCAGATCGCCCTGGAAGACGTGGGTGTCGAAGGCATTGTTGCGGTAAGAGGTGTAATAGAGGCGCGACGGCATCTTCGCCTGGATCAGCGCCGCGACTTTGGGTAAGTCGAGAGGCACAATGCCGTAGTCGATCGGCGAATGGTATTTCGACCATGCCTCGCGAACGAGCGCGGAAGCATCGCGGGCGCTGTGGGCGGCGTCGAGCAGATACTGGCGGGTCGGATTATCGACCTTCGCGGTGGAAAGCGGTGCATCGAGCACAGAGCTTTCTTCCGCAAATTTCTCCTGCGAGAACCGGGCGGGGTCGTCAAAAACGACCGGCGTATGGATCTGGCTGCGAACGGCGAGCGACTGTGACGCCCCGATGTTGACGAGGAAATTCGGCGTGTTGCGGGGATCCATGGTATCGGCGAGACGGCCGAACCAGCCGTACTCCTCGCCGCTGTTGGGCGCGGCCGTTTGCCAATAGGCCATGGACATGAAGTGCGAAAACGAAGGGTTATCGTAACCGCAGCCGTGGACGATTGCGATCTCGCCGTTCTTATAAAGTTTTTCGAACCCGACCATGCCGCCGCTGAAACCGAAGTGGTCATCGATTTTCAGTACCTCTTTGGCGGGAATGCCGAGCTTCGGACGGTGCTTGTAATAGGCATCGTCGCCGAAGGGGACCAGTGTGTTGAGACCGTCATTGCCGCCGGAAAGCTCGAGAACCACGAGGATCTTTCCGTTATTCGATCCCTGCGCTTCGAGCGCGGCTGCGGCCTGAGCGAACAGGGGGCTCGGTCTCGATGCCGCGCTCACTCCGATGCCGAACATCGCAGCTTTGAGAAGATCGCGCCGGCTGGCGTTCGGGAAAGTGAATCGCGTTCTGCTCATGACAAATTTCTCCCTTAATTCAACTGATACTCCGGCTGGCTCATGATCAGGTGAAGCGTGAGCCGGAGCGGCTGTTCCATGTAAGTTCGGGCTTCGGCAATATTGGGGGTGCCGAGCTCTTTTGTCAGAAAATCGGTCAGGTGTTTGCGTGTGGCATCGTCCGGGGCGACGCTCATGAAGCGGCGGATGAGGTAATCGACCGCCTGACCCGAGGTCGCCACATCCGCTTTTTCGATCATGCCGGCAAGATCGGGGTGGGCGACATCGCGCGGGATTGGCTTCACGCGCTCGATGGCCATCTGCGATCCGCGGAAGCTGCCGTAGCGGGTGTTGAAGTCTTCATCGCGGTCGGCTTCCATGTTGGATTCCGCCATACCGCCGGATTTATTGTCGTCCTTCGTGGCGTCGGTGATATCCATGCCCTGGGCGATCCGGTCGCCGACCCGGCGAACTTCGCCGCTGCCGGTGTAACGGTCCGGCGGCAGAAAGCTGATGCTGGGGAAGAGAACGTCCCGCACGAAGTTGGCGCGTTCAAGAAGCAGGCCCGGGGTAATCCAGCTCCTGCCCTGCGCCCAGCCGGCGACGGTGGGGGCCTGGAAGAGCTGCTGTCCGAGGGCCGCGGTCTCGGAGTTGAAATCGGGCTCGCCCGGTATCTCCGTCAGACCGAGTTTTTTATAAGTGTTCACGGCAAGTTCCACGGGACTCTTGATGTGAGTGCCGGTGGAGGCAGCACTGTAGAAATCGCGCGAGAGGAAAATCTTTTCCATCAGCGGCGTGATCTCATAATGATTCAGACGCAGGAAATCGGCGAGCTGTTTCTGCACGTCGGGAGAAAGCTCATCCCGGACGAAGAAATGATAAATTTTCGCCGTGATGAACTGTGCCGTCACGGGCCGTTCCATGATGCGATCGATCACATCCACGCCATCGAGATTTCCGGTTTTGCCGAGGAACGTCTTCTCGCTCTCATCGTGCTCGGCTTTGTTCACAACAAATTTTGTATCTACGTAGTTCCAGCCGGTGAAGGCGCGGGCCGCTTCGCGGATATCCTGTTCGGTATAGTTGCCGGGGCCCATGGTGAAGAGCTCCATGATCTCCCGCGCGAAATTCTCGTTGGATGCGCCCTTGACGTTCACGCCGGCGTCGAGGAACGAAAGCATAGCGGGATCTTCGGCCACGGCGACGGTAAGATCGTGGAAATTCGTCAGTCCTTTCGCTTCAAACAACTTCAACTGGTTGAGGAGCTTCCGGTAATCGCGCACTTTGGCTTCATTCGAAACAAAATGCCCGTGCCAGAAGAGCGCCATTTTTTCCTGAAACGGCCGGGGGCTGTTCAGCATGCGGTTGGCCCACCAGTAAGCGACGCGGTTGGTCTCAAGCGAACTGGCGCGCAGCCAGTAGAAAAATTCATCGACAATCGGCTGCATGCGGCGGTTACCGCTGGGCTTTACTTTGATGCCGAGAGCTTCGCCCTTCTCCTTCGCCATATCGGTGACAGCCGGGCGGCTGGGCGGGAAAGGCTCCAGGCCGGGATCGTGGATATTCGATTCGTCGAACGGCGGGAGGTTCACTTCAGGCGCACCCTGAAAGCGCACCATGTAGGCAACGGCCTGCGCCGGCGTCATCTTCGCCAGCTTGGCGACCTCATCCGGCGTGCCCCCGAATCCGGCGCGTTCGAGAAGATGCGCGGCGGTATCGTAATTCCAGTCGGCGGGGGCGATCGGGGTGAGATCGTTTTGCCAGGTGCGGGGAGGGGAAGTCTCGGTGGGGAGGGAAGCTGCGATCGTTGCGACCGCAGTGAGAAGCGTCCCGAGGACGCAGAGCGGGAACGTCAGTTTTCGGCGCATGGGCCCATATCCAGGGTTCGGCGGTTCTTCCGAACATTAATATGGTACGCCCGGGTACGCGATGGTTACCCTCTTCGCCTATTTCGCTGCCTGCTCAACGGCTTCCGCGCAGCGCGTCATGGTGACGCCGATTTCCATGCCCGGCTGATTACCGAAGATCAGACTGACCTGACCCTTGTGCCATTCGAACGCGCAAACCGACACGCCATGCGCCGCGTTTTCATCATGGATGCGGCGCAGTACTTTTTCGGGAGCCTCATTTCCGAAGCGTTCGAGAGCACGATTCAGGCGGCCGGCGCCTCTGGTGAATTCGGAGGGAAACTCGTCTGACTCCGGCTCTTCCAGGGTGGCGAAAGGCGGTTCGGACGTTGCGCCGCTGGAAGGCGCAGCCGCGCGGGCAGCGGCGGGCGATGCCGCCTGGGCAACAGCGGGATGCCCATAGCGCCATGCGGCCCAGACCACCAGGGGCAGCGTGACCGCGAGAACCAGCGTGATCGCCTTATATCTCGATGCCATACGGGCGGACTGGCCAGCCTGTTCGCGAATTGCGTTCAGGTCGCTCCAGAGCCCGGCTTCCCGATCCGCCGCCCGTTGCGCTTCCTGTGCCAGCGCGGCTTTGACCGCCTCCATCTGTTCATTCAGCTTCTTCATCTCGGCGCGAACGCGGCCGCTTTCGAGTTCCGACTGCTGAAGCTTTTTGCGGGCTTCCGCCGCCTCCTGCTGGGCGCGCTCCATGGGGGTGAGCTTTCTCTGGGGGCGCTCGCGTTCGGGGGACAAGGCGCGGGAACCGCGGCCCGTGGCGAATGCCTGCTGGTGGGCGGCAGCCTTGACCTGGCTGGCCTGGCGGTTCTTTTCGGCGGAGATGGGGAGCGTCGCTGTGGTTGACATTTTTTCCTCTAAAACTGCCCTGCGAATTCTTTGAGTCTTTGTTTCAAAAAATTCTTATCGGTCCGCAGCGGGCAAGCTTGAGCCGCCTGAAATCTTTTTCTGGAATCGGGGTCGAATTTTCGCGGATGCCTTTCGCCTAAAATCGCGTGGCCGCCTGACCGATATGACAAATGATGGCGAGCGTGAGCCCGATCAGTCCCGGCGCCGGCGAGTTGCGGCCGGTCACTCCGGTGAAACCGGCGTCTATCGCGGTGCAGCCGGAGCCGACCTCGGCGCAGGAGGATGTCATCAGCCTGAGCCCGGAAGCTGTGCAGCTCATACAGGCGGGATCGCTTTCCGGGTATGAGAATCAACAGGTTACTGATGGGGCCGCTGGGGGGAATACTCCCGCAGAATCTGCGCCCGGGACTACCCTGGAATTCGTGGGATAGTACCTGTATGTCTAACTTGAATATTGTTTCAAAACGTTCCAAAGCCGGATAATGGTCGTGTATCGGCAGAGAATGCCTTCTGAAAGTGACTGGGTATATGAGTAATCGTTCGCGCCGGCTGGTGACAGGGAGTGTTTCATGCTGACCGTCTGGGTGGCAGCCGGAATGTTTCTTGCTATCTGCGGACTGGCTGGTGTCGTCCAGCTTGTGGCGTGGATTCGCCGGGTCGATGCGAATTGCCCCGGAACGGCCGAGGATGTCGATCCGGACCGCTACGTACCCATGCTGCGCCTGCTGGCCGGTTATGAGGATGAACCGCTCGCCGGCCCGATGGGAGCGAAGAACCGCGCGAAGATCCGGGCGTGGATCCGCGCGCTGGCGCACGATTACAGCCTGCTTCTGAAGGATTTGCGCCTCACGATGGTGCAATCCGGAGAAGACCGGCCGGACCTCGCAAAAGCCCTGGTGATCAACCGGGCGCTGTTCGCGATTGCGCTTTGCCGTCTCGACCTGCGCCTGCGGCTTCTGTCATTGGGCGTTGGTGGCGTGGAGGCGTTCCGCACTGAAACCGAAGGTCTTACTCAGACTATCCGGCAGTTGCGGGGGCAGTTATACCGCGTCGAATCGGCCGTCTGGGGCGCCTGATCCCCGGCCACTCTCACTCACCTCAAACCTCTATTAACCTACACTGACGTCCCGCGCACGCTCCCAGCGATCCGGGCGCCGTGTTCGCGGCGGCGTACCGCATTCACTTCAGAATGACCAGCCTTTCGGGCCGTGGGCCTCGAAAGACGCTTCGCCGCAGGCACTCGCTGAGGTTCATACTTAGAGACGGGCGATCTGCGGATCCAGGCGGACACAGAATCCGGATTGCAGGCCTGCACGATTGGGCTCCGGGTGGTACCATTGGTTACATTTCGGGTATTGAGGTTTTGGTACTATTACTTTGCATAATATCCCTGTCGGACGCGCGGGCGTTCGGGAAATGAATAAACTGGCATTGGATTTGCCGTGTATAGGTATTAAAAAACCGCGAATTACGCGATATGGCTGACGAGAAGACTCCACCGAACGAGACCACGGACCACAGCCCCCAGACGGAGGCCGAGGCCGCGTCCCTGCCGGAATTCGCGTTTGACGGCGATGGGCTGCCGGAGGAGACCGATGAAGCCGATCGTCCCCCGGCTCTCCCCTACCTGGTGGCTGCCGTCGGCGCGTCCGCCGGAGGCGTGGAAGCATATATCCAGGTCGTGGGGGCCCTCACGCCGGATACGGGTGTTGCCTTTGTTCTGATTCCCCATCTTCTGCCCACGCGCAAGAGCCACATGGTGGAAATCATCAGCCGCCATACCCAGATGCCCGTGCTCGTGATTGAGGATGGAGCGACTCCGAAACCCAACGAGATTGTGATAGTCCCGCCCGGAAGCCAGGTCTGCCTGCGGGGCGGCGCTTTTCACCTGGAACCGCGGCAGGACGGCGGCCGGGTCATCGATTATTTCTTCCGGTCGCTGGCTTCGGACCAGCGGGCACACGCCATCGGAGTCATCCTCTCCGGTACAGACGCGGATGGTGCGCTGGGCCTGAAGGCGATCAAAGGCGAAGGCGGCATTTCGCTCGTCCAGCGTCCGGAAACCGCGGGTTTTCCGGAGATGCCGCGAACCAGCATCTCGGCGGACCATGTCGATAAGGTTCTATCTCCCGTCGAGATCGCCGCTGAACTGGCGGAGATGGGCAGGCAGTTCCGCAAGCCGGTAGTCCGCAATCTGGAAGACAACATGCCGCCGGCGGGCGAGGAGCAGGCGTTCGCGCGAGTTCTGAATCTGCTGCGCGGCGTCTCCGGCATCGATTTTCGCCTGTATAAGCCGACCACGATCCGGCGGCGCATTGCGCGCCGCATGCTGCTGCATCGCTTCGAGTCCCTCTCCGAATACGCGGCGTTTTTGCAGGGGAACCCAAAGGAGCTGCGGGAGCTTCAGGAAGACGCGCTCATCAACGTGACGCGCTTCTTTCGCGATCCCGGCGTGTACGATGCGCTGAAGCAAACGATTCTGCCGCGCATTTTCGAAGAGCGCGAGGCGGACCAGCAGGTGCGTCTCTGGGTCGCGGGCTGTTCCACCGGGGAAGAAGTTTATTCGATCGCCATCTGCCTGCTGGAATACCTGACCGGGCAGCCGTTCGAGCCTCCTATTCAGATATTCGGCACCGACGCGAGCAATCAGAATATCCAGAAGGCGAGAGCGGGGATTTTCCCCGAGTCTATTGCGGGAGAAGTCTCGCCGGAGCGTCTGCGGCGATTTTTCGTGAAGGTCGATAAAGGCTTTCAGGTTTCGAAGCGCGTGCGGGATCTCTGCATTTTTGCGCGGCAGAATCTCTCGTACGATCCGCCATTCTCGAAGATGGATCTGATCAGTTGCCGGAACGTCCTGATTTATCTGGGGCCGGAACTGCAGAGGCAGATTCTTCCCACTTTCCATTACGCGCTGCGGCCGAACGGATTCCTGCTGCTCGGGACTTCGGAGACGATCCGCGAATTCACGGAGCTGTTCCAGCAGATCGACCGCAAGCACAAGTTTTTCATGAAAATCGGGAACAGCCAGTCACGCACGCTGGTAGCGGTGACACCGCGGGTGTTCCTGATGGAGACACCGGCTCCATCGTCTCAGCCCGGGATTGCGGAAAACTGGGGCGATATTGAACTCCAGCGCGCGGCGGACCGCATTGTTCTGGCGCGCTACGGTCCTCCGGGCGTGATTGTTGATGAGAAGCTCGAGATTCTGCAATCGCGCGGGCACACGGCCACTTTCATGGAGATGCCGCAGGGTTCCGTGTCACTGCAACTGACCCGGATGCTGCGCGATACGATCGCCACTTCGGTGACGCAGGTGGTGCGCCATGCCATCGAGCAGGATATTCCGGTCCGGCTCGAGGGTCTCCGGATCGGGGGCAGCGAGCCGGAGCGGGACGTCACCCTGGAAGTTCTGCCGATCCATACAACGGTCCCCCGCGCCCGTTGTTTTCTTGTGCTCTTTGTGCCGGCGAATCAGTCGTTCACTACCAGTCCAACTGCGCCTCCTGTGGCTGCTGCGGGAATGGCGGAGGCCCGGGAGCACGATCAGACCGTGGAACGGCTGCGTCAGGATCTGGCTTCCACAAAACTCTATCTGCAAACACTGCTCGATGAGCGGGATGCCAAGAATCAGGAACTCGTTTCGGCGAATGAAGAGATTCAGTCCGCAAACGAGGAAATGCAGAGCACGAACGAGGAACTCGAGACCACGAAGGAGGAACTCCAGAGCTCGAATGAAGAGCTCCAGACGGTTAACGATGAACTCCAGCAGCGCAACGCGACTCTGACGCAGACCACCAACGATCTCTCCAATCTTCTCAACAGCGTGAATCTGCCGGTGCTGATGCTCAATAATGAGCTGCACATCCGTCATTTCACGCCGCCGACCCAGCGGCTGATGAATCTGCGGGCACCCGATATCGGGCGTCCGTTCAGCGAGATCCGCTTCAATCTGAATACAGAGGATCTGGCTCCGCTCTTCGGTGAAGTGCTCGAAACGCTCGCGCCCCGCGAGATCGAGGTGCAGGACAACGAGGGAAAGTGGTACCTGCTTCGCGTCCGCCCCTATCGGACCACGGACAACAAGATCGAAGGGGTCGTCGTGGTGCTGGTCGATATCGATCAGCTGCGAAGAAGCCAGCAGGAACTGCGCGGCGCCCGCGATTTTGCGCGGTCGGTGATAGAGAATGTTCCACTGCCTCTTGCCGTGGTGGACCGGGAATTACGAATCCGCTCGGTAAACGATGCGTTCCGCACGCTGGTGGGGGCGGGCAGGGAAGATCTCGAAAAGCGATCGTTCACCGATCTTGCGATGGCTCACTGGGGTCTGGACGAGCCGCTGCGCTCACGTCTGCAAATGCTGCCACAATCGGGCAGCGCCGCCCATGAGTTCGATTTCGAATATCAGACGCCCGAAGAGCCGCCGCACATCTTTCATATCCGGGCTCGCCTGCTTCCGCCGGACGGCGAACTACTGATCCTGATCACGATTGAAGACATCACTCCTCACAAGGAAGTGGAGCGGCTGCTCGGGCTGGAACGTGAGCGGCTGACGAGCGAGGTGGCGCTCACGGCGCGTGAACTGGGCCGCACTCAGGATGAATTACGCGCGCTGGCCGGCAGCCTTTTCACTTCTCAGGAAGACGAGCGGCGGCGGGTGGCTCGGGAACTGCATGACGATATTGCGCAGCGATTCGCAATCCTGGAGATCGAAACCCAGAACATCCTCGCGGAGATCGGTGTAGACCCCGCGAAGGTCCGGCAGAGGACGGAGCATCTCCGCACCGAGATTGCGGCCGCCTCGAACGAGATCCGAAGGATCGCGCACGCGCTTCATCCTTCCGCGCTCGAAGATCTGGGGATCACGCCTGCGCTGGGCGCACTCGTGGAAAACTTCCGTGGCACCGAGCACATGATCGCGACCTTCTCGGCCGTCGATGTGCCATCGCCCATTCCAATTGAGGTCGCAACGGGACTATACCGGATCGCACAGGAAGCGCTTCGCAATGCGACGAAACATGCGGGGCGCGCCCACGTGAAAGTGCTGCTGCGGGGAGCCGACTCGGGCATCCGATTGCAGGTAACGGACTCCGGTGAAGGATTCGATCCGCAGGCCCGCCGAACGGGTCTTGGGCTGATCAGCATGGAAGAACGCGCGCGGCTGATGGGCGGATCGCTGAACATTGAATCGAAACCAGGTGAGGGAACGCGTATTACGGTCGAGGTTCCTCTGCACGATACTTGATGGCCAGCCCCGCGGGGGTGAAGAAAGGCGAGTATGCCGGGGCATGACATCATCGTGATCGGGGCCTCGGCCGGCGGAGTAGAGGCTGTGCAGAAGGTTGTCGCTCAGCTTCCCGCCGATTTGCCCGCGGCTGTTTTCGTTGTTATTCATCTTTACCCGCTGTCGCTCAGCCATTTGCCGGAGATTCTGACGCGCGCCGGGAAGCTGAAGGCCGTCGATGCTCCCAAATCCGCAGCCATTGAGCCAGGGCGGATTTACGTGGCGCCTCCCGATTCACATTTGGTGATCGAGCGGGATCACCTTGTTCGATCTTCGGGGCCGAAAGAACAAAACCAGCGCCCTTCGATTAACGTGACGCTGCGGTCCGCGGCGATGGCGTATGGAGCGCGGGCGGTGGGCGTGCTTCTGACAGGGCAGATGGATGACGGGGTTGCGGGGCTGTGGGAGATCAAGTGCCGGGGCGGCGTTGCGGTGGTGCAAAATCCGGAGGAAGCGATTTTCCCTTCCATGCCGCTCAGCGCCTTGCGCGAGATCGAGGTTGACTATACTGTGAATCTTGCGAATATGGGACCGTTGTTGCTCCGACTTGCTACCGGGCAGGGAGAACAGCAGCGAACGAGAGTTCAGAATCCGGCTATGGAACCGAAATTGACTGACCTGACTTGTCCGGATTGCCGCGGGACGATCTGGGAAGTCCCGCGCGGCCGCGGCAGCGAATTTCGATGCCGCGTCGGGCACACATTTTCGCCCCGAACGATGCTTGCGGAGCACTCCGCCACGCAGGAGAGAGCGCTTTACAGCGCCGCGGTGGCGCTGGAGGAAGGCGCCTCACTGGCAAGCCGACTCGCCGCCCATTTTGACGCGGACACCGCGGCGAAATTGCGGGAGGAAGCGCGCGAGCGCGAAACTCAGGCGAAAGACATACTTCGCATTCTTAACGAGCGCCGCGCATTCAATCTGGGCTAGCGTATATTCCCAGGGCACTGGTAATATCACCAGTTAGTTTTTTACAGCTCCGGTGGCAAACTTGGAGAGCATTTTCATTCGTGTTCTTTGAGGTTTTTAAATGCGAAATTCCGAGATCAGCGGAGCATTGAACCCAGGTGCGGCATCGATGGGCGCGAATCGATTGGCGGACCTCAAGCAGGCCAATTCACAATTGGAGCAGGCCATTTACGCGCTGGTTCACGATTTGCGCGAGCCTTTGCGGCAGATCGGAACGCAGACGGAGTTTCTGAGGCGCCGGTTTCGGACTTTGACGGAAGAGGAAGCCGGTACGATGTTTCGGTCTGTAATGGAGAGTGTCGAATACATGAGAGGGATGATCGACGCCACACTTGAACTTGGCGAGAAGAGGTACGATGCGGCTGCGATTGTGGTGACAGTAAATACTCGCGCGATCATGGACGGCGTGTTGCGCAGCCTTCCGGTAGATGAAATGAGGGCAGCCATCCGGACAGGTTATCTCCCCCCGGTTGCGGCAAAACGGGAGCACGTGCAGCAGATTTTCCTGAATCTGCTGGGGAATGCGATCAAGTACCGGAGCGAACGGCCGCTCGAGATCGTGGTGGAAGCCTCGCCGGACCGGGATTTCTGGGTTTTCGCGGTGCGCGACAATGGGATCGGCATTGAATCGGACGATTACAGCCGGATTTTCGAAATGTTTCGGCGGGGCCGCAATAACGCCATCCGCGATGGCAATGGCTTGGGCCTCGCCACCTGCAAGAGCATCGTTGAGCGTTACAATGGCCGCATCTGGGTGAAGTCGACCCCGGGTGAGGGCTCCACATTTTATTTCACGCTTCCTGCGGTTCCAGCGGGAAGTTTGGATGGGAACTTCGTCCAGAGTGAGCGGGCAATCCGTTCTTCTGCCATATCCGGGGAGGCAGCACGATGATTGAGACGATTAACGGAAATGAAAGCATGACTTTGGACCGGGACGCTCTCGAACAGAATGCGGAGTCGCTGCCGGTTTCGGGTGAGCCGAGCGGGCGGCCCCGATTGCTGATCGCCGACGATCATGTCCTGCTGCTGGATGGGCTGAAGCGCCTTCTCGAGAAAGATTTCGATCTCGTGGCGTCCGTTACGGACGGATACGCCGCAGTAGCCGCCGCCGAACAATTCCGGCCTGACGTTGTGTTAATGGATATTGGTCTGCCACTCCTGAACGGGCTGGAGGCGGCGCGGCAGATTCGGCGCGTGCTGCCGGAAACCAGGCTGCTCTTCGTCACGATGCAGACGGAGCGCATTTATGTGGAAGAGGCTTTTCGCGCGGGCGGGGCGGGCTACGTCCTGAAGCAGGCTGCGGGTACCGAACTGCTGAATGCGATCCGCACGGTTCTGACCGGCGAACGCTACCTGAGCCCCCGAATCGGCGTTAAGCTCGACAAACTGGAGGCGCATCCGGCGCATCGGCGGACCGTGGGCGGATTGACGGCGCGCCAGCGGGAAGTCCTGCAACTGGTAGCGGAAGGGAAATCCATGAAAGAGATCGCGTGGATTCTGCGGATCTCCGTGCGCACGGTGGAATTCCACAAGCAGAGCCTCTTTCAGGATCTGGGGATTCGAACCACTGCGGAACTAATCCGTTACGCGCTCGATCAGAAAATCGCGGTCTGACCGCGTTGCCTGCTGGCCGACTTTTTTCACCCGGTTGGTCCCCGGGATGCACACCCGCGAGCGATGCTGATCTCCGCAGGTGTGACCGTCGTTGCGTTATCTATCGCACAATCTTTGGCGCCTCAGGCAAGGCTCGGAGCCACCGATCTTTATAATGCCTTTCACCTGCCGCCTCTGAAGCTCGATACCCTGACTCCGCAGATCGGAACGCTGGGAGTGGTGGAACGCGCTCAGGCACTCGGGATCGACGGGACAACCGCCACCACCGCCTGGCAGACAGGCGAGAAGATGTTCGCCCAGACGGAAGCGCCGGCCGGCAGGCTGGAGACCGTATTCGCGGGCGCGCAGGCATCGGGGCTGAACCGGGTGCTGGAGCGGAGTCTTTCGGTCCGCGTATCTTCGGGGACCATCGAGATCGACGAGCCGATCCGCATCGTGCGTAACGGCGTTTCGCTCGATCTGGGCACCGCAACGCTGCGGGCCAGCCAGGCAATTCCTTACGCCGTGCGCGTCGAGCGCGCGGAGAACGTGATCCTGCGCGGTGGTGAATTCGCAGGCGGCGATTCCGCGATTCTGGTGAATGCCGCCGCGCATGTTCTGATCCTCGATTCGCGAATCCATGATTTTTCGGGAAGCGGCATTGTCGTGACGCATTCGTCGCGGGTGACCATTCGCGGAAACGCGATCTCCGCGATGGGCGGCGCGCCGATCCTGCTTCACGGGGGCACCAATTCGAGCATTGTCGAACAAAACGAGGTGACGCAGAACGCCGGGGCATCGAACATGGCGGCGGGTGTGGTGCTTTCGGACCGGAATGTGGATCTCGCGGTGCGCGCGGAAGCGTTATACGGGCCCGACGGATATTGGGTGGTGGATGAGCCGATGGCGGCGCGGATGAATCCGCCACGGAACAATGTTGTGGCGTTGAATCATCTGGCGTGGAACGCATCCTCCGGAGTTTATGTGGATGGTGCGGTGGCGAATGCAATCATACTGAATACGATCGAGGGCAACGCGAAAGAAGGGATGTGCCTCGATAACGGCTCGGCCGCGAATGTGATCGCGTCGAACGGCATTTTCCAAAACGGCAACCGATGGGGGGAATCGGACGCGGTGATGGCGGAGGATTCGATTCTGGGGGGCGGGCGCCTCGCCGATGGCACGCCGGCGGAGAAAGTTCCCGGGATCTCGATCGACAATGCGATCTACAACATCATTTTTTCAAACAACGTCGCGCACAATTTCGGAGGAGGCGTCAAGATTGTCCGGACGGGATACTTCAACCTGATCGGTCTGAATACGATTCTGGACGATAACGACGGAGCGAGCGCGGGATTCCATTTTTTTGGCGTGGAACTGGGAGCGGCGGCGCTCGACGCGACATCGGACGAGCTGGATTCGACGCCCAGCCGGGGGAATATGGTGTTCTCGAACGACATTCGGGGCAGCCACTACTCCGGGATTTTTTTTGATGCCGGGTCCGATCTGAACGACGTCTTCGACAACGTCATCATCGACGCGGAGCAATGGGCGCTCGAATCGGTGGAGCCGATGGCGAACAGCTCGCTCAACAACCTTACAGTCATTCCGAGCAGGAACATCAGCGCAGGTCTGTCAACTGCGGTGATCGATACCTCACAGTAGTCCGTTGCGGATTCTCCTGGGACGATGCGGTCACGTCGGCACCTTGTTTGCTGATTCGCTTTCGACTCGAATGACTTACGCCATGTTTCTCAGCTCTCACCACCTGGTGAAGGCTCTTGAAGTCCTGACGGCGCTCGCAATCGTATGCGCGCTCACAAGACCCCGTTGGGGATCTGCAGCTTTTGCATGGGTGGAGGGGAAGTTTCGCGCAATCGCAGCGCATCGCGTGCGCGCCATTGCCGCTGCCGGCGCCATTCCGATGGCAGTTCGGTTCATCATGCTGCTCTGGTATCCATTCCCGCAGCCAATAGTGCATGACGAATTCAGTTATCTTTTACAGGCAGACACGTTCGCGCATGGGCGGTTGACCAATGAGACTCCGCCTTACTGGCAGCATTTCGAGACGGAATATACACTTCTGCTGCCGACTTACGCATCGCAGTATGAACCCGCGCAGGGCCTGATTCTCGCAGCAGGACAGGTCGTGTTCGGGCATCCCTGGTGGGGTGTGTGGCTAAGCGTCGGCATCATGTGCGCGGTCTTCTGCTGGGCGCTGGCAGAAGTGATGCCGACGCCCTGGGCTCTGTTCGGAGCGCTTCTGGCCGCACTTCAATTCGGTATTTTCGGCATCTGGATGAACAGCTATTTCGGCGGGGCGGTATCCGCAACCGCGGGCGCGATGGTCTTCGGAGCGCTCGCCAGCCTGCGGGACGCCTCACGCTGGCGATGGATGGGAGTGGTGTGTGCGTCCGGCCTGGGCATTCTGTTTGCAACGCGTCCATTTGAAGGCGTGATCTGGTCCGGCGTGGTTTTGATTTACGGGTATGTGATCCTGCGAAGGCACCCGGGAGCGCGTTCGGCGCTGCGCCGCGAATTGCTGATCCCTTTCTTCGCAGTGTGCTGTCTGAGCGGCTGGCTGCTGGCGTTTTACAACTGGCGGATTACCGGAAAGCCCGCGGTTCCGCCCTATCTGGAATACCGCAACGTTTACGGAACGCCGCAGCCCTTCTGGTGGCAGGGGCCCATTAAGATCGCGCATTTCAATTATCCGGAGCTGCGCGACAACTATCTCAATCAGCGGCGGCTCTATGAAATGAGAAACTCGATCGGCGCGATGCTGCTCGCTGAACGCGACCGCCTGCGCGATTTCTGGCGTTTTTTTATCGGGCCATTGCTGACGCCGGCACTGCTGTTTATCGCGCTGCTCTATCGCGACCGGAAGATTCGCCCGTGGTTATTCATATCGCTCGCGTTCATTGCCGATAAAGCTACCTACCACGCGTGGTTTCCCGCGCAAAACGGACCATCCACTATTCTCGTGCTGCTGATTGTGGTTCAATGCTGGCGTCACCTGCGCGCGTGGCAGAGGCGCCGGCACTTCGGACTCGCGATGTCGCGGACGCTGATGGCGGGGCTGGCCGCGACGGTCGTGATCGGTGGTCTGGGGCGCGCAGCGGAGCCGGCGCTGGGGCCGGCGTTCCGTCATATCGTGCCGATCTGGGAATCGCTGTATCCGCCGAAGCGTCTGCGCGATGATGTTACTGCAAAGCTGGAAAGCATTCCCGGCAAACATCTGGTTTTTGTGAAGTACGCGCCAGGGCACTGCTTCTGCGAAGAATGGGTGTTCAACCTCGCCGATCCGCGGGAACAGCGGATCGTTTACATCCGGACGGAGAATGCGATCAACGACGTCGGAATTGCACGAACCTTCAGCGATTTCGATGTGTGGCTGATGGAACCGGACGCGCGTCCGTACCGGCTTTCACGGCTGACCAGTATGGAGGAGGTTGCGGGCATCCGGGGCGACGTAAATGAGGACGAACGCAAGCTTGCCAGCAAATGACCTACTCGCTCCTGTTTAGTTCGAAATATCTGCAGACCGGCCTTGAAGTGGTTGCGCTCGCCGGAATACTTCTCGCCTTCCTGATTCCGCGATGGAGAGCGCGGTGGTTTCGAACCTGCGAGGTTCACCTGCGGGACGCCGCAAGATCCCGCTGGAGGGCAGTGGCGCTGTCCGCGGCCGTGCCGCTCTTGATTCGTGTCCTGTTGCTGCCCGTGTTCTCCTTCCCAACGCCGTTTGTCCACGATGAGTTCAGTTATCTCCTGATGGGGGATACGTTCGCGCACGGCCGCATTGTCAATCCCCCTCCGCCCGAGTGGAAGCACTTCGAAACGGAATACACCCTGGTTCAGCCGACATACTCCTCGCAATATCAACCGGCGCAGGGCCTGGTTCTGGCAGCGGGACAAGTCCTGACGGGGAATCCGTGGTGGGGCGTCTGGGCCAGTATCGGGCTGATGTGCGGCGCTCTCTGCTGGGGGCTCAGTTTTCTGTTGCCGCTCCCGTGGGCATTGACCGGCGCGCTCGGGGCGGGATTGCAGTACGGCATCTTCGGATTCTGGATGAACTCCTATTTCGGCGGCGCCATCGCGGCAGCCGGGGGCGCGATAGTCGCGGGCTCGCTCGCGCGCATGCGGCAGAAACCGCAATCCTCCGGGTTCATCTGCGGCGCGGGACTGGTGATGTTGTTTGCGAGCCGTCCGCTGGAGGGCTCAATCTGGACGCTGGTTTCGGTCATCTGGATCTTCGTCAAATATCGAAAGAACTTCCTGCGGATTGCCGCGGCGGGGCTTGTGGTCGGTCTGGTGGGAGGGTCTGCCCTGGGCTATTACGATTACCGGGTCACCGGACACGTACTCGAGCCGCCATACGCCGAGGGCCGCGATTTGTATGGAACCCCGCAATCGTTTTGGTGGCAGCCGGCGGTGATCATCCATCATTTCGATAATCCTCAACTGCGGGCGAACTATCTCAATCAGCTTGAATTCTGGCAGCGGCGCTATTCGATCCCGGCGCTATGGGATTCCACGTGGCGGCGTCTGCGCGATTTCTGGAGATTCTTCGTGGGGCCGTTCTTCACGCCCGCGCTGTTCTTCCTGTGGGTCATACGGAGAGACAAACGCATCTGGCCCTGGCTCGTCGTCTCAATTCCCTTTGTGCTCGATCACGCGACGTTTCATGCATGGTATCCGCAGCACTCGGCGCCGGGAACGATTCTCATCGTGATCATCCTTGTCCAGTGCTGGCGTCACCTTCGCGTGTGGCAGCGGCGGCGCGGATGGGGGATCGCTCTCTCGCGGAATCTGGTGGCGGCGTTTGCGCTCTCGTTCGTTTTGATTGGCGTGGGCCGCGCCAACAAAGATTACCTGCCGCACAAGATCACGCGGATCTGGGGACCGCTGGAACCGGCGGAGAAGGGCCGCGACCGGCTGTTGGCCCGGCTTCATGAATTGGGCGGGAAGTATCTGGTGTTCGTTTATTATCCGCCGAAACATCCATATATCGATGAATGGGTATTCAACGGAGCCGAGATTCCGGGCGAATCAGTCGTTTTCGCGAGGATGGTAGATCCGGATTCCGACGAACGGCTGGTTCGCGAGATGCCCGGTTACGAAGTTCTCCGCGTGAATGCAGAAACGGGAGTGCTCAGCTTTCCCGAACCGGACATCGCCTCCGACCGGGGCGGCAAAGGCGGCGGCAGGCCGGCAGCTTTCTGATCAGGCTTTCAGAACAACTTTGATGCAGTGATCGTTCTTCTCGCCGAACGTCTTGTACATCTGCGCGGCCTCGGCCAGCGGTGCACGGTGCGTGATGACGAACGTGGGATCGATCCTGCCGTCGGCAATGTATTTCGTCAGCTTCGGCAAATAGCGGTGGACATTCGTCTGACCCATTTTCAGGGTGAGGCCTTTCGCGAACGCGCCGCCAAGCGGGAACTTGTCGAGGAATCCGCCGTAGACGCCAGGTATCGAAACAGTGCCGCCCTTGGCGCAGGCATAGATTGCGGAACGCAGGGCGTGTGAGCGGTCGGTTTCGAGCATGACGGCAACTTTGACGCGGTCATAGAGAGCATCGAGCGTCTTGCCGTGCGCTTCCAGACCCACGGCATCGATGCAGTGATCCGGACCGCGGCCGTCTGTCATGGCGGTGATGCGCTCCTGGAGATCGTCGTCTTCGTCATCGAGCGTTTCGGCGCCGGCGGCGCGCGCCATCTCCATCCGTTCGGGAATATTGTCCATTGCGATCACGCGTCCGGCGCCGAGGAGGAAGCAGCTTCGGATCGCGAACTGACCAACAGGGCCGCAGCCCCATACGGCGACAGTCTGGCCCGGCTCGATTCCACAATTTTCGGCCGCCAT
>DASZVV010000026.1:0-7178 GCA_035546955.1 Bryobacteraceae bacterium
TCCACGAAGCTGATCTTTCTCAGTATGTACAGCAGCCCCTTGTATGTGCGTAAGGCCCTCGACGCGGGTGCTTCGGCGTACGTTCTCAAGACCGGCGCCGTGGAGGAACTGGGGAAGGCAATCGGGAAGGTCCTCGCCGGCGAGATCTATTTTTCACCCGAGCTTGGCAATCGCCTCGACCTGCTGACGAATTCCGGCAAGTCCTCCGGCACGTCCGGAGAACTGACGGATCGCCAGTGGGAAGTCCTCCGGCTGATTAGTGAAGGGAAGGCGAGTAAGGAAATCGCGCACATCCTCGGTATTTCGACGAAAACTGTCGATTTTCACCGCGCCCGTATTATGACGAGGATGGGTGCACACTCGGTCGCTGAATTAGTCCGGGCAGCCGTGGAACTCGGCTTTATCCCTGCTTCCGGCCCGACGATTCATGAGCAGACCCTTATCGATGCCGAAGAGCACTGACCCAATCATCGCGAGTTAACTGGAAGTTCTTCTGTGGAGCGCAGCTTCAGCCGCAGACGAACGCGGATACACGTGCCTTTCCCGGGCTCGGATTCAATCGACAGATTTCCGTTCAGCAGCCGGACACGTTCCCGCATACTGTAGGTTCCAACGCCGTTCTTTGTGAGGTCAGGATCGAAGCCGACACCGTCGTCGGCGATCGTCAGCTGAAGAGTGTCCCCGGCCGCCGCCAGCAGGACTTTCACATTCTTCGCTCGGGCGTGCTTCAGGATATTGCTCATGCATTCCTGGGATACCCGGTACAGACAGGATGCAGTGGCGCTATCCATGGCTTCAGGAACGCCATGCGATTCGAAGTGAATCGTGAGGCTGCCTGCATCCTCTGTGAAGATGCAAAGCTCCTGCAGAGCGGCGTTCAGTCCCAAATGATCCAGCACGGAAGGATGCAGCCGGTGTGAGATCTGACGAATTCCGTCCGATACTTCCTGAATCCTCTGCCGCAAAGACCTCAGTTTGCGGATTAACGCATCTGGCTGGTCCGCCACGGCCGCCATGTTGCCAATCTCCAGAGAGAGGAACGCGAGCCGCTGAGTAATGTCGTCATGTAACTCCTGCGCGAGTTCGCGGCTCGCATCTTCCTGAGCGGCAAGCAGGCTCGCCCGCAACGTTCGCAGTTCCTCTTCCTGCTGCTTGCGGGCTGTGATGTCGGTGATGAAGCTGATCCCCAGCAGGCCGAAGCGGCTGTTCACATAATTGACGCTGACCGCCACTGGAAAATGCGATCCATCTTTACGGCGTCCTCTAAGATCAAGGCCCATGCCGATGGACCAGCCTTTCGGCGCCACCAGGAAACCCTGACGGGGGTTCACCGGCTTTTCGCCCATGTTTCCGGGTAAAAGGGTGTCGTACGGCCGATTGAGAAGCTCCCCCGGTTCGTACCCGAACATCTGCTCCGCTACCCGATTGATCAGCCGGATTGTCCCGTCGTCGTCCACGGCAATGATCCCCTGTGCCGCCGTCTCAAACATCGTTTCAAGGATCGATCCTCTTTCGCTGGCTATTGTCTGGGCGCGCTCGAGTTCCGTCACGTTCGTGGCGAACATCAGGATTGAGCGTACGGCGCCGTGGGAATCGCATTCGGGCACGAACTGAACCAGCAACTTAATCCCCTCATCGGAAGCGACATGCGGGAAAAAGTACTCCGTCGAAATGCGCTTACGTGTCTCTACGACATGACGAACCATACGGCGCCAGAAAAGGGGATTGCTTCCGGTAATCGAGCCGAGAGGCTGCCCAATGAAATCCGCGGGCCCGCGGCGCCCCCACTCCGCAATGCGAGGATTGACAAACATGTAGCGGCCTTCGAGGTCGAGACGCGCGATGCCGTCGGGGCTGTTATTCACCACGGCCAGGAATTCTTCGCTCGAACGGATCAGATCTTCCTGGACCCGTTTTCCTTCAGTAGTCAAATGGAAGATCGCCGTGAAATACCCCGGCTGGCAGGAGAACGCCGAAATGAAAAACCACTGAGACAGCGCCTTGACGTAAAATTCAAATTTCGCCGGTTCTCCGGTTTGTGCAACCCGGCCATAGATTTCGAACAGATCGCGGTCGGTTTGCTGAATCCCGGGAATCACTTCGCTCACGCGCTTTCCGATCACGTCCCGTAACCCCGTTAATTCCTCGAAACGCGGGTTCACCTCCAGATAGATGAAATCGACCGGAACGCCGTCCTCAAAAATCATCTGGCAACGCGCAATGCCCTCGTTGCTGCAGTGGAAAAGGCGCTGATAGCTGATTTGGGGTTTCGCGTTCGGGGCTGCGGATCTGGCCGCTTCCACCGCGAAAATAACGATTCCGTCCGGCGAGCGGGTATCGCGCCCCCACGGTCTCGCTTCCCAGCTCAGTGGCGCGCCAGATCCGGCGTCGGGTGGAAGAGATTCCTGATCAATCCGCACCGCTTCCCCCGCCAGGCCGCGCTGGACCCGTTCCCGGGATGCCGCGGAGATTTCCGAAAATTGATCGTATAGGCCAATGCCCGGAATCTGCGAATGGTCAAGGCAATAAGCGGCGCGCCATCCGTCGCTTGCCTCCAGGCACCGCAACTCCCGATCGAAAACGGCAGCCGCCACAGGCATGTGGCGCACAAATGCCACCAGTGAATCCTTAATATTTCCCAAGCTTGCCGGTCCAGTCGCCATTGGGATACCCCGATCTGTGCATCATACTCTCAATTTCCCTGGTACGGGTACGTCTAGCCCCGGGGCACCCGCTAAGACACCGGGGGGTACCCGGCAGTGAAAATGCCGGCGCTATCTTAAGGGGAGGTCACGTCCGATATGCCGAATCTCATTCCCGCACAGCAGCTCGCCGCGAACAACAAAACCCGCTTTCCCAACGAATCCGAGGAGTATCGGGCGGCTCGCAATTCATTGCTCGCCAGTGAGATCGAGCTTCGGCGCCATCTGGAGCAGATAGCCGAACAGCGCCGCGCTTTGCCGCCCGGCGGCCCCATCCCCCGGGATTTCGTTTTCTCCGGCCCCGGCGGCCCTGCCCAGCTTTCCACTCTATTCGGTGATAAAGATACCCTGCTGATCTACAGCATGATGTTTGGTCCGAAGCGCGCCGCCGCATGCCCCAGTTGCACTTCATTTCTGACTTCGTGGAACGGCACTGCGGTCAATCTTCGCGAACGGGTGGCGATGGCCGTCACCGCTCGGTCGCCGATTGAGCGGCTCACCGAATTCCAAAAGCAGCGTGCTCTCACCAATCTGCCTTTTGTTTCCGATGAGTCGGGCGATTACACCCGCACGTACGTCAATCCCGACGATGCGGATATGCCCGGATTCAGTGTCTTCACGCGGGGTGACGGCATGATCCGGCATTTCTACAGCGGCGAGATAAGCTTCGAGATGTCCGATCCCGGTCAGGACCCGCGCGGCGCGCCGGACGCAGACCCGCTCTGGCAGATGCTGGACTACACGCCCGAAGGCCGTGGAACCGATTGGTATCCGAAACTGGACTACGGCCACAAGTAGACCCACGCTGGCGCGCCTTCAACGCCCCTTTACGCGCACTCGCACTGACGTGGAACCGCATGCGTACCTGGTCGCGCCTTCGCATAGCGCTACGTAAGTTGTGCTTTCCTTCGGTTTCACCTCGAGTGTTCCGCTCGCGCCTTCGAATCTGCCGATCTCACGAAGGTCACCGGCGCGCGAATCGCGCGATTCCTGAATCACCACCCTCGTCGCGCCTTTAATCATCCACCGCAGGACGGCTGTTTCTCCGGGCGCAATTTCCCGGGGACGAGCCTCAAAGACGAGGTCCTTCGATCGGGGTATCTCTTTCTCGGCACCGGCCGCGGAAATCTCTGCCGCCGTGGGCGCCCAGAGCAACAGAAGCAGGCCGCATATTGCGAGTTTCATGATGTCCGTGAACCCCGCGCTTATGAGAGCAAGCGAGATTCCCGCCGCAAACTTCTGGATTCGATGCGTTCGCAGTAGTCCCCGCGCGCCGCGCCAGAGCGATTGCACTCATCTGAGCGAAATCCCGCAGCCCTGGCGCATCAAGCCCGCAAAAACAGCGGCGAAATCCAATAACACGAAATGGCTTGCGAGGTGCCATCACGCTAACTGGAGAAACATCTCAAGGAGAGCCCATGGCACAATTCACTCTGGATTTTGAACAGATTGGGATGGCGGATATCGCCCGTGTCGGCGGGAAGAACGCTTCGCTCGGAGAACTCTTCCGGTCGCTCAGGCCGCAGGGCGTTGGTGTTGCGGATGGCTTCGCCGTGACGTCGGATGCGTACTGGCGTCTCCTCGGGGAGTCGGGACTTCGCACGAAATTGGAGTCCCTCTTTAAGAACTTCGATCCCGAAAACGTCGAGCAGTTGGCTGAACGCGGTCATGCCGCCCGTGCGGCGATTCTCGACACTCCGATGCCGCCGGAACTGAAGCAGGCGATTCTCGGTGCGCACGAGCGCCTCACTGCGCGCCTGGGCCGTGACCCGGAGTTCGCAGTCCGCTCTTCGGCCACCGCAGAGGATCTGCCGCAGGCATCCTTTGCCGGCGCCGCCGAGACATTCCTGAATGTGCGCGGCCCGGAGAATTTGTTGCGTGCCGTGCATCAATGCTTCGCCTCTCTCTTCACCGATCGCGCTATCAGTTATCGCGCCCGCCTGGGCTTTCCCCAACTGAAAGTGGCGCTTTCCGTCGGCGTGATGCCGATGGTCCGATCCGATCTGGCGAGTTCAGGCGTCGTTTTCACTCTCGATACCGAATCGGGCTTTCGCGACGTCGTCACCGTCACTGGCGCCTGGGGCCTCGGTGAATTTGTTGTCCAGGGCGTCGTCACCCCGGATGAATGGCTGGTTTTCAAGCCCACGCTGCTGCAAGGCTTCGATGCGATTGTCAGCCGCCATGCGGCCACGAAAGCCGTGCGGCTCGTCTACGCGCAGGGCACGCGCACTACGCGCAGCGAAGCGATTCCGGTCGAGGACCGCCAGCGCTTCTGTCTGAAGGACGAAGAGGTTCTGAGGCTCTCCCGCTGGGCATGCCTGATCGAGCAGCACTATTCAAAAGTCGCCGGACGTCCCATGCCAATGGATATCGAATGGGCGAAGGACGGGCTCACAGGCGAGCTTTTCATTCTTCAGGCGCGACCGGAAACCGTCCATTCGGGCAAAGCCCGAAAAGCGACCGCCGAGGTCTACAAACTCAAGGCGAACGGAGGTATTCCGCTCGTCGTCGGGCAAGCTGTCGGCGAAAAGATCGGCGCCGGGCAGGTTCATGTCGTGCATGATCTCGCCGAACTCGGCTCCGTGAAAAGCGGACAGGTTCTTGTGGCGCGGAATACCGATCCGGACTGGGAGCCCGTGATGCGCCGCGTCGCCGCCATTGTCACCGAACAGGGCGGCCGGACCGCCCATGCCGCCATCGTGTCGCGTGAGTTCGGAATTCCCTGTATCGTCGGCACAGGCAACGCGACGAGCGTGCTTGGCAGCGGCCAGGAGGTGACCGTCTGCTGCGCTGAAGGCTCCGAGGGTCACGTCTATCGCGGCCGCATTCCATTCGCGATCGAAGAAATCGATGCCGAATCCGTGCCGCAAACGCAAACGAAAGTCATGCTGACGGTCGGCGATCCGAGCCAGGCTTTCAAATTCGCCGCTATTCCAAATGGCGGCGTGGGGCTGGCCCGAACCGAATTCATCATCAATAACCACATCGGGATCCATCCGATGGCTCTGTGCCGTTTTCCGAAACTTCAGGATCCCAGGGCCGTGGAAGACATTCGCGCGCGCATTGGAAGCGAGGAGCCAAAGGAATTCTTCATCCGCCGATTCAGCGAAGGGATCGCGCAGATCGCGGCGGCGTTTTTCCCAAAGGCCGTCATCGTTCGCACGAGCGACTTCAAGACGAATGAATACGCGCGCCTGCTGGGCGGTAAAGAATTCGAGCCCGCCGAAGAGAATCCGATGCTGGGGTTCCGCGGGGCTTCGCGATACTATCACCCGGGTTACGCCGAAGGGTTCGCTCTGGAATGCGCCGCGCTGGCTCGGGTGCGAAAGCAGATGGGACTCACGAACCTGATCGTCATGATTCCGTTCTGCCGTACCGTTGAAGAAGGTAAACAGGTGATCGAAGCGATGCGAACGAATGGCTTGACGCAGGGCGAGGACGGCCTCAAGGTCTATGCGATGTGTGAGCTGCCGTCCAACGTCGTCCTGGCCCGGGAGTTCCTGCAGGTGTTCGATGGCTACTCCATCGGTTCCAACGACCTGACCCAACTCACCCTGGGGTTGGATCGAGACTCAGGTACGGTCGCCCCCCTGTTCGATGAAAACAACGCCGCCGTTCGCAGCCTGATCGCGGACGCGATTACCGCAGCGCAACGTGCCCGTAAGCCAATCGGAATTTGCGGCCAGGCTCCTTCGGACTTCCCGGAGTTCGCTGAATGGCTGTGCGAGCGTGGCATCGATTCCATCTCTCTCAATCCGGACACGGCGATTCGAACGGCCCTGTCCATTGCGCGCGCGCAAGAATCGCGGCTGGTCAGTACTCAGGCTCGCTGATACAAATGAGAGGCCGTGCTCTCCGGCACGGCCTCTTTTTTCTCCGCATCATCTGGATCGGGTGAGCGATGCGACACTTCCGGCCCGAAGAGCTTTAGCTCTGCGCTGTTCCTGCAATCGCCGATTCGACGTTGATCTTGTTGATCACGCCCAGAACGCCATGTGAGCGCCGCGCAAGCGCCTCCGCGGTCTCTTTCTGGACCATCGAGTCCACGGTTCCGTTAAGCGTCACGGCGCCGCTCTCAACCTGCACCCGAATCCGTTCATCGGGAACATCGTTATCGAGCTTGAATGCATGTCGAATCTCCCGGGCGATATCGTCATCGGGCCTCAGGATGCCTTGATTTGTGCGATTGGTTGTCATCTGTTTTCTCCCTTCGGTCGCCATTCCTTTCGCGATGCCTCACGCCAGTACTGGTGCGGGAACCGGCTGCCGCATGCTAAACCGGTTTGTTGCCGACGTCCATGATCACGAACCTGGATCCGCGTGACATCGGTCCCCACTTGAAAGGCATCCCAGGTGAGTTTGTGAATCGAACCGAGATCGGCCTTGATCACGCTTAAATGCCTGCGCAATTGGCGTACCGCAAATTCGCACACCACTGATGGTCGCTCGGTTGCACTTTTTGTTGCGATTCGAAGC
>DASZVV010000027.1:0-1906 GCA_035546955.1 Bryobacteraceae bacterium
CCGCCAATTCTATCTGAAGTATGGATTCGTGGAGTCGCCGGTTGAGCCGATGACAGTGATGGTGACGACGGCCGAAGCGGCAAAGATGCTCTGCCCGTCAGAATGAGATTCCGGAAGATCCGGCGACGAAGCCGAAATGGGGCCGCGGGTGCGTGTTGGGGATTTCGCAGGACTGGGCGTGGTCCAGGTTCCGCGCCTGGCGGAAGCCAGGCGGCCGAGCTTCCGGCTTGGCCCTACGAACTCACCAGAATCACATCGAGAAACCGCGGTCCGTGCACGCCCTTGACTCGCGTCATCTCAATATCCGCCGTCGCCGAAGGCCCGGAAACCGTTGTCAGCGGAAGCGTTTCCATCCCGCGCAGCCGCTCAAACCCTTCCGCCACGGTTTCCACCACCTGCTCCGCAAACACAACGCACAGATGATAGTCCGGAATCAGCGTCAGCGCCCGCCGGCTGTCCTGTGGTCCGTGCCGCAGAATGATCGTCCCGGTCAGCGCGATCGCCGTCACACATCCCGTAATCACGCCCTCAGCCCGGTCGACTTCCTCATACGTCATCCCATCCACTAACGGGAATTGAAACGAAGAGGGCAGCCATTCCGCGGGCAATCCACCGGAGCGCAGCAGCGTCGTCTTCCCACGCTCCGCCATCGCCGAGGCTACCGTTTGCGCAACCTCATGGGGCGCGCAGTGGTAAACATGCGCATCGTAGTCCCGCAGCCGTCCCGCCAGCAATTCCACTGCGGCTTCGCGGCTCGAAACACCTTGTCTCCGATATTGGCGCGGAATCGACGCATACTCCGCCTCACGCGCTGGAGTGTGGTCGCCCACCGCATGCCGGATCTTTGCCAGCACCCCGGCCCGCGCGCTCACGTGTCCATTCAACCCACTCACGCCGATTGCTCCCGCCTCCGCCGCGACCACCATTGCCGGAATGACTCCTTCGGAATCGAAGGCATATCGCGCGTCGCGGTCCAGCCGGCCATCAGACCCGGCAGGTTGTGAATCGTTCCGTTGCTCGCAAACGGCAACTGCGCGATTCGCCCCAGCGAACGCGCCATCGCCAGGTTGGTGGCATCACCCATCGCCCACGCGGCCGCCTTCATACCCAGCCGCTCTACCGCCGGATCGTCGCCGTTCTCCACGATGCGGCTGCGCAGATGAATCAGAATCTCCGGGATATTGATCTTTACCGGACACACTTCATAGCAAGCCCCGCAAAGCGACGATGCGTATGGCAACGTCTGCGAATGCTCCATCGACTGCAACTGCGGCGTCAGAATCGCGCCGATCGGTCCCGCATAGATCGATCCATACGCATGCCCGCCCGTCTGCCGGTACACCGGGCAGGCGTTCAGACACGCGCCGCAGCGAATACAATCCAGCGTCTCGCGCGACATCGAGTCCGCCAGCACCTTCGTGCGTCCGTTATCCAGCAGAATCACGTGGAATTCCTGCGGCCCATCGCCCGGCGTCACGCCGGTCCAGATGGAGTTATACGGATTCATCCGCTCGCCAGTCGCCGAGCGCGGCAGCAACTGCAGGAAAACGCCGAGATCCTCGAAGCGCGGGATGATCTTCTCGATCCCCATCACGCTCACCAGTACCCGGGGCAGGGAAACGCACATGCGTCCGTTGCCCTCCGATTCCACCACCACTACCGAGCCCGTCTCCGCTACGGCGAAATTCGCGCCGCTGATCGCGAACGGCACCCGCAGAAACTTTTCGCGCAGATAAAGCCGCGCCGCTTCCGCAATGTCCTCCGGACGCGTGCCGAGATCCCCCAGCCCCATCGTCCGCATGAACAGCTCGCGGATTTCCATCTTGTTCCGGTGCAGCGCCGGCACCACGATGTGCGAAGGCTTGTCCTCGCCGAGCTGCACAATCATGTCCGCCAGATCGGTCTC
>DASZVV010000028.1:0-34304 GCA_035546955.1 Bryobacteraceae bacterium
TTGCGAAGAGCCAAAAGTTATCCCAGCTTTTCGACGAATTTGTGAATGCGGTCGAGGCCGCGCTCCAGTTCCTTCATCGACGTCGCGTATGAAATGCGGACATGATCGTTGGTGCCGAAGGCTTCGCCCGGAACCACGGCGACATTCGCTTCCGCCAGCAGGCGATTGGCGAATTCGAGCGGAGTTTTGATCCCGGCTTTATCCAGAGCGCCCCGCAGATTCGGATACGCATAGAACGCGCCCGCCGGCATGGAGCAGCTCACGCCCGGAATCTGGCGCAGCCGCGGCACTACGAAATCACGGCGCTTGCGGTATTCGGCCAGCATCTGCGGCACAGATTCCTGCGAGCCGTTGAGGGCCTCGATCGCGGCTTTCTGGGCGATGGAGGTCGGGTTCGAGGTCGAGTGGCTCTGGAGTTTCATCATGGCACCGATGATCGGCTCGGGTGCGAGGCCATAGCCGATGCGCCAGCCGGTCATCGCGTAGGTCTTCGAAACGGTGCCGGCGACGAGCACGGCTTGCTTCGAATTCGGGATCGAGGCCACCGAGTACGGCTTGCCGTCATAGAGGAAGTGCGAGTAGCACTCGTCCGTGATGAGATAGATGCCGTGCTTCGCGGTGAGGTGGTAGATCTTATCGAATTCCTCATTGGTCAGCACCGCGCCCGAAGGATTGCTGGGCGAGTTGATGATGACGATCTTCGTCTTCGGCGTAATGTGCTTCTCGACCATCGCCGCCGTCAGGCGGAAGCCTTCCTGCTCATCGGTATCGACAAAAACGCACTTGCCGCCCGCGTAGTTAACGATGTCTTTGTAGGTCACCCAGTAAGGCACCGGGATGATGACCTCATCGCCGGGGTTGACGAGTGCCTGCGTGTAATTGAACAGCACATGCTTACCGCCGACGGTGACGATGCATTCTGATGCCTTGTAGTCCGTTCCGAATTCCGTTTTGTGGCGGGCGACGATCGCGTTCTTCGCCTCGGCGGTGCCGCCGGCCGGCGTGTATTTGGTGTAGCCCGCGTTGATGGCGGCGATGGCCGCGTCGCAGATGTTGCGGGGCGTGACGAAGTCGGGCTCGCCGGCGCTGAAATCGACAACGTCGACCCCTTCGCGGCGGAGCTTATCGGCATCGGCCATGACCTTCATGGTCGAGGAGACGCTGATCAGCGAGATGCGATCGGCGATGGCGGGTTTACTGGGTGTTGGTGTCATGTAGTTCCTGAATGGTTAATAAAGACTTTCTAATCGCCCGTGGTGCGTTTGTACTGCGCGATGCGGCGCCGCAGATGTTCCTCCACCGGCCGCGGGACAAGACCTTGGATGTTGCCGCCGAGCGAGATGACCTCCTTCACCATGCGTGAGCTGATGAAGGAGAAGCTTTCCCCGGCGGGAAGAAAAACCGTCTCGAGGCCCGGGCGAAGGCGCCGGTTCATGTGCGCCATCTGAAGCTCGTACTCATAGTCCGAGATGGCGCGGATGCCGCGAAGAATCACACTGGCATTGCGGGCCACGGCGTAGTCCGCGAGCAGCCCTTTAAAGGTACCGATCTCCACACCGGTCATACCGACAAGGCTCTCGCGAATCATCTCCATCCTCTCGGCGGTCGTGAAGAGCGGCTGTTTCGCCTCATTCTGCAGAATCGCCACGATGACCCGGCTGAACATTTTCGAGCCGCGCTCGATGACATCGAGGTGTCCCGAGGTGATGGGATCGAATGAGCCTGGATATATCGCGACTACGTCCAGCCTGGGCTGCGTCATAGGTGTGAGTCGAGGCAAAGCCGGGCCGGAGAAACCGATTCGGACGCCAACTTTAATTTTATCCGATGGCCCCCGGTTTGGAACGCGTTTTGCGTGTTCATACTAATCGGGAAAGGAGAATTCATGTCGACACGCCGTAACAACGGATCGCATTACGAGAATCATCAGCGCGCCGCGGAGCTGCAGGATCAGGCTGCGCACGCGCACCGGACGGCTGAATTGAGAGGCCGCGCCGAGCATCTCACGCCCGGCGAACTCTCCCGCCAGGAACGGGAGCACGAGCAGCCGGAGCAGCAAGGGCAAATGGCCACCTTCGGTCACGAAGAGATCGCGCGGCGGGCCTACCAGCTATGGGAACAGCGCGGCGGCAAGGATGGTTCGTCCGACGAGGACTGGTTCCAGGCGGTCAAGGAACTGCGGGAACAAGCCATTGCATCGAAATCCGCCAGGGTTCATTAAGGGCTTACCGGCTCACTCACTGCCGGGCCTCCAACACCCATTCGGACAGGAATTGGGCGTTTGATTGCATTACGAGGGGCGGGAGAACTAAAGGAGTGAAAGCCGCTGGCCTCGTTCTGATCGTCGTTGGAGCAATCGCCTTCATCTGGGGCGGCATCACATCCACGACCCGCCACAGGGTCGTGGATGTGGGACCGCTGCACGCCTCCGTGGAGAAGCAGCATCACGTGCCGCTGTCGCCCATTGCGGGCGCCGTGCTGCTGGTGGGCGGGATTGCGCTGGTCGCGGCAGGGAAAAAGTAAATCTCCCGGAAAGGGACAACTCATGCTTTTATTACTCATCGTGCTTCTCCTGCTGCTTGGCGCCGGCGGGGGCTATTACGGATACGGCCGCTGGGGCTACGGCGGCGGGGCGGGAATCGGACTGGGAACGATTATCCTGATCGTGCTTTTGTTCTGGCTGCTGGGCGGCGTTCACTAAAACGGAGATAATTCGGATCCGCCTCGGGCGCTCTGTGAAAGAGCCCCGAGGCGGATTTTTTTTGGCGGGGAACAAAGCCGCTTAATCGCGGCGAGGCGATTCCCGATTCAGCGCTCGATCGAAATTCCCGACCAGGGCGGGTGTTTTGACCTCGCCGGTGAGAATCTCATGACTGGAGGCGCCCTTTCCGTAAAGTTCCCTGTCGGTGTCGTCGTCACGGCGCAGTGTCGCGCCATCGAGCGAGACTCCGGCGAAGAGGCCATGCGACCGGGAGTAAGAGAGCATCTCTGTGCTTAACATGGCATCCGTCTGCGCTGTGGCCTGCCGGCCGATCGGACCGGCGGCGACGGTCGCTTCACCACCGAGCGTGAACTTATCCGTAAGTAAATGGCGCATGCCGCTGGAGTTCATCACCAGCAGAACGAGATCGGTATCTGACACGCCGATCTGGAAGCCAAAGCTTCCGCCTTCAATGATCATCGCGGCGGGAGCGCTCCAGCCGGTCTTATTGGGAAGCCGGCAGGAGGCGAATCCTCGTCCATATTTCGCGCCCACGATGAAGCCAGCCTTCTTCAGGCCGGGAATCACGACGACGCATTTTGCCTTGTCGATCAGGTCCTGCGGAATACCGTTGTCGGCGGCCCGCATGAGTTCCCTGACCGTTGCGGTGGAGGCGTCGAGGCGGTCCTGCACTTCCGAACGATCCTCCCCAAAAGCGGCCATGCTTGCGCCAAGAGCCAGCACGGCTGCGAGCGCGAAGCAATTCCATTCGATCTTCATAAGATGTTTCCTTTCGTGCGCGGCTGGCGGCTGCGCACTCCGGTGTGAATGCATTTCGAAGGCCAGTGAAATGAATGGGTGGCAGGGCAAGTGCACTAGTCCGGGCATGAAAAGGCATCAGAGCGAACTGATCAAACAACACACCCTTGTGCGCGACCGGCGCGGACCGGGACCAGAAGCCAGCGCGGGACAATCCGGCGATCTGCAGGGACTGGACGGAAACGCAACCGCCGATTCCGAAAGCGTTGAGGAACTCCTTGAAGAAGGCCAATATTTTGAGGCGGAAGCAGTCCGTGGCGTGGAGAACGCACCCGAACCGGATCAGGGAGAAGTCCATACGAAAGAGGTGCCGGAGGACGATGTTCCGCCTGAATACCTCGACCGCGTCGACAAGCCGTAACGGCAAGGAAATTGCGTAATCACACGCAGAGGACGGCAGCGATCGGCTGAGATCACACCAGTCCCCATTAAACCGGCCGCCGCGGGCGTGCCGCTCGCGGAAGGTCCCAGGACGTGTATTTGCAGGAAAGGACTACTCCAATGAAATTATTGAAAGCAGCTTCCGCGACGTTTTGTATTGCGGCGACAGCGATGATCTTCGCGCCCGGCGTGAGTGCTCAGAGTGTGGACGATAACTGGACCAAGGTGACCTTCAGCGGTCCCGTGGAGATTCCGGGCGTGCATCTGAAGGGTTACAAGGTTCTGCCCGCCGGAACTTACGTTTTCCGTCTGCTCGACTCACAAACGAATCGTCACATTGTTCAGATCCAGAATGCGGATCAGTCGAAAACCTACGCCACCATTATGGCGATCCCCGACACCCGCGTTCATCTCACCGATAAGACAGTAATCACATTCAGCGAGCGCCCGAACGGCCAGCCTCCGGCATTGCGGACCTGGTTCTACCCGGACGCGGCATGGGGCGAAGAATTCGTTTACTCGAAAAAGGAAGCGAAAGAACTCGCGAAGGCTAATCACGCTTCGGTCCCGTACTCCAACGACGTAAACGCGGATAAAGACGTGACCGAGCCGATCCAGGCCCCGTCCAAGGCACAAACGGCTCAGATGGAGAATGAGGCGGTTGGCGCTTATAACGAGAACGGCGAGGAAGAACCGCTCTCGGCCGCGGTAACAACCCCGCCGAATGAATCGAACAACTCCTCGAATAACAACAACGCACAGGCGGCCGCGGCGCCTGCGCAAACTAATCAGTCGGGCCAGATGGCACAGAACACTCCCCCGGCGAATTCCGCACCGGCGCCCGCGTCTTCTGCGAACAACACCAACACGCGGTCTTCGGCCAACAACAATGAACTTCCGCAGACAGCCGGCGACTCGGGCATGCTGATGCTGGGCGGATTGCTCGCACTGGGCGGCGCGCTGAGCGTTCGCTTTGCGCGTAGCCGGGCATAAGGAGGATCGGACTGATGGGCCGGGCAGAAGCCCGGCGGCAGGGCCGATGCCCCGCCACACGATTCTTATCGGGCGCTGCCTTCCGGGTGGCGCCCCTCTTTCTTTCGGTCGCGTTCATCGCCGGGGCCCAGACACCCGAGCCGCCGGATAAGAATTTCCAGATCTCGGTGGATCTGAATCTGGTCGTATTGCCGGTGACCGTGCGGGACCGTAACGGCGGCTTCGCGAGCGGCCTCACCAAAGATAACTTCGACGTCTATGAAGACGGAGCGAAGCAATCCATACGGCTGTTCCAGCATGAGGACATTCCGGTAACCGCCGGGATCGTTGTGGACCACAGCGGGAGCATGACCGCCAAAATGCCCGATGTGGTGGCCGCCGCGGAGAAGTTCGCGGCTCTCAGCAATCCGCAGGACCAGATGTTCGTAGTCAATTTCAACGAGCAGACCACACTGGGCCTGCCTTCGGACGTGCCCTTCACGCATTTCGCCACGCTGTTGCGCGATGCCATTGAGGACGCGCCCACCGCCGGGGAGACCGCGCTCTACGATGCGCTCGATCTCGCTCTCGACCGTTTGAACGCGGGGAAGCCGTCGAAGAAAGTTCTGGTGGTGTTCAGCGATGGCGGCGATAACGCCAGCAAAACTACGCTGCAGGAAGTACTCCGGAGAGCGGCGCGTTCAAACGCGATCATTTATACGATCGGGATCTTCTCGCCTGACGATCCGGACCAAAATGCGGGAGTGTTGAAACACCTGGCGAAAGAGACCGGCGGTGAGGCGTTTTTCCCGCAGGCATATAAAGACGCGGCCGAGATTTGCGCCAGGATCGCGAAAGACATCCGCAATCAGTACACTCTCGGCTATATTTCGACCGATACGAATCCCGGTGGCTATCGCAGGGTGAAAGTCGTGGCGCACGCGCCCGGCAGGGACCTCCGCGTTCGAACCAGAGCGGGTTATGAGGCGGCGCCATGAGAGGTGGAGTGCTCCGCTGGCTGCAGTACGGCCTGCTGGCTTTAGCGCTCGTGCTGCTGGGAGCGTTTGCGCGGGAAAAGGTCACGACCTACATATTCCAGCGCCATGCCGACGCCGCCATTGCGGCGAAGCGCGCGCGGACTTCCGCGCATCCGGCGAAAACAGCGGAGCCGCGGCTCGCGCGAGGCGACCTCGTCGGGCTGATTGACGTGGACCGGCTGGGCATTTCCGTTGCGATTGTGGAGGGCGCCGATGCGGGCGACCTGAGACACGCGGCGGGGCATGTGATTGGCACGGCGTTTCCGGGGCAGCCGGGGAATGTCGCGATCGCCGCGCATCGCGATACGTTTTTTCGTCCGCTGAGAAAGATCCAGCCAAACGATTTGATCCGTTTGATCACCCCCCAGGGAGAATTCCAGTATCGGGTGGCATGGACCCGCGTGGTGATGCCGACCGATGTGGCTGTTCTGCGACCGGACGGCGGGCAGGAGCTCACGCTGATTACCTGCTATCCCTTCTATTATGTAGGGGCCGCGCCAAAGCGCTTTATCGTACGGGCACAGCGGGTACCGGACCTGCCGGAAAGCGCGGGGATGCAACCGGATGCGGCGGGAAAACATCTTTAATTATACAAGCACTGTAGCGAAACGGACACAAACCTGACGGACGTCGAACAGCAATTTTGTATCCTGTTTTCAATAAGATACAGCGAATTTAACGAATCCGGACCATGCAAGTCCGTTTTGTTTGTGCCATACTACTTCCAGAAACGGAATAAAAGGGCATTCAAACAGCAGCCCACGAGAGAGCGCCACGTATGACGCAGCTTGATGAAGCCATCGCGCGGTACCACCGGATCCTCGAATCCGAACCCTACCGCGATCTGCGATGGGTTAAAAATTTACAGGAGCAGATGGAAGCCCGCCAACTTTCGGCTGGCGGCCGGCTTCTCTGTCCTTTCCTGCGGCCGAATTTCGTCACCCAGAAGCAGTACGACAATCTGGTCAAAACCGGCGAAGCGTTGATTTCCGCCGTGGATCGAATGCTGCAGCTCGCACTGGCATCTCCACAACTTCTTTCTACCATGCAGCTTCTTCCGGCGGAGAAGATGCTGGCGGCAATCGACCCCGGCTATGCGATGCCGGAAGTATCGGCGCAGCTCGATCTGCAGATTCACAATGGTTCGCTGCACGTGCGGCAATACAGCGCGGACACCCTGACAGGCGGCGCATATGCCGACGGGCTGGCGGAGGTCTTCTACGATGCGCCTCCGGTGAAGGAATTCCGGCGGCGATACAACCTGACGCGGCTTGGCGGCAAGAAGCCATTTCTGCAGGCGCTGCTGAAGGCGTACAAGATGTATGCGGGGGCCGCGAAGAAGCCGAACATCGCGATTCTCGAATTCCGCACGATGAACAGCGGCAGCGAGTACGAGATGTTCCGCGACTATTTCCGGGGCGAGGGTTATCAGTGCGTCCTGGTAGCGCCGGATCAGCTGGAATACCGCAACGGTGTGCTTCGGGGCGGCGGGATGGATATCGATCTGATCTACCGCCGGGTGAGCGTGCAGGAATTCCTGATGCGCTTCACGCTGGATCATCCGCTGGTGCATGCATACCGCGATCACAAGGTTTGCGTGGTGAACAGCTTCCGCTCCGAGCTTTCCCACAAGAAGGCGATGTTCGCGCTGCTCACCGACGATACGCTCACGGCCAGATTTCCGGCCAATGAGCGCAAGGCTATTAAGGAGCACGTTCCTTTTACCCGCTTGGTGAAGGCGGGCAAGACGATGTGGCGCGATAAGCAGGTGGATCTGATCGACTTCATCCGGGAGAATCGCGAGTCGCTCGTACTCCGGCCGAACGACGATTATTCGGATCTGCACAGCTACGTCGGCTACGAGCACGATGACGGCGCGTGGGCCCGCGCAATGCGCGAGGCGCAGCGTTCGCCGTACGTGGTGCAGGAAAGTGTAAAGCCGGTGCGCAGCGTCTTCCCGATGCTGACATACGGTCATCTCGAGTTCCGCGAAATGCAGGTGGATGTACAGCCGCAGGCATTTTTCGGTAAGGTGTCGGGCTGTCCGAGCTATGTGTCGTCCTCCGGCGTGGGGTACTCGCATGCCTCGGGTATTGCACCGACATTCATCATTGAATCGCGTAATTAAAAAGGCAGGTTGGAGTGCGGCGGTCCTGGCATTGGCTGGGACCGCCGTATTTATTTTTGGGCAGACGCCGCCGTCCGCCCCGGCTCCGCTGCGCTTTGTGATTTTGGGCGACCGGATGGGCGAGGCCGTGGCCGGGAAATACGAGGCGGTGTGGAAGGCGATCTCGGCGGAGAAACCCGCATTCGTAGTGGGAGTCGGCGATTCGATCCAGGGCGGCAACGACGCCACCGCGGAGAAGGAATGGACTGAGTTCGAAGATCTGATCGAGCCGTTCCGGAGAATTCCCTACTTCCCTGTTCCCGGCAATCATGACATCTGGGATGAAGCTTCGGCGAAGCTTTACGTGAAACATGCGGGGCATCCGCTCGATTACAGCTTCGACGAGGGGCCCGTGCATTTCACGATGCTCGATAACAGCGAGAATGACAATCTTCAGCCGGGCGAGATGGCTTTTCTCGACGAAGATCTGAAAGCGCATCAGGAGCAGCCGGTTAAATTCATCGTCTCGCACCGGCCCTCGTGGCTGCTGAACGTGGTGCTGCGCAATGCGAATTTTCCGTTGGCGCAGATGGCGGCGAAGTACGGCGTGAAGTATGTGGTCGCCGGGCATGTTCACGAGATGATGCATCTGACGCTGGATGGCGTGGAATATATTTCGGCGCCGAGCGCAGGTGGACATCTGCGGGCTTCGGGGAAGTATGAGGACGGGTGGTTTTTCGGGTATATCGTGGCGACTGTGAAAGGGACCGACGTTCAATTCGAGATTCACGAGTTGCCTGCCCCGGATGGCCAGGGGCGAGTGACGCCGCTTTCGGATTGGGGGATCGTCGGTCTGCTGAAGAAATAGACACTAATCCTGTAACGAAACGTCGCGGCGGCCGGGAAAGCGCATTGTCAGTACGCTCGATCCGGCCGCCCATGAATCGAATGGGTTGCTTCCATCCTCTGGAGCCGCACGTCATCGCTTTCGCTTGCGTTGGCTTTATCAGGCCTGCCTGAAAGTTCTCCCGCCGCTATTCGGGGCGGGAGTCCAGTATCACTTCAATCGACGTTTCCTGCGCAGGAAGTTTCCGTCAGACGAAGGCTAACATGCGCGGCCAAGGACTGCGTCGAGTGAATTTCGCAATTCCTTCAAATCTCAGGGAATATAGTTTTGCCTTTTACGAACTCCCACATTTTTTGCAGAGCAATTGATGGCCGAGGAAATCTTCGCGCCCGGCGGCGGTGAGGACCCAGGGGCGGTTTTCCCAGGGCGGTTTGTGGCGAACATGCTGCGTGTGACCGCATTCCAGGTCGGCAACCCAGTCTCCGTTTTCGTCCTGGTGGAATCCAATGATTCTGCGTTTCATCAGTTTGCCGTTGGTTTTTCTATGTGGTCGATGACGATGGTCTCAATCGGCGCTTTGGAAGATTCGAGCTTCAGACCAATGGCGTTGAGGGAACCGATGAGAAAACTTGTGGAGTCGGGAGACTCGCCAGTAGTGTCATAGGAAGACTTGAAATCGAACGCACCTGACAGGCCGGTTCGATCCAGCACCGGACGCGCCAGCATTCGGGTGAGGCGCTTTACCAGTTGTAGCATCGTGATGTTGGTTCCTGCGAAAACATCGGGGTCGCGGTAGGTACCGGCCCAGGGATAAGCATTCGGATCTCTTGGTTCCTGGAGCTTCGGCGATCTTGCTGATTCCAGCAGATAAAGGTCGATTTCCCTCATCTCCCGGTGGAACTTCATCTGGAAACGGTCCGCAAGAAGCGTCTGGAGCATCCGGCGCTGTTCCTCATTGGGCGGCAGCTTGAAATTCGACGGGTTGGATTTGGCGGCTTCCGAATCCGCTGGCGGCCGGGCATCCATGTCATATCGTTCGTCGTTTACCCAGGCCGGTGTATCCGGGATGACGACCTGCTCTTCGTCAAACGCCTGCTGGATGACGTAGAAAACGGGACAATTGCTGACAACGACGCGCCCGCCAGGATAGGTGAACATTCCCGTGCCCATTCGGACCTGACCAGGAGGCGGAGCCGGCTTGATCGAAGCCACTTCGAACGCGGACTGCGCCGGTGCGATACCGGCAATCAGCAGGGCGAGGAAAGGGCGCATGGAATTTCCCTCCACACATCTGACGAAAAAACCTCCGATTTGTTGATTACTTTTATTCCGACCCGAACGGCGATGCCGGAAGGTTTTCGCCGTTGTAGAGGTTGCAGTCCGGGTTATCGGCCCAGGCGTAGCGGACGTACATCGGCGCGGCGACGGCTGGGCTGGAGACCACAATCGAATTGCCTTCGATCTTCGCGTCGGCTGCAATGTATTTCCGATCGCCACCGGCGATTTCGAATCCCTTGAGCGCACCGCCGCCCCTGGCGTTCATGCCGCCTGTCGTGTGCTCGAACCAGACGCGCATCGTGGCGCCTTCCGGGCGGGCTTCGCGAAACATCGGCCCGGAGTCCTCGATCTTTTCTCCGTAGGCAATCACGCGCGCGGCCAGAGCGAGGCGGTGGCCGACGTCCTGCTTATCGGTCGGATGAATGTTCGTCGGGTTGCCGATGTCGATGATCGTCGCCATACCCGTATTTGCGAGCGAAAGCGTCTGGCGCTGCGCCTCGCGCAATTCGGCCCAGGCGGGGCTGGCCTTGTAATTCGCAAGTTGCACGTAAAGGAACGGGAAATCGCCCTCGCCCCAGACTTTTCGCCAGTCGCGAATCATCGTCTGAAAGGCGCGGGCGTAGAGCGAAGCGCCCGCGGGCCCGGCGTTGGCATTCGACTCGCCCTGATACCAGATCACGCCTTTGATGGGATAACGAATGACGGGCGCAATCATTCCGTTGTAGAGAGCAGTGGGGCCGTTGGCGCCACCGGGGCGCGATTCGGTGAGGCCTGGCTTGGGAGGTTTGGAACCGGCGGCAGTCCAGTCGGCGAGCCGCTTGTCGTAAGTGGCCTGCGCAGTGGGCCAGTTCTCCAGAAAGCGTCCCCATTCGCTGAAGAAAGGAGACAGCGCGGGATCGGAGCCGAGCGCGCGCATGCTGGTCCATGCTTCAACCGGGGTCCCGCCCCAGAACGTTTCGATAATGCCGATCGGAACGCCGTTCAGTTTCTCCTGCAAATCGCGGGCGAAAAAATACGCGACAGCGGACGCGCCGCCGGCATTTTCAGGATTGATGTCGGTCCACGGCTGCATACTGGTGTCTTCGAGGGGATAGTCCGCGGTTTTGCGATCGACGAGCGCCCGGCGGATCTTCGGGTACTTCGCGTCCGCGATTTCCGTCTGCGCATTCTCCGCCTGGCGCAGTTTGAACTCCATATTGGACTGTCCGGAGGCGACCCAGACGTCGCCAATAAGAATGTCGTGAAACGCGATCGTGTTCGTACCTTTGACCGTGAGATCGAAGGGACCGCCGGCGCCGCCGGGAGGGAGATAGACGCTCCATCGTCCGAGGGCGTCGGCCTTCGCGGCTTGTATCGCGCCGCGAAACGTGACGGAAACGGTTTCATCCGGACTCGCGCTGCCCCAGATGTGCACCGGCAGATCGCGCTGGATCACCATGTGTTCCGTCAGGATGTGCGGTAGGCTCACCTCGGCGTGAACGGCAGCGGCGGTGAAGAGCACGGCCGGGAGCAGAGCGATGCGACTGTTCATGAGGCGCATTCTATAACAGAATGACGTCTATTTCTTCCGCATGATGTCAATCTGCTGCTGAATGTCCTGCGCGGCCTTATTGGCTTCGGTGGGGTATTCGCCTTTGACCTGCTTGTCGCGCGTGTAGCCGACATAATCCAGCCAGCCCTGCGAAAGCTTTTCACGGGCGGATTTCACGAGGACGAAGATGGGGTCAGACTGGATGCGGGCCGCCTCCTCGCTCAGCGAATCCTTCGGAAACTTCATTTTGAAGCTCTCGAGGATGGTCTGGGCCATCAGGAGGTGGCCTTCGAAATTCGGGTGAATGCCATCCTTCGTGAAGCTGAATTTGGGATTGGACGCACGCTGCTTTGCAATATAAGCGTCCATGGGGGTGTGCAGGTCGATGACGGTGACATCCGGGGCAGCCAGTGTTTTTTCCCAGGCCGTGTAATCGGCCAGCACATCGTCGTACTTTTTGTAAGGCGCTTTGTAGCTGAAGTCCGGCGCGTTCGCATCGCGGGTGACGGCTGCAACCGGCACCGGATCAAACGGCGGCGGCGTGAGCAGAATCAGACCGGCGCCCTTCGCGCGGACGGCGGCGATCAGGCCCTGAATTCCCTTCTGAAAAGCCGCCATGCGTTCGGGGCTTTGCGGATGATAGATGCCGTCATTCATTCCATAGCAGGCGATGACGAGTTGGGGAGTCACCAGATCAAGCGCGCGGCCCAGCCGCTCGGACAGGCAGGGGCGCGGGAAGGGATGGTCCTTTTCGGTGAGGCAGGAGACGTTCTCACTCGAAAGGCCGATGCTGACGATATCGAAGCGATCGGATGGGTATTGTTTGTTGAGGTAGTACTCGACGATGGAGACGTAGTCGCCGGCCTGCGTAATGCTGTCGCCGAGCCAGAGCACTCTTTCTCTGCCGAGGGGAGGCGTCTTCTGCGCGAATAGCGAAGAGCAGGCGCAGACAAACGCCAGCAGCCCAAAAAATTTTCGCATTGATTCCACTATAAAACCCGGGCTCGTTCAAGAAGCAGATCTCGCTCGCGCGTGTTGCGGGCGAGCGAGGCGGCACGGGCGAGTTCCTCGCGCGCTTCTTCGAAGCGGCCGAGGGAAATCAGCAAATCCGCGCGCACGGCCGGAGAGAGGTGATAGCTGCGGAGGGTGGGCTCGTCCCGCAGGCGGTCCATGATTTCGAGCGCAGGTTGTGCGCCGAAGGCTTTGGATACGGCAACCGCGCGATTCAGTTCGACAATTGGAGACGGCGTGATTTCTCCGAGCATTCTGTAAAAACCGGCAATGCGCGCCCAGTCGGTTTCCTCCGCTGTGCGGGCGACCGCATGGCACGCGGCGATCCAGGCCTGCAATTCGTAAGCGCCTGGCGGATTGCCGAGTTTATCGGCGCGCTTCATGGCGGCGAGTCCGCGATGAATGAGCAACTGGTCCCAGAGGGCGCGGTTCTGATCGGCAAGAAGGATGGGCTCGCCGCGCGGGCCAGTGCGGGCGCGGAGGCGCGAGGCCTGAATCTCCATAAGCGCGACAAGACCGTGCACTTCCTGTTCGGCGGGAGTGAGTTCCGCGAGGATGCGGCCCAGACGGAGTGCCTCCTCGCAAAGCGCGGGGCGCGTCCAGTCGTCTCCGGAGGTGGCGGAGTAGCCTTCGTTGAAGATCAGGTAAATGACTTCAAGGACAGAGGCGAGACGTACCCGCAGCTCTTCCCCGCGTGGTACTTCAAACGGAACGCCGGCCTCGGCGAGATTGCGTTTCGCGCGGACGATGCGCTGGGCGATGGTGGGTTCGGAGGTGAGAAATGCGCGGGCGATCTCGGCGGTGGTCAATCCGCCGAGCAGGCGCAGCGTGAGAGCGGCGCGTGCTTCGGCGGAGAGGACAGGATGACAGGCGGTGAAAATCAGGCGGAGCAGGTCGTCGCCTATAGGGTCATCGAGATTGGCGTCATGGCCGGGAGCGGTCATTTGCCGGCGTATTTCGTCGCGAGTCAGATGCTCGTGTTTGGCGGTGTGGAGTTTATCGAGGCGGAAGCGGTCGAGCGCGCGGCGGTGGGCGACGGTCATGAGCCAGGCGCCGGGGTTATCCGGGATTCCCTGCTCCGGCCATTGTTCGAGAGCGGCGACGAGCGCGTCCTGCGCCAGGTCTTCGGCAGCGCCAATGTCGCGTACTATGCGGGCGAGGGCGGCAATCAGGCGCGGGGATTCGATGCGCCAGAGAGCTTCGATTGTTATGTGGAGATCGGCTGGCAACTATACCGATCAGAGCACATCGAGAAAACCCGGCCGCAGGGATTTCAGGACAAGGACAACTGATTGCCGTTCAGGATTTCGTTTTGAGCTCGGAAAATCCGGCGGCGGCTTCCTGCACGTCGGACGGGAAGTCGGACATCTCAAACACCTGGCGGATCTCGATAGTCTCGCCGTGCATCATCGGGCAGCGCTTCGCCCACTCAACCGCCTCTTCCTTCGACTTGACCTGGATCATCCAGTAGCCGCCGACCGCTTCCTTCGACTCTGCGAAAGGACCGTCTTTCACGGTGGGTTTCCCTTCGACGAAGGAAACGCGAACGCCGGAGGATGGCGGATGGAGACCGTCGAGCGCCAGAAGCACACCGGCCTTCTGGAGGCTTTCGTTGTACTTCCCCATGGCTGCGACGGCTTTGGCGTCGGGCACCGTGTCCGGGGCGGCCGTGGCGTAGTCCTTCGGGATCACAATCATCATGAATCGCATCTTTCTGGCTCCTTTGGGCGGCTGAACTCCGCCTCTGCCAATACGTCGAACGGGAGAACGCGGGATCGACACGGTCTGAAAAAGTTTTTCGGAATTACTGAGGCGGATTGGCCCAGTAGCGATCGCGGGCATGCACGGTCAGGTCCGGCCGGCTGGTGGTGATCTGCAGCTTGCGGAATTCGGAGATTTCCGCGGGTTTATCCGAAACGTAGCCGATGCTGTACTGGCTGCGCAGATCTTCTTCGATATCGGCGAACACCTGATCGATAGTGAGTTTTTTCGTGACCACGAAATAGCTGCCGCCGGTTTGCTCGGCGAGGCGCTGCATGTTTCGCTTTCCGATTTGGCTGCCGAAGCCCCCGCTTGTGAAAAGAATCGTGTAAATCAGGGAGTTCGTGCGCTGCGCTTCCTGCACCGCGGAGGCGAGAGTGGCGTTGCTGCCGTTCTCGCCGCCATCGGAGAGGACGATCAGGGCTTTGCGGCCCTGCTGCTTGTTCATCACTTCCTTGCAGGCGTCGGAAATCGCATCAAAGAGAAGCGTGCCACCGCCGTACTGGCTGCGCAGCTCTTCCCGCGTGGGTGTGTTGACCATACGGAGCGCTTCCTGAAGATCGGCGCGCGAGTTAGTGAGGTGCTGCATGGTCCGGACATTCAGATCGAAATCCATCAGGAAAACGTGGTCCATGTTTTCGCGGAGAACGGAGTCGACGAAGCGGAAGCTCGCGCCGCGCTCGGCGTCGAGGACCTTTTCCTGGCTCATGCTGGTATCGACCAGCAGGCCAATCGTGAGAGGGAGATTGGTTTCAGCCGAGAAATAGCGGATCGTCTGGGGGCGGCCGTCTTCGAGGACGGTGAAATCGTTCTTCGTCAGGTTGCGGACGAATTGCTCGCTGCGGTCGCGCACGGTGGCGAGGACATTAACTACCTGAATCCCCGAGGAGAAGGTGGCCTCCTCCTGGGCGAAACCGGGAACGGCAAGAAGCGGCAGCAGGGGCAGCAGGGCTGTGAGGCGCATCCTGAGTCTATTGTGTAACGGCGGGACTGGTCCTATCATTAAAGGATTGTCTAAGGTGCCCATCGGGATTCTTCTGCTGGCTGGCGCGATGGCCTGCTTCGCCCAGCAGGCGCCGCCTGCCTGGAGTGCGCAAAAGGCGGCGGGCTATCTCGATAAGCGAATCACCTGGTGGATGTCCTGGCCGACCGCGGCCCGCGATCGCGGAACGTTCTGCATTTCCTGCCATACGGCAACGCCCTTTTCCCTGGGCCGCGAAGCGCTGCGCGGGGCGCTCGGGGAATCGGGCATTTCCGCCACGGAACAGAAGGTTTTCGACAATGTCACGAAGCGTGTCCGGGAGTGGCATGACGTGGAGCCGTTTTATCCGGATCAGACGCGTGGCTTGCCGAAGACTTCGGAATCACGCGGGACGGAATCGATTCTGGATGCGCTGATTCTGGTTTCCCGGGACGCTCCGGCCGGGCATTTGAGCGCTGACGCGCGGCTGGCGCTCGAGAATATGTGGGCGCTGCAGATCAAATCGGCGGATATGAACGGCGCCTGGGCTTGGCTGCAGTTTCATAACGCACCGTTTGAAGGCGATTCGCAATTCTACGGGAATTGCCTGGCGGCGATTGCCGTCGGATCGGCGCCGGATGGATATCAGTCGGAGCCGGCGATTCAGAACGGCGTGAAGCTGCTGAAGGGCTGGCTAACAAAGAATATGGATGCCCAGAAACCGCTCGACCGGGTAGTGCTGCTGTGGGCGGCCACGAAGCTCAGCGGATTGCTGACGGAAGAACAGAAGAGCACGATCGCGGGCGAGATCCTGGCGTTTCAGCGGGAAGATGGGGGATTCAGTATGGCCTCCATGATTCCGGGCTGGAAGCGGCATGATAATACGCCGATTGATTCTGCGAGCGACGGGTATGCGACGGGGCTGGTGGCGTATACGCTGGAACAGATGAGTTGGACGGCCGGCGTTCCGGGTGACGCCCTGAAGCGGGCGCTCGGCTGGCTGGAAAAGAATCAGATCGAACCCGATGGGCGCTGGCCGGCCGTTTCGCTGAATAATAACCGGCCGGTTTTGTCAGATACCGGGCTGTTCATGAGCGATGCAGCAACGGCCTATGCGGTACTGGCGCTGACGCATGTACCGAACCATTAAGTCAAAGCAAAATAGAAGCTGATGGCCACAGCTTTCCTGGCGGACCCGATCGCGAAGGAGCACATCGTCCCAAACGGGCATCCGGAGCGGCCGCGGCGGTGGGACGCCGCGGTGCGGGGACTCCGCGATGCGCCGATCACGGAAGCAGTGCCGCGTGAGGCTTCTCCCGATGACCTGCTGCGCTGTCACACGGCCACCTATCTCCAGACTGCCCGGCGTGACATACAAATGGGGCTTCCCACCCTTTCGACCGGCGACACCGACGTTGGACCGCGCTCCTGGGAAGTCGCTTTACGGGCCGCCGGCACCTGCCTGAATGGCGTTGACCTCGTCATGGAAGGCCGGGCGGAGAATGCATTCTGCATCGTGCGGCCTCCCGGACATCACGCGACGGCTGACCGGGGCATGGGATTTTGCCTGCTGAACAACATCGCAATCGCGGCGCGGTATGCGCAGAAAAAATACGGGCTCGACCGTATCCTGATCGCCGACTGGGATGTCCATCACGGCAACGGCACGCAGGAAATTTTCTACAGCGATGGGTCGGTGTTTTTCTTCAGCACACACCAGGCGCCGTGGTATCCGGGAACGGGCGATGCGCGCGAGCGTGGCGAGGATCTCGGCTATCAGACCACCCTGAACTGTCCGTTTCCGGCGGGGTCGGGGCGCGAGGAAATTCTGGGGGCGTTCCGGAACAGGCTGCTGCCGGAAATGGAGGCGTACCGGCCGGATCTGATCCTGATCTCGGCGGGTTTCGATTCCCGAAACAACGATCCGCTGGGGCGGTTTCTGCTCAGCGACGCCGATTTTGCAGAATTGACGATGCTGCTGCGGGAAGCCGCCGACAAGCACTGCAAAGGGCGGGTGGTTTCGGTGCTCGAAGGCGGTTACAGCCTGGAAGGTTTGACGCTCGCGGTGGCGGCGCACACCGGCGCGCTCAACGCCGAAAAAGGGTGATCCCAGCGACGCCGGCAGCTCCGGCATCCATGCACTGCGGGACGTTTTGAGCCGTGATGCCGCCGAGCGCGATCACGGGAATCCGGGATTTCGAAGCGATCGAACGGAGAGCATCCAGGCCCAGCGGCGGCGCGGAGGAGGACTTCGAAAGCGGCGCAAAGACCGGAGCGAGAACCGCGTAATCCGCGCCCTCATCAGCGGCGCGGAGGACTCCTTCAGCATCGTGACAGGCGGCCGTGATGACGAAACCGGGGGGCGCTATCCGGCGAATGAGTTCCGGCGATATCGAGCGATCCCGGAGATGAACACCCGCCGCTCCACTGGCGATCGCAACGTCGGTTCGGTCATTCACCAGCACACGAGCATTGCCGGCAGCGATCCAGGCACGCACCAGCCGAGCCAGCGCGCGGGCTTCGAGAGCCGGCTCGCGAACCTGCACGAAATCGACGCCGCTGCGAAACGGCTCGGCTCCCGCGGTGATCAGCATCCGGATCACGATGCGAGTTCCGCTTTGTGTTTGCGGTGCATCTCCTGGGCGTGATTCACCAGATCCTTCAGGTTGTACCCGGCAAACGCCACCGCGATGGCGCCGCCCACCAGTCCCGGCAGGGTGATGAAGCCGAAAAGAATTTCGGCGAGGATCTTGGCATCTGGCCCTTCAGTGTAGAAATGGCGGAGAGCGTAGATTGAGGTCGCCTGAAACGCGCCGACTCCGGCGGGCGCGGTGGGTACCAGCGTGCCGACGCTCTTCAGGATCAGCAGAAACGACATCTGGCTGAACGTGTAGTAGAAATTATCCGCGCGCGTAATTGCCCAGACAGCAAAAATCTGGAGCGCCCAGTAGCCGCCGGAGGTCGCCATCACGATTCCCAGTTCGCGCCAGTTGCCGAGCTTGTGGATTTCATCCAGAAAGTGAGCGAAGCGCGCCGCCCAGCTTCGGTTGCTGACAAAATGACGGGCGTGCTGGCGGTGGAACAGCGCAAACAGCAGCACGGCGGCAAGCAGCGCGACCACCGTGGCGTAGACGATCATGACGCTCTTGGCCGCGCCCGCGCCTTCCACCACAAAAGACGTCGCGAAGAAGAAGACCACCACCCAGATGCCGTCCATGACGCGCAGAATGACGAGCGACGTGATGACCAGCGACAGCCGCATTTCGCTCTTCCAGGAAAGCAGGAAACAGCGAACCGCTTCGCCGGCGCGCGCCGGGATCAGATCGTTCACAAACATGCTGGCGAAAACGGCCTGCACCGCCGCCCCGAAGGTGACCCGGCCGGCGGGACGCAGAAGTTCGCGCCAGCGCCATCCATCGACAAAAAATGATCCCAGCTCGATGGCCATGCCGAGCACAAGCCATCCCCAGTGCATGGTTCGAACGTGCTCTCCCAACTCACCCAGGGGGAAGCGGCGGAAGGCCCAGACCAGGGTCGCAATCGAGATTGCGTAACCGATCGCGGGCACAAGCCAGGAGGAAACTTTCCGTCTGGCGTCCGGCGGTGCGATCGTGCCCATCATCGTCCCTGGCGGACCTCCCCATGATAGCGCGGCCCTCCAAATTGTACTAAAACCCACTTTAGCGCGAGGAAATAGTTCAGAAACGAGGTGAGAATGATGGCCACGAGATTCGATGGGAGAGGCGGAAAATGAAGGCTCCCAGCGAGCAGCCGCATCAGGAGCAGATTGGAAATAAACGACATAACTCCGTTCGACAGGTGAAATCGCCAGAGGCTCCCACTGTGACCGGCCCAAGTCCAGAGCCGGTGCCAAATGTAGTTATGGAGGAGCGCCGCCTCGATGGCGAGACCCGTCGCCACCAAATAATGGATGTGGAGGCGGAGCATCAATGCAAGGGCGGCAAGTTGAATGCCAGCCCCGAGGATTCCCACAGCGTTGAACCTCAGCCAGCGCTTCACCGGTTTGCCTTGTGCATGGGTTCCTGCATATAGAGCTCGCGAGCGTGGCGAAATGCGGCCTGGAGCAGAATCAGGCAGAGCGCGCACGCGCCGATGGCGAACCCTACATCGAACAAAAGAAACGAATGCCCGGCCATCGTGACGCTGGGCCGCCGGAAAGCGAAGAGGTTTCCGATTACCAGGAGAATGCGCAGTTCGGTAGGTCCGAAGTTCCAGTAAGAGAGATGGAAGACGCCGAGGGCGTAGGTTGCCAGATAGATTTCGATCGAGAGCAGCAGGTAGGCGATCAGGAACAGGCCAGCGACGATGGGTGAGATGTAGCCCGATAGCGCCATACCACCCATGAGCACTGACATGCCGGTGGCGTCCAGAATGTGATCGACGTAAAACCCGTAGCGGGGGCGCTGGCAATCGCGGACGCGGGCGAGCGTGCCGTCGAGCGAATCGCCGAACCAGTTCACCGCTAGCAGCGGGATCACGAGAAGCAGAGCGGCTGGATACTGTTTCGCCATTGCGTAGCTCGCGCCGGCGGCAAGCAGAGCGACAAACCCGAGGGTGGTGAGGTGATCCGAGTTGATCCGGAGCGGGAGACGCTTCGCGATTCCGATAAGGGCGCGCTTTTCCGCGGCGGCCAGGAGACTGGTGTGCGATCTTGCGGCGTTCTGAAATTTTGTGGGCGTCATCGTACCGATATGACGCTGCGCATAAAATGAAGTTTCTTTAATTTACGTTGTCTTAAGGAGCACGGCAGCTTCTGTACTGTTATAGCGGGCGATCATCCGGATGAGATGGGCGAAACCGAGGGCCGCGAGGACGATCATCGTGGTGCTCTCGCCCGCTGCCAGTCGAACGATTGCAGAAATGGCGAGGATTCCGACCGCAATGCGCGCCAGTGGTGCGATATTGCGGGGCGTGGAATACCCCACTAGTTTCGAAGCGGCCAGCCAGATTGGCTCCCAAATAAGACTTAAGGCACAGAGGATGTCGAAATAAGAATTGGGCACGGCTACGATCATGGAGCCGGCGAGCACCAGGAGCATTTCAGTCAGACCAAAAAGAAAATCGAAGGGATAATTACGCCGCGGAAATTCTTCGGCCGATTCCGGCGCCAGATAGACGCGGTCGAAATAAATACCAGCGGCGAGAAACTGGCGAGACATAAGGATCAGCACCGCGAGCGCGCGAAGTCCCTCCTGCTGGACGGCGGGATCACTCCATCCGGCTATGGCCGCGTGACGCAGCACGACACCGAACGGCTCCTTCATAACCATGGCTGTGATGCCGTAGATCCAGAACGCGGAACGGTGGAGATCGGGAATTCGCACCGCTGCGGGTTTCGGGGTCATATCGCGGAATCGTAGCATATTCCGCGGGACGAGAACGCCAATCAGCGGCTGCGCCAGGCTCGGAGGAGTTTGTTGCCGGACCAGGTGACCGTGCCGAAGAAGAATGTGAGCGCGGCGAAGATCACGACGAACTGCCGCCCTGGGGATATGCCAACGGAAATCGTGGAGGGTGGCGGGTCGACCGTTTCGCGCACGCTGAGCGAAACGGCGGTTTGCGGCGCGCGGCGGTCATTGATGATGACGACGCGGTACCGGCCCGGTGTCTCCGCCATGTGGGTGAACCCGCCCGCCTGGCCAGGCTTCGTCTCTTCGAGGGCTTCGTACTCACGGTGCCGGCGGAAGAGAATGAAGTCCTCTTCGGTCAGCAACTCCGCGTGAACGGAGGCGCCGCCGGAGACAACCTGGAAACTGCACTCGATGAAGGTGGGGGTGCGCTTGACGGTGACCGGAACCCAGCGGTAATCCTGGAGCTGAAAGATCTGGCCGGGCTCACTGCCGGGAGGCTCCGAAGGCAGGTTAATCGGCGAACCGGCGAGCGAGCCGGCAAGCGCCAGAACGCAGGCAAACAGGGCAAATCTGAAAAAACGCCGGTGAAGAGAAAAGTTCAGACAAGTTCCTTGCTCTTCTCAGAATACGGCGTGTGCAGGTATTTCTCAATTTCATCCTGCGCATTCTGCGTGTTGTCGCGAGTGCGCTGGGCGAGGGTGTATTCGTTAACGGCGCGTTCGCGCTGGCCGGTGAGGTCGAAGACTTTGCCGAGATAGATGTGCGACCACACTTCGATCCATTTCGGGTCGTTATCGCCGTTCAGGGCTTCGCGGAATTCGTTGGCCGCGGACTGATAGTTGTGCTGGAGGAAGAACACCTCGCCCACACGATAGTGGGCCATCGAGCTGGTCTTCTGCGTATCGAGAGCGCGCTGGTATTCCTTGAGGGCTTCAGCAAACTCGCCGATCTGCACGAACTGTTCGCCCTTGCGGACGGCGACATCGACGCGCATCTTCGGGCTCATGCGCAGAACCTTGTTACCCGGATCGATGACCACACTCTTTGGCTTGCCGAAAGTCTCCACCGAGAATTCCGATGAGGTGCCCATAACCTCAACGCGCTTTTCTTCGGGATTGCCTTCCGTTTCGATGCGGAGGTCCACCGGCATGCGGAAGGTGTCGAGATCCTGCGTGATCTTGCCCTGCACGCGGAATCCTTTCTGGGTGCGGAAGATCGTGTATTCGAGCTTGAATTCAGGCGCAAGATTGTTTTCCACCCACTGGATGAAGAAGTAGCGCAGTTCCTCGCCGCTCGCGGTTTCGCAGGCAGTGCGGAAATCGGCAGTGGAGACGGATTTCCATGCGTTCTGCTTCAGAAAATCCTTCACACCGGCGAAGAATTTTTCATCGCCGACAGTACTGCGCAGCATCCCCATCACGGCGGCGCCCTTACTGGCGGTGAGGGCCCAGTATTCGGGGGAGTAGTCGTCGAGGCGCGAAGCCTGGATCATCGGCACGTCATCCACCGTCAGAGCGGTGACCGCGGTATCGTGCATGCGCTGTTCGAGTGCGGACGGACCTTTATCGTGCTCCGTCCAGAGCGCTTCGGAATAGAGCGCCATGCCGTTTTCGAGCCAGATGTGATTGCGGTTGATGGGCGAGACGTCGATCTCCCACCACTGGCGCGCAATCTGATTGGCGAGCACATTGTCATTCACTTCTTTGGCGATTGCGTGCGGGTTGAGGAAAATCAGGCCGGGCGCGGAATAGCCATTCGGCGCACCATCGGCTGTTTCGACCACCGTCATGTTCGCGTAGGGCGCGAGTCCGAAAAGCGACACGAAATAATCCAGCATCTCGGCCGTTTTTTCGCCATAAGCATTGGCGAACCCGGCCTGCGGACCACGGAACCAGAGGGTCGTCGTGATCCCGCCGGAAGAGACTTTCGTGGGGTCACCCTTCAGGACCGCGATATCGCCCGGGAATGAGGGCTTCGTGAACTCATAAGTAAACAAGGTGCCGCCGTTGGGATCGGGTTTGGAACTGCCGAGTCCGCTGCCCGCCACGGTGTAGCCGGCCGGCACGGTGATGTTCATGGTGGCGGTGAAGCGGTCCGCAGTGTAGCCGTTGACGGGGAACCAGCGGGCGGGATAGAGAAGGAACGCGTAATCGTTCTGGATGGCCGCGAATTTGATGCCATAGACCGGAGAATCTTCGTCGCCGGTGAGCCGGCCGTCATAGACGAAGTGGATCTCCGACATCTGGCCGCGCGGCAGATTATTGGGGAAGGTGACCCGGACAGTGTTATCCGCCGCGGTGCGCGCGGAGTTGAGCGAGTTGCCCTGCGCGTCTTTGATCTCAGAAATATTGAGGTTGTTATTGAGCTCGAAGGTGGCGGAGTTCACCTGATCGTCGAGCGCCACGAAGCGAACCGCAACGCTGGCCTTCAGGGTCTGGCTGGCCGGATCGATGCTGGCATCGATCGTATAGCCGTCCACGTCAATATGCGTGACGCTCGAACCGGACTGCTGCGAACCGGACTGCTGCTGCGCAAACAGCGCTGTTGCCGCCAGCGCGGCGCCCATCGCGATCGAAAAAACTCTCTTCACTGCAACCTCCCGAAAACTGCCACTACTTCATCCGCCGCCGACTGGATGGCATCGGCGGTGCCTGCCAGCTTTGCCGCAACGGCGGCAAGCTCCTGCTTCATTTTCTCTCTTGCCGAACTCTCGCCGAGCAGAGGGGCGGCCTCGGCGGCGATCCGCTCGCCGGTCATGTCGTCCTGAATCAGTTCCGGGACAACCCGCTTTTCGGCAATCAGGTTCACCATCGAATAAAACGGCACTTTGACCAGCGGTTTGCCGATCGCGTAGGTCAAGGGCGTCACCTTGTAGAACGTAACCATCGGTGCTCCGAGCAGGGCGGCTTCCACCGTGACGGTGCCGCTCGCGGCGAGCGCCAGATCGCAGTGCGCCATGGCATCCCAGGCTTCGCCATCGATCGCGCGGATGGGACTGCCGGCAAGCGCGCTTTCGAAAAAAGCCGCGCCGCAATGGGGTGAAGCGGGCAAAATGAAGCTCAGATCGCGTTCGCGCGAAAGCCGCTCCGCCGCCTCCCGAAGGGCAGGAATGTGACGCAGAACTTCGCTCGGACGGCTGCCGGGTAGCACTGTAACCAGTTGACGGTTCAGCGATAAATTGTGTTTCCGAAAAAAATCCTCCCGCGAGAGCCGGGGTTTGACGCGGCCCGCCAGTGGGTGGCCAATATATGCCGCTGCGACGTTCCGGGCCCGAAACCAGGCTCCTTCGAACGGGAAGATGCAGAGGAGACGGTCGATGATCCGCCGCATGGTCTTCACGCGGCCTTCGCGCCAGGCCCAGACCTGCGGGGCCACCAGATAGATGACCGGAATCCCCAGTTTTTTCAGTTTCTTAGCCACGCGGAAGTGGAAGTCCGGGGCGTCGGTCAGAATGGCAAGTTGCGGTTTGACCCGGCGGGCTTCGGCGATCAGCTCGCGGAAGCGGCGCCAGATGCGCGGCAGGTGCCCGATCACTTCGACGATGCCGACGACAGCCAGATCTTCCGACCGGACCACGGTGCGCAGCCCGGCGGCACGCAGGTGAGGGCCGCCGCAGCCGAAAAATTCGGTGTCCGGCCAGCGGCGGCGCAGTTCCTCCAGCAGGAGCGCGGCGTAATAATCGCCCGACGCTTCGCCGGCGGAGATCAGAATCGATCTGGGAGGGTGAGGCAAGTAACCAGATTACCGTTTCCGGTTCGGGCCGCCTGTTACAATCAGGCGTCCGGCAATGGTTCGCCGGTTGCCTGTATCTCACAGATGGCAAGACAGAAGATCGAATCCGCCCCCTCCGAAAGCGCCCACCCCAGGGAGAGCCACGAACACGATTCCATTGACGATCTGGCGCGCCGTATTCGTCCGGAATTAATCGAAGTCGACAAACAGTTCTCCTGGCATGCGATGACGCCGGTCGCCGAGGAAGACCAGCGGCAATACCTTTACGATCCGATTGAATCGCTGCCGCCCTCGGTGCGGAATCTGCTCCCGAAGGTGGCGATTGTGCTCGCCCCCTTTCTCGAGAAGGGGACGGGCCGGGGCACCACGATGGTGACGGAGGTGAAGCCGCCGGAAACGCGACTGGTCCTTTCGGCGCGGGTGCAGCATGAGGACCTGACCACCATGTTCTTCACGATCCGCGATGAACAGATCGCCGATTACCATTACTTTTTTTATGCGGAGATCGCATCCGTGGTTTCGTACCGCTGGCCGGACAAGGTGTCCGAGGCCTGGCACCGGTTGCTGCGCGAGGAATTGACGAGCGAAATGCACGGCGAGGTGGATGAGCGAAGCTGGCGCCTCAAGCAGGCGCTGCTGCGGCGGCCGACCAACGCGCGCCGCGACGGCAAGCCCTTCCGCGATTACGCGCGGCAATCGTTCGAAGATACGATGACGCTCTATCTGCACGGAATTTGCTGCGATATCGACGTGGATACGGGTCCTCGGCAATTACCGAGCCGGTGCCTGCGCAAGCGGCTGGTGCTGCTGAAAAGCCTGTTCCCGCCCCCGCCGGGGCGCGGCGTGTTTCCGGAAGATCTGAAAACCAACAAGTGAGGGGAAATTGAGATGAAGGTTTTTGCGAAGACGTTAATGACGTTCGCGGCGGCGTCCGCGCTCGCCTTGGGGCAGGCAAAGCCGGCGGCGGATCCGATGATCCAGAGCTCGCATACTTTATTCACGCAGATTTCGCAGTTCATACTGCGGTCTGCCGAAAAGATTCCGGAGAATCTGTACTCGTACCGTCCAACGCCGGAAGTGCGCACGATCGGGCAGTTATTCGGGCACATTGCGGATGCCTCGAATCACATCTGCGCGGCAGCCATGGGCGGGCAGCGCGCCCCCGGTTCCGTTGAACAGACGGTGAAGACGAAGGCCGGTCTGATTGCGTCGCTGAAACGCGAGTTCGCCGGCTGCGACGCCGATTATGCGAAGCTGACTCCTTCATCGGCCATGGAGACAATCAGTTTCGAAGGCATGACGCTGACACGCGTCGCTGCCATGGACTACGAAGTGGCCCACACGTGGGAGCATTACGGGAATCTCGTGACATACATGCGGCTGAACAAAATTGTGCCGCCTTCGAGCGAACCGCAGAAGTAGTGGACGCAAAGTTGCAATAATCGAGGGCACGCGGCCTCGCCGCGAGAGGAGAGCCGCGTGCCCTGCCTGTTTCTGATTATTCTGCTGCTGTTTCCGCGCGTGATACTCGCGGTCATGTATCTGACGAGCACTTATCTGCAGCGGGCCTTTCACGGCGAGATGCTGCTGCCGCTGCTCGGATTTATTTTCCTTCCGCTGACGACGATTGTTTACGCGTGGGAGATCAATAATCATCTGGCGACCGCCGGGATCAATCTGCTTTGGCTGCTGATCGCAGTGCTGATCGATCTTGGCGGACTGGGTGGCGGAGCATCGCGCGGGCGCGGCTGACGCTCACGCCTTCGACCAATACACGGCGAAGAAGATCAGCAGGCTCAGGGCGGCCAGGAAGTCGATCAGCGACACGACAGAGACGCTGAGCGATACGTATCCGCCCGCCAGGCCGGAGAGGCTCTTGACCAGCGTGACGGTCATCCGCAGGGTCCAGAGGATCATGGCGATCACTGCAAAGAGAGCTGCACCTTTTGTGCTCATGCCCACCCTTAGAGCACGTTTGGTGCAAATTATCATGGACGAATGGCCCGGTATTCTTCGTTCGCCGCTTTATTCCTTTGCCTTCTTCATGCTTCCGCGCAGGTCTCGCCGGTCGAAAAGCGCTTTGCGGAACTGCGGAAAAGCCCGGGTGAACTGCATGAGTTCCTCTACCGGATGCCCAAAGGTGCGGATCTGCACAATCATCTGTCGGGTGCATTCTATGCGGAGAACATTCTGAAGGCAGCAGCGCAGCAAAGCCTCTGCGTCGATGTGAAGGCGCTGCGGATCGTTGCGCCTCCCTGCGTCGGGGAGAACGTCAGCGCTGCGCAGACCCAAACGGATAATGCGCTGGCGAATTCGCTGATCGATGTGCTTTCGATGCGGAATTTTGTGCCGTCGGCGGGAGTGTCGAGCCACGACCATTTCTTCGATACCTTCGCGCGCTTCGGGCCGGTGGATACGACAGGGCTGATTCAGAAAGTGATTGCGCGGGCGGCGGATCAGAACGAGTCCTATCTCGAATTGATGGCGCTTTCGGGCGGTGGCGCGCCGGCGGCGCTGGGCAAGTCAGTCGGGCTGGATCCGGATTTCGAGGTCACGCGCGGAAAGCTGGAGAGCGCGGGGCTGGAGAAGGTCGTGACGGGGATGCGGGCGCGCGTGGACCAGATTGAAGCGGCGCGCACGGCGGGATGCAATGCGAGTCCGGCGCCGCCGCTGTGCGGCGTGAAGGTTGCGTATATTTACCAGGTATTGCGCGAGTTTCCGCCGGATCAGATTTTCGGCGAAGTGATGGCGGGGTTTGCGCTGGCGGCTGCCGATCCGCGCGTGGTCGCGATCAATTTCGTGCAGCCGGAGGATGGGCTGCTTTCGATGCGCGATTACAGCCTGCATATGCGGATGGTGGATTATGCCCACAGGATTTATCCAAAAGTGCACATCGCACTCCATGCGGGTGAGTTGTGGCAGGGGCTTGTGCCGCCGGATGGACTGCGGTTCCATATCCGCGAGGCGGTGGAGGTAGGCCACGCGGAACGCATCGGACACGGCGTGGACATCCTGTTCGAGAAAGATCCGTACGGCTTGATGGCGGAGATGAAGGCGAAGCACATCGCGGTCGAAATCAATCTGACGAGCAATGACGGAATTCTGGGCGTGAAGGGGAACGACCATCCGTTTCCCGATTACCGGAAGTATGGGGTCCCGGTGGAGCTTTCGACCGATGATGAGGGCGTTTCGCGGTCCGATCTGACGCAGGAGTTCGAGCGTGCGGTGCTGACGTATCAGCTCAGCTATGCGGATGTGAAGCAACTGGTGCGGAACAGCATTGAGTATTCGTTTGCGCCCGCCGAAGAGAAGTCAGAGCTTAAGGCCGATCTCGAGCACCGGTTCGCGGCGTTCGAGAAGACGTTCCACTGATCGTCAGATTTCGCGGCGCCCTTCGAGGGCCTTCCAGATGGTCACTTCATCGGCGAATTCGAGATCGCTGCCGACCGGCACGCCCATGGCGATGCGGGTCACGCGGACGCCGAGAGGCTTGAGAAGCTTTGAGAGATAAACCGCGGTCGCTTCGCCTTCCACCGTTGGGTTTGTCGCGACGATAATCTCTTGAATCTCGGCCTTCGAGATGCGCTCGATCAGGCTCTTGATGTGAAGCTGCTCGGGGCCGATGCCTCGCAGCGGGGAAAGCGCCCCGCCGAGCACGTGATAAAGCCCGTTGAACTGCCGCGTGACTTCGATGCCGACGATATTGTTCGGATCTTCCACCACCGCGATGACAGTCTGGTCCCGCTGAGGATCGCGGCAGTACTGGCAGAGCTCACTATCGGCGATGTTGTTGCACACAGCGCACATGGTGAGCTTGTCTTTGACATCGAGAATCGCTTCGGCGAGCTGCGCGGCGTCTTCCCTGCCCGCCCGCATGACGTGAAAAGCGATGCGCTGGGCCGATTTCTGTCCGATGCCCGGCAGGCGCTTGAATTCAGCGATGAGCCGCGCGAGCGGTTCGGCGAAATCCGGCATTGGTTAGAAAAGGCCGGGAGGCAAACCCATTCCGCCCAGCATGCTCCCCATTTTGCGCTGCGATTCTTCTTCCACTTTCTTGAAAGCATCGCCGCAGGCCGCAACGACAAGATCCTGCAGCATTTCGACGTCGCCCGCGACTTCGGGATCGATCTTCACCGCCGTGACGTTCTTATGGCCATCCATCTTCACCGTGACCATGCCGCCGCCCGCGGAGCCTTCCACGCGGATCAGCGCAATCTCCGCCTGCATGCGCTCCTGCATCTGCTGCGCCTGCTTCATCATGGCCTGCATGTTGCCTGGCATCTTCATCTTTTACGACTCCTTCAGATTGCGAACATTGCGCACTTCGCCGCCAAACAACTCGCGAAAGCGCTGCACGTCGGGATGATTGAGGGCGCGCTCGGTGACTTCATCCTGCGGCGGCGCGGCTTTGGGCGCGGTTTTCGCTGCGGGCAATGGCGTCACTTCGCCGAAAACGACTTTGAAACGCAGCGTGGGATGGCCCAGCTGCTTCAGGGCCGAGAGAATTTCTTCGCGGCCGAGATCGAGCTGAAACTGTTTGGGTGCCTGGATGATGAGCTCGTTATTCACGAGCGCGGCGTTCGATTGGCCCATCGCATCGGCTGAAAACTGGAGCCCGGCTTTGACCATGGCGGACTGGAGCTTCTCCCGCCAGTCGTCATCAGCAGACGGGGGGCCGGCATCAGCCGCCGGCGCCGGAGACGCAGCGGCAGCTGGCGCGGGAGCGGCCGCGCGGGGCGCCGATTGCAGCGGCATTGCGGTACGAGTTGGCATCGGGGGCGCCTGCCGGAGAGGGGCCGATGTCGATGGCGGCGTTGATGGCGCGGATGGCTTCGCATCGCCGCGAACGCTCGCGAGCGCTTCTTCGATCGGCACCAGTTTGCCGGCCTGTACCATCTTCAGCAGACCGATTTCGAGATGAAACCGCGGCTGCATGGAGAACTGCAGATCGCGAAAAAGATCGAGTGAGAGCTGAAGGTATCGGGTGAGGTCTTCCTCACTGAAAGACGCCGCGATGCGCGCGAGTTCGTCTTTTTCCGCCGGACTCGCCGTCACGAGGCGCGAATTGCCGCCCGAAATTTTCGTCACCAGCAGGTTGCGGAGATAGCGCGAAAGCTCGCGCGAGAAATGCTGCGGACTGCCGCCGTTGCGCTCGAGCTCATCGACGATGGCGAGCATAGCGGCCCCATCCTGCGCGGCCAGCGCCGTAGTCACCTGAGCCATTGCATCGATTCCGAATGCGCCGAGCAGCGCCCGGACCTGCGCGGCGTCGAGTTTATTGCCGCAGCACGCAATGGCCTGATCGAGCGCGGAGAGCGAATCGCGCACCGAGCCTTCGCCCGATTGCGCGAGAACGGCGAGCGCTTCGTCATCCGCATCCACGCCTTCCTGCCGGCAGATATCGCGCATGCGCGCGATGAGATCGTTGAAATCGACGGAGCGAAAACTGAAGTGCTGGCAGCGCGAGGCGATCGTGGCCGGAATCTTGTGCGATTCGGTGGTGCAAAGAATGAAGACCGCCCACTCCGGCGGCTCTTCAATCGTCTTCAGCAGCGCGTTGAAAGCTTCATTCGTAATCTGGTGGGCTTCATCAATGATGAAAATCTTGTAGCGGTCCCGCGCGGGCTGATAGCGAACATTCTCGCGCAACTCACGCATTTCATTGATACCGCGATTCGAGGCTGCGTCGATTTCGATCACGTCGACGGAGCCGCCCGCCGCGATTTCCACGCAACTCGGGCAAACGCCGCAGGGCTTGTCGGTCGGTCCTTTTTCGCAATTCAGGCAGAGAGCGACGATGCGCGCCGTGGTTGTCTTGCCGGTTCCGCGCTGCCCCGAAAAGATGTAGCCGTGCGCGATGCGCTTCTGGTCGATCGCGTTGCGCAGGGTCGTTTTGATGTGGTCCTGATTCAGGACATCGTCAAAAGACTGTGGCCGGTATTTTCTGGCGATGACCTGGTACATGAGGAGGGCCGGTTATGCCAGGCCCCGGGTAATCCGCGGCACACGAGTAAAGCCACTACCGTTGCTTCCTTCCAGACCTGGCGGGGTTTGCAGCCGCCCGTTGCACGGAGCCCGGAACCTGACGAAACCCAGATTAGCATGTGGCGAAAACCGGCTACTGACCCAGCGTCAGAAACGGAAAAGCGTAAGCGTAGCTCCAGCTGAGAGAGACGGGCCCGGTGATGCCGGGCACCTGAATAGCGGGTCTTTTCGCGGGGTCCGGCATCTCCTGGATCGTGATTGACACGTTCGAAGAAGGCGGGATTCCGAAGGAACAGACTTTCGGGTTGAGCGGGTTACCGGAGGTGCAGACGGGAGGGATGGTCAGCGAGCCGTCACTCACGCGGGCGTAAGTGTAGCTGCTGGTCGAAGTTCCCGAAGATGGCGTGGAGGAAATCGAGAATCGAACCAGGGCATCCGGATCGCCGCCGGTCCATTGAATGGTGAGCGGCTGGCTCGATGAGATAACCGTACCGGCCGAAAGCGGAGTCTGAATCCGGATCGGTGAACCGACTGTCAACTGCGTGTTGAGACTCACGCTGGCCGCCGTTGGCCCGGCAATCGTGTAAACGCCCGGCCCGATAAACCCGGCAGGAAGGTTACCGACATAGACGACGCCGCCAATGCCATCCGATTGCGGCGTTAACGTCACCGGCTCGCCCAAGGGCGGCGTTATCCGAATCGACCCCGCCGAGAGATTGGAATAGCCGGGCACCGCGCAGGAGCGCTGCGTGAATGGAAACGCGGAAAATTCAACGAACACAGAGGGCGAATTCGCGACGTAAACCGGCGCATACACTACCTCCTCCGGAGCGGGCGGCGTTACCTGCGGACCCGCCGGGAAAGAGGCAAAAAAAGTGCCGCTGTCCGGGCCGCCCACAATGGAACTCAAGGCGATCTGGCCGTACGACTGGATGGGAGGATCGCTGCACTGGCCGCCACCGCTTTGCACGCTGATCGTGACGTTCGGACTGCCCAGGGTCTGGCTTCCCCTGACAGGTACAGCGCACCCGTTGCGTGTGGATGCCGGAACCTGAAAATTGATCTGATCCACGCCCGGAAGGCCGGGGGCAAGTCCGGTGTAAGTGGGCGAAGCGATCGGCTCGCTGTCCACCGTAAGGCCGGGTGCGACGCTCAGAGACGATGGCCCGGAAGCGGCGGCGCCATCGTCAATCTGCTGGGCGGGAACACCGAAGCCCGTACCGAATAAAGCGACATAGTCACCGGGAGCGGCGCTGTTCGATGGCGAGTTCAAAGATACCGAGCCATCGGGGCGGATGTTGAGAGCAGCCGCTTGTCCACAACCGCTCGCATCGGCCGTGAAGAAACCCGGCGAGGCGGATGCCAGTCCCGTCTGGATGCCGACGGAGCCTGCGGCGGTAGTGACGGCAACCGCAACGGCAATGATCGTACGATCGGGAGCCGTGAGAGACGATGGCACCTGCGCATTGACCTGGCCCGGCGAAACAAAGCTGAGAGGCGCGGGAAGGCCGTTGATGGTCACAGACGTTCCGCCTAACGTGAGCGGCAGGGGCGCGGAGGCGGATGCCGGGCTCGCGGCGAGATTCGTGCCGAAGATCGCGATCATCGATCCGGGAGAAATCGGCTCGGACCAGGACGCGGCGTTCACGACGCCATGCTCCAGAATCGAAGGCGCCTGCGCGAAGGCACAGGGAACCGCAAACGCCAGCAGGACTATAGAGACCCTCAGAGCGGTTCGGTCGCTTTCTCGCCTTCTTCCGCGGCAGCAGGACCGCTTTGCTGCGCCTCGGCGATCAAAGCCTGCGCGCGCTGTTCGTCTTCCGCGGAAACCTGAACGAGAACGTCGTGCGCGCCAGGGAGCGTGTCAACGCCGCTCACTACCGCCTTCACTCCGTTCGATTCGAGCACACCGGAAATCAATTCGGCTTCCACCTCGGCATTAAAACCGGAAGACTGAAAAACTGTGGCCATTCCTTGCTGGAGGTCGTCCATGCCCTCAACATACACCGCCGAGCCGCTATGCTGAAATTATGCGCGCATTAACACGTACGATTTTGCTCATTTCCGCGGCGATGGCCGCAATGGCGCAGACCCAGCCGGAGTGGGTGACCCGCAGTAACCGGAATACGCAGATTCTGATCGATATCGATTCGAAATATTCGCCCGAAGATGCTTCCGAGAACGGAGTTCGGGGTCTGGACGATCAGATCACTGTGTTTTCGGCCGATCTTCACGACAAAATACGGGCGGATTATCTGAAAGCCCTCGATCTGCTGAAGGAGAGGCTTGCGGCCGAAAAGGATCCGCTGGTCAGGCAGGATCTCGAAATTCTGATTCACGAGGCCGACCGGAACATTCGTGGCAATGAGGCCAGCTACAACCGATTTCTGCCTTATCACGACGTGGGACGAATTGTTTTCTCGGGTATTCAGGGCCTGCTCGACGATCAGGTGGATGCGGCGCGGCGTCCGGCGGCTGTTGAGCGCCTGAAGAAATACACGGGGATGGAGAAGGGCTTTACGCCCATGACGGAGATGGCGGAAGCGCGTTTTCGCGAACGCCTGCGGAATCCCGGTTTGCTCGGGCCGGCGAAGGAAGAGATCGAAAAGGATCTGGCGGATACGAATCAGTACACAACCGGCATCGGGCTTCTGATGGAGAAGTTCCATCAGAAGGATTACGAAGAGGCGATGGCCCGGCTGAAAACGCAACTGGGTGAATACGACGCGTTTCTGCGGCGCGAAGTGCTGCCGAAGGCGCGCACGGATTTCCGTCTGCCGCCCGATATCTATCAGCTTCGCCTGGAGGACGCGGGCGTAGACTACACCGCTGCCCAGCTGGAGAAGCTGGGACACACCGGATTCACGGAGATTCAGGAAGAGATGAAGCCGATTGCAGCGCGGATTGCCGCGGCGCGCAAACTGCCGTCATCCGATTACCGCGACGTGATCCTGGTACTGAAGAAAGAGCAACTCGGGCCGGCGGACATCATGCCGGAATACCAGAAGCGGCTGGCGGAAATTGAAGATATCGTGCGGAAGAACCGGCTGGTGACGCTGCCATCGCGGCCCGCGATTATCCGGCTGGCTTCGGCGGCGGAAACCGCGCGACAGCCCGCACCGCACATGCTGCCGCCGCCACTGCTGAACAATCACGGCGAGCGCGGCCAGTTTGTGCTGCCGATGGGGACATCCGGCGCGGGCGGCGAGGCGCTGAAGTATGACGATTTTACGTTCGCGGCGGCTTCCTGGACGCTGATCGCGCATGAAGCGCGGCCAGGCCACGAACTCCAGTTCGATTCGATGGTGGAGCGCGGCGTTTCGCTGGCGCGGGCGCTTTACGCGTTCAACAGCACGAATGTAGAGGGCTGGGGACTTTATTCCGAGTGGTTCATGCTGCCTTACATGCCGGACGACGGCAAGCTGATTTCGCTGCAACTGCGGCTGCTGCGGGCGGCGCGTGCGTTTCTCGATCCGGAGTTACAGGAAGGCAAGGTAACGCCCGCGGAGGCGATGCGTGTGCTGCAGGAAGATGTAGTGCTCTCGAAGGCGTTTGCAACAGAGGAGGTGGACCGTTACACGTTCCGCAGCCCGGGGCAGGCGGTTTCGTATTACGACGGTTACCTGCGGCTGGTGGATATCCGCAAAGAAGCGGAGAAGGCGCTCGGGCCGAAGTTCGATGTGATGAAGTTCCACGATTTCATCCTTTCGCAGGGATTGCTGCCGCCGGATTTGCTGCGGAAGGCTGTGATGGAAGAGTTCGTGGCGGCGGCGAAGTAGAGGGCACTGCCGTCGTGGGCGATTACAGAT